>MGNX01000063.1:9733-18837 GCA_001796935.1 Chloroflexi bacterium RBG_16_60_22
CCTCCCGAGTATATAAAACTCGGTGTACCTGTCGGCCACGGCCGGGCTCGCCGCGGAATAAATCAGCGCCGCCGCGGTTGCCAGAACAACGAGTATTAATACGAGAGATAAAGCCCGGCTCCACGTCCTCCGGTTCAATTCCATGGAGGCAACCCCCAATTTACTTTATACCTGGTTTGCCCTATAATATGTCTGAAATTCAGCCGTTGCTGTGGTTATCATAACATAATGCCCGGTAAAAATAATATTTCTGAGATAATATAAGAAGCGCCGTAATGGTGATACCACTCTGGCCCGGATAGAAACCGGTGAAACACTGGAGAAGATATGTCTGACATCCAGCAAAAGCTATTGAATAAAAGCGCGGTTATCGGCGTGGTCGGTCTCGGTTACGTTGGCCTGCCGCTGTCCATCGCCTTCGCGGAAGCCGGTTTTAAGGTGGTGGGGTTCGATATGGACTCCCATAAAGCCGATGCGGTTAATGCCGGGAAGTCTTACATCGGGGATATCAGCAGCCAGCGACTGGAGAAGGTAACGGGCAATAAACGGCTGCGGGCGTTTGCCTCGCAGGAACACCTCGAGGAGGTTGACGCTATTTGCGTCTGCGTGCCCACTCCCCTGACCAAGACCAAAGAGCCGGACCTGTCCTACGTCACCCGGGAGTGCGAAGAGCTGTCCCGCCACCTCCAGCGGGGACAGCTGGTGGTGATGGAAAGCACCACCTACCCCGGTACCACCAGGGAGGTTATTCTCCCCATACTGGAGAGCTCCGGCTACAAGGCAGGCACGGACTTCTACCTGGCCTATTCCCCGGAGAGAATCGACCCCGGCAATAAAAAATACACGGTGAAAAATACCCCCAAACTCGTCGCCGGCATCAATGACGAGTCGACCCGACTGGCCGAGCTTCTCTACCGGCAGGTGGCCGATAACGTCATCCCCCTTTCCTCCCCGGAGGTGGCCGAGCTGACCAAGATATTTGAAAACGTCTTTCGCATCGTGAACATCGCCCTGGTCAACGAGCTTACCATCCTCTGCCGGAAAATGGGAATCGATGTCTGGGAGGTAATCGACGCCGCCGCGACCAAGCCGTTCGGTTTCATGCGTTTTCAGCCGGGACCCGGCGTGGGCGGCCACTGCATCCCGCTTGACCCCTATTACCTGGCCAGCAAAGCCAAGGAGTACGATTTCCATACTCGTTTCATCGAGCTGGCTGCCGAGATTAACGAGAACATGCCTTATAATATCACCACCTGGATTATGGAAGCCCTTAGCAGCCGGGGAAAAAGCTTAAGCTCTGCCCGCGTGCTGGTACTGGGAGTAGCTTACAAGAAGGACGTCGGGGATACCCGGGAATCGCCTTCGCTCAAACTCATCCGACTCCTCCGGCAACGCGGTGCCGAGGTAAGTTATAACGACCCCTACGTTCCGAAAATCACCGTCGACGGAAAAACCCTGACCTCCGTTAAGCTCACCGACGCTCGCCTGGCGGCGACTCACTGCCTGGTCATCGCCACTGACCACAGCGATTACGATTACCCGGATATCGTCGCCAAGTCCAGCCTCGTATTTGACACTCGGGGCGTCACCAAAACTCTTACCGCCGCCAACATCATCAGGTTATAATCACTATTTTCCCACCTGTCAGGCTATTACGTATTCTCTAAACTTGACATTTGGCATCTTTTGTGCTATTTTATGCCTATCAGCATAATTAGACACTTGTTATACGTCAGGTAAAGGTTTATAATCTACTCAAGGTGCATTAGCCTGTTGGCTGGCACCTAAAAGGGGGATTACCTGAAGAGGCGGCATAAAGGCGGTGCTGAACCCGTTAAAAAATTGCCGGGCCGGGATAAAACCGGAGGCTTAAACATACCGCGGGGGAAGTTATCCGGCCTCACTCTGGTAAAGGCTGAAAGTGAAATTGCTGCATGTGTTTGACCTTTTCTCCCCGCCCCTGGGCGGCGGCACGGTAACCATCATCCATAAAATATCGCGCGCCCTGGCCGGAAAAGGACATGAAGTAATGATATACTCCAGCGATTTTCAGCTCGACCGGGACTATATCAATTCACTGGCGGGCGTCAATGTTCACCCCTTCCATTGCGTCTCCAGCATCGGCAATTTTTTCTTCACGCCCGCCCTGGTCGGTGAGGCCAGAAAGAGCCTCCGGGACTTTGATATCATCCACCTCCACTGCTTCAGAAGTTTTCAGAACATCGTGATTCACCACTACGCCCGCAAGTACGGGGTCCCTTACGTGCTGGACGCCCACGGCTCCCTACCCCGGACCACCCGGGGAGGCAGGAATCTAAAGTGGCTGCTCAAATGGCTTTACGATATTACCTGCGGCCACGGCCAGCTGAGGGATGCCGTCCGGCTCGTGGCGGAGACCAGAGGGGCGGTCGATGAATATACCGCCAGGGGCGTCAGCCGTGACCGGATTGTCCAGATTACCCCGCCTTTTGATATCCAGGAATTCTCTGATTTGCCCGCCCGGGGGCGGTTCCGCCAGAAATACGGCATAACCGCCAGGCATCTGGTCCTGTTCCTGGGCAGAATCCACTGGATAAAGGGGCTCGGCTTTCTGGTGGAGGCGTTCGGGGAGCTCGTCAAATCGATGAACGACGTGGTCCTGGTCGTCGCCGGTCCTGATGACGGCTACCTGTCCGCCCTTACCCGAAAGGTCAACGAGCTGGACCTGTCGGCGCGGGTGCTGTTTACCGGGTTTATCAGCGGCCGGGAAAAGCTGGCCGCGCTGGTGGACGCGGACGTGGTCGTCCAGACCTCGGTGTACGAGCAGGGGACCGGCGTGCCGTTCGAGGCGGTGCTCTGCGGTACGCCCATCATCGTCAGCCGGGACACGGTTGCCAGCGCTAACGTGAAGGATATCGATGCCGGCTACCTCGTGGAATACGGCAACCACCGCGAACTCGTCGGCACGCTGCAGCGAGTCCTCGACGACCCGGCGGAAGCCAGGGACAAGGCGCAGCGCGCCCGCGAATATATCAAGGCGAATTTATCCCTGGAGAAGGGGGTGGAGAAATACGAGGAACTCTATCGAGAGGCAATCGGTTCGGCGTGAGCATCCTCGTGACCGGCGCCACGGGTTTCATCGGCTCTCACCTGTGCCGTGAACTGGTGGCCGGGGGACACCGCGTCGCGGCGTTGACCCGCTCCGGGAGGACGGAAAATATCGCCGATTTGCTGGACCATCAGGATTTCAGCCTCCATAAAGGTGAAATCCAGGATACCGCGGTATTGGCCCGTATCATTAAGGACATGAAAATAACAACGGTCTTCCACCTTGCCGCGCAGCTACCCGGGGAGGAAGAGATGGCAAACCCCCTGCCGGGCTTTGACACCAACGCGCGGGGGACGCTTAACCTGCTTCACGCGGCTTCTTCCGGCCGCGTCGAGAGCTTCATCTACGCGTCGACCATGAGCGTTTACGCCGTCCCGCCCGGTCACCTGCCCGTCGATGAAGAGCAGGAAGTCCGACCGGACAGCGTTTACGGCGTGGCCAAGCTGGCCGGCGAGCTGTGCTGCCGTATTTACGGCAGCCGGATGAAAATGATAGTATTGCGTTACGCCGGCGTCTACGGTAAGAACTGCCGCCGGTCTGACGCCGTGCCCACATTCGTGCGGCAAGCCCTGGCCAACCAGCCATTGACCGTGCACGGGGACGGCGGACAGAGCAGCGATTTCGTGCACGTAAGTGATGCCGTCCGGGGGACGGTCCTGGCCTGGGAAAAAGGCGAGCCGGGAGTTTATAATATCGGCGGCGGCCGGGAAACGCCCATCAGGGAACTGGCCGAGCGGATTATCGAAATCACCGGCGCGAAGTCGGCGGTGGTCACGGAGGCCGGCCGGGCTGACCGCCCCTTCCGGTTCGTGCTGGACATTACCCGGGCGCGGCAGGCCCTGGGCTATGCCCCGCGGCCCCTGGCCGAAGGTCTGCGCCGGTACCTGGCGGATATTAAAAACAAGCGGTGAGCACCCACGGCATTGATATTCGGGGAGGCGTGAATGATAAAAGGTAAAAAGATACTCATCACCGGCGGCGGCGGCTTCATCGGCGTGTCACTGGCGCAGCGCCTGGTTGACAACAATAGAGTGGTCCTGCTCGACCGCAATTTCAACGAGAATGCCTTTGCCTACTCGAATTTAAAGGGCCATAAAAACATCGAGCTGTCCCGGGTCGATATCCTGGATGCGGCGGCGCTGACCAAGGCGGTAGCCGACGCCGGGATAGTGGTCCACATGGCGGCCATGGTGGGCGTCCAGGAGGTTATCAGCAACGCCCTGGATACCCTGGAGGTGAACTATACCGGCACCTCCAACCTGCTCAAGGCCGTTTCCAAGAATCATGACTGCGAGCGGGTGGTCTGCTTCTCCACCAGCGAGGTCTTTGGCTCCAATGCCTTCCGTGTCGCGGAAAACGCCGACTCGGCCCTTGCCTCGGTCCAGGACGTGCGGTGGTGCTACTGCGTCAGCAAGCTGGCGGCGGAGCACCTGGCTTTCAGCTATCACCGGCAGCAGGGCCTGCCGGTGGTGGTCATCCGCCCCTTTAACATCTTCGGCGTGGGCCGGGTGGGCGACCACGTGGTGCTGCGCTTCATACTTAAAGCGCTGGAGAACCAGGACCTGGAAGTCTACGGTGACGGCACCCAGATAAGGGCCTGGTGTTACATCGACGATTTCTGCGACGCGCTGGTGAAAGCCATGGAGGTGGAGGGTGCCATCGGGCAGGCGTTCAACATCGGCAACCCGCTGAACACGGTCACCGTGTACGCCCTGGCGCAGGAGGTGGTAAGGCTCTGTAAATCAAAGTCGAAGATAGCCTTCCGGGCGCCCGGCTTCGCCGATGTCGATATCCGCGTGCCCAACATCGATAAAGCCCGCGAGATACTGGGCTTCGACCCGAAGGTCACGCTGCAGGACGGCCTGACCCGTAATATCGCCTGGGTCAGGCTCCATAAAGACGAGCTCACCCGTTACGTCAGTGCCAGAAGAAGGGAATACATCGTCTAGATGGTGAATAACACATCGCCAGAGGGACTCCGGAAACTATACACCACCATGCTCACCATCCGCCGTCTTGAGGAAAGGCTGGGGGAGCTTGTTGAGCAGCGGGAAATCCAGTGCCCTACCCACCTGTACATCGGCCAGGAGGCGGTGGCCGCCGGGGTCTGCGCCAACTTGAAGCCGACCGACTGGGTCTTCAGCAACCACCGCAACCACGGCCATTACATCGCCAAGGGCGGCGACCTCAAGGCCCTGGTGGCTGAATGTTATGTTAAGTCAACCGGCGCCTCCCGGGGCAGGGGCGGCTCGATGCACCCCGCCCAGCCGGAAATGGGACTGCCCGGCAGCCCGGCGATACTCTCCGGGTCGCTGCCGCTGGCGGTGGGGGCAGCCCTGGCCTTCCGCCTCCAGGGCAAGGACAGCGTCGCCGTGGTCTTCTTCGGCGACGGCGCCACCAACGAGGGCGTTTTCTACGAATCATTAAACCTCGCCTCCCTGAAAAAGCTGCCGGTGGTTTTTATCTGCGAGAATAACCTCTACGCCACCCATATGCCCGTCGGCGCCTGCCTGGCCAATACGGAACTCTACCGCAAGGCGGCAGCGTTCTGCATCCCCGGCTTGAGGATTGACGGCAATAATGTCGTCGAGGTCTATAAAGAATCAGGCAAGGCCATCGCTGCCGCCCGCCGGGGGCGGGGCCCCACCCTGCTGGAGTGTATGACCTACCGCTGGCGGGGGCATGTCGGCCCCAGTACGGACGTGGACCGGGGCCTGCGTTCCCAGGCCGAGCTGGACGCCTGGATGGCCCGCTGCCCGGTCGATGCCGCGGAAAGGCTCCTGAAGGAAAAAGGCGGCCTGACGGACGCGGAGAAGGCCGCCATCGAAGAGAACATCGCGGCGGAGATTGAAGCCGCCGTTACCTTTGCCCGCCGCAGCCCTTACCCTGATGATAAAGAGCTTCTCACCGACGTGTTCAAAGAAGGAAAGTGCCGGTAAAATGCGGACGATACCGTATGTCCAGGCCATTAACGAAACGCTGCACCAGGCCATCGCCGGGGACGAGCGGGTGTTTCTCATCGGCGCCGGCGTCACGACCCCCTGGTACGTCGGCGGCACCACCGTCGGCCTCCTCGACCGTTTTGGCCCGGAGCGCATCATCGATACGCCCGTATCGGAGAACGCCGTCACCGGGGCGGCCATCGGGGCGGCGCTGGCCGGCATGCGCCCGATATTGATGCATTCGCGCATGGACTTCATGTTCTATGCCATGGACCAGATAGCCAACCAGGCCGCCAACTGGTACTACATGTTCGGCGGGCAGCTAAGCGTCCCCCTGACCATCTGGGCTATCGTCAACCGGGGCGGCGAGCAGGCCGCCCAGCACTCCCAGAGCCTCCAGGCGATGTTCACCCACATCCCCGGCCTCAAGGTGGTCATGCCCGCCACGCCCTACGACGCCAAGGGGCTGCTCCTGGCCAGCATCGCCGACGATAATCCGGTCATCTATATCGATGACCGCTGGCTTTATGAAAAGACCGGCGAGGTGCCGGAGGAGATGTTTACCGTGCCGCTGGGCAAGGGTATCGTCAGGAAAGACGGCAAAGACGTCACTCTGGTGGCAACCTCCTACCTGGTCACCGAGGCAATTAAAGCCGCCGCCACGCTGGAAAAAGAGGGCATCGACGTCGAGCTTATCGACCCCCGTTCCCTCAAGCCCCTGGACGAAGATTTATTGCTGAAATCGGTCAAAAAGACGGGCCGACTGGTCATCGCCGACGGCGGCTGGAAGACAGCCGGCATCGGGGCGGAACTGGCGGCCCTGGCCGTGGAAAAGGCCTTTAAATACCTGAAATCGCCGGTGGGGCGCGTTTCCCTGCCCGATGCCCCGGCCCCGGCCAGCCCCACGCTGGAAAAGCGCTACTACCCGGACGCCGATTCCATCGCCGCGTCCGTGAGGGAGATACTGAAATCTTGAGCAGGTAATTTCCGATGCCTTTTGCGACAACTCAATCTATTATGAAAAAATGGCTCCCGGAGGGCCTCTTCAAGGCGCTCTACCGGCTGGCCAGCCGGGTGTACGGGGCCTGGCAAAAGACCGCGGACGCCGCCTACTATGCCGGCGCTTACGTCTATTACACCCTGATACTTGACAGGAAGAACCTCCGTAAGATTAAAACGGTACGCCGTATCCTGCCCTACACCATGGTGGGCCGGACCGGGTTACTGACCACCTATGACGCCGCCGCGGGGTCGGAAAAGGCCGGTTTACCAGGATGCTTCGTGGAGTGCGGCGTGGCCCGGGGCGGCAGCTCGGCCCTCATGGCCCTGGTCGCCAGGGACCACCGGAGCGGCCGGAAGTCCTGGCTCTTCGACTCGTTTGAAGGGCTGCCGGAGCAGACCGCCGAGGACGAATACCAGGAACCTCTCGTGGCGATGCCTCAAGACAAATCGGCCAGCGTGGTGGCGCCGGGCTACTGCCTGGGCACCTTCGGGGAGGTCGAGAGCTTGCTTTTTGATACACTTGGCCTGGACCGGGACAACTTGTTCATGGTCAAGGGCTGGTTTGACCGTACCCTGCCGGAGCACTGTAACAAGGTCGGGGACATCGCCGTATTAAGGATAGACGCCGACTGGTATGAGTCGACCAAATGCTGCCTGGAAAACCTTTACGACAACGTCGTCAGCGGGGGCCGGGTGATTATCGACGATTACGGGTCGGTGCCCGGCTGCAAGAAAGCCACGGACGAGTTCCTTCAGAAAAGGGGTCTGAAGGTATCGCTGCAATTTGACGGTCGCGGCGGTTGTTCCTTTGCTAAACCGTAAATTATGGACAGGAAAATGCAGAAAGTAATGATTATCGCCAGATACTTCGGCACCCGTATTCCCGGGTTAATCAAGTATTTGCCGGAGTTCGGGTGGCAGCCTGTTCTGCTCACCACCGACCCGATAACGCTGCCGCTGCCCCCGGAACTAGCGGTTTTTAATACGCCCTACCGGGACTCCCTGAGGCTATGGCGAAGACTGTTCCGGCTGGACGCGCGCCACGATGTACGGGCTCAAATAAGGGACAGGTTCGGGGTTACCTCGAAGAAGTCCCTGCTGGACTTCATGATGACCCGCTGCGGCGAGATTATCAACTACCCGGACGCCGATAAGGGCTGGAGGCCCTTCGGCATCAGGCTGGGAGACGAGCTGTTGCGGCGTGAAAATATCGACGCCATCATCAGCAGCTCTTCACCCGTTTCCAGCCATATCATCGCCCAGGCGCTGACCGCCCGCCACCGGGTTCCCTGGGTGGCTGACCTGCGCGACCTCTGGTCCCAGAACCATAACTACACCTACAGCTGGTTCAGGAAAATGCTCGACAGGAGACTGGAAATCAAGACCCTTTCCCGGGCCGATGCTCTGGTTACCGTTTCCCGGCCCTGGGCGGATAAACTCAAGACCCTGCACGGCGATAGACCGGTTTATACCATCGCCAACGGCTACGACCCGGAAGACGTGAACGACCCGCCACGGAGCCTGGCCGCCCGGTTTACCATCACCCACACCGGGAACTTATATACCGGGAAACAGGATGCCTCAACGTTCCTTACGGCCCTGCAATCCCTCATCGCCGAGGGAACGATAAACCCCGCCGATGTTGAAGTCAGGTTTTACGGCCCGGAACAGGGCTGGTTGCACCAGGAGATAGCACAATGCGGACTGTCCGGCGTGGTCCGGCAGTACGGCTGGGTTACCCGGCAGGTGGCTCTGGCGAAGCAGCGGGAGTCCCAGGTGCTGCTGGCCATAAACTGGGAAACCGAGGAAGGGCTGGTGGGTAACCAGGGGAAGCTGTTCGAATATCTGGCGGCGCAGCGGCCCATTCTCGTCACCGGAGGCGGGGGCAACTACATGTGCCGGGAGCTCCTCGACGAGACCCGGGCCGGCTGCCACGCCCCCACCGTGGAAGAAGTCAGGGACAGCCTCGCCGCCTACTACCGGGAATACCGGCGCCGGGGTTGCGTCGGCTTCCAGGGGAATTCGGCCCGGATAGACCGGCACTCTTACCGGGAGAAGGCCCGGGAGATGGC
>MGNX01000064.1:0-5819 GCA_001796935.1 Chloroflexi bacterium RBG_16_60_22
GCTGACCTTCGTGCCCCTGTTCATCGTGATTGATGCCTTCGGCAACCTGCCCTTCGTTATCTCCATGGGCGAGGACATGATGAGGCGGGAGCGCCTCAAGATGGTCCATTACGCCGTCATCACCGCCACGCTGGTCGGCCTGGTGTTCCTCTTCTTCGGCCAGTTCATCCTCAGGGTGCTGGACATCTCCGTGGGCTCCTTCGCCATCGCCGGCGGGATTATCCTGCTGATACTCTCCATCCGGTACATGTCCACGGGCCACATGGTTACCGCCATCAAGGAAGAGCTGGTGGCGGTGGTCCCCATCGGCACGCCCCTCACCGTCGGCCCCGCCACCATCACCACCCTGCTGCTCCTGGCCATTCAGTTTCCTCTCTACATGGTGCTGGTATCCTTCGCCCTGAACATGCTGATTACCTGGGTTATCTTCCTGCTGAGCGGCCGGATTGCCGGGTTCATGGGGCAGGGCGGACTCCGGGCTATCTCCCGGGTGTTCAGCCTCCTGCTGGCCGCCATCGCCGTAAGCATGATTATACGCGGGCTTAACCTGACTGGTATAATCAGTACGGGCGGCTAACCGGCAAGGACGGACGATGTTTCGTATCAGGCGCGTTTACGACGATATTACCCCCGCCAACCAGGACGCCATCGCCCAGGTGCAGGAAATCCTGCGCACCCAGTTCCCCCTCCTGCCCAGGCGTGACATCCGCAAACTGCCGGAGCAGCTGCGCAACCCGCTCAAGTACCGGTTCCGGGCCATCATCTTTATCGCCGAGGGGGTCCGGGGACACGTGGACGGCTTCGCCCTGCTCTTCCACGAACCGACCCTGAAGTTCGGCTATCTTGACTATATTTCCGCGGCGGAAACGAAGACGGGCGGCGGCATCGGCGGGGCCCTTTACGAAAGGGTGCGGGAGGAGGCGCTCGACCTGGAGACCATCGGCCTCTTCTTCGAATGCCTCCCCGATGACCCCACCCTCAGCCGCATCCCCGAGACCAGGAAACAGAATGCGAGGCGCCTGCGCTTCTACGAGCGATACGGCGCCCGCCCCATCATCAATACCGCCTACGAGACCCCCATCAACCCCGGCGGCGATAACCCCCCCTTCCTGGTCTATGACGACCTCGCCCGGGACATCGAGCTGCCGCGCGATACCCTGAAGGAGATTGTCCGCGCCATACTGGAGCGCAAATATAAGGGCATCGCCCCCCAGGAGTATGTCGAGATGGTGGTGGCGTCCATCAAGGACGACCCCGTCCGGCGGCGCGCCCCCCGTTACGTCAAGAAGCCTCCCCTCCGCATCAAGCGCACCGTCGCCGCGGACAAGCGCATCAGGCTCGTCATCAACGACCGCCACTGGATACACCACGTCGAGGAGCGCGGCTACGTGGAGTCGCCGGTGAGAATCGACGTCATCCTGGAGGAGCTGGCCAAGACCAACCTCTTTCAGAAGGTGCCGCCGCGCCACTACTCGGAGAAGCACATCAAGGCCGTCCACGACCACCGCTTCGTCGATTACCTGCGAAAGGTGTGTGCCGGCCTCAGCGAGGACACCGCCATCTACCCCTACGTCTTCCCGGTGCGCAACCGGACGCGCCCCCCCAGGGACCTGCCCATCCGCGCCGGCTACTACTGCATCGATACCTTCACGCCGCTGACCGGCAACGCCTACCTGGCGGCCAGGCGGGCGGTGGACTGCGCCCTGACGGCGGCCAAGCAGCTCCTCGAGGGCTACCGCCTGGCCTACGCCCTGGTGCGGCCGCCCGGCCACCACGCCGAGCCGTCCACCTTCGGCGGCTTCTGCTATTTCAACTCCACGTCCGTGGCGGCCAACCTGCTAAGTTCCTGGGGTAAGGTGGCCATCCTGGACATCGACTACCATCACGGCAACGGCCACCAGGAAATCTTCTACGAGCGGGCGGACGTGCTGACCATCTCCATCCACGGCCATCCCCGCTACACCTATCCCTACTTCAGCGGCTTCGCCGGCGAGAAGGGGAAGGGCGAAGGCCGGGGCTTCAACGTCAATATCCCCCTGCCGGAGAACATCGGCGGCGATTTCTACCGCGGCATCCTCAAGGACGCCCTGAAGAGGGTGAAAAGGTTCCGTCCCCGTTTCCTCGTCGTCGCCCTGGGGCTGGACACGGCCAGGGAAGACCCCACCGGCAGCTGGACGCTGGAAGCCGCCGACTTCGAGGCCATGGGGGAGATGATTGGCGCCCTGCGTTACCCCACTCTGGTGGTCCAGGAGGGCGGCTACGATACGCGGGTGCTCGGCACCAACGCCCGGTCTTTCCTCGCCGGGCTGTGGACGGGCGCTTTCGCGCCGTGAGGCCCGCCGGACTATGAAAAACGTCTCCCGGCCAAGCTTTGACCCGGTATGATTTCCATCATCACCCTGATTATTGTCTTCGTCCTTATCGCCGTCCGGCAGGTCGGCAACATCCGGCTGCGGCTCTGGCAGATAATGCTGCTGGGGGCGCTGGCGGTGCTGGTATCCGGGGAGATATCGCCGGGGAGGGCGCTGGAGGCCATCAACGCCGACGTGATGCTTTTCCTCTTCGGGGTCTTCGTCATCGGGCAGGCCCTGGAAGACAGCGGCTACCTGGGTCACCTGGCCTACCGGCTCTTCCGCCGGGCGCGCACGCTTAACGGCCTGATACTGCTGGTCATCTTCGGCATGGGGTTGCTCTCGGCGCTGCTCATGAACGATACGCTGGCCATCATCGGCACCCCGGTCGTCCTGTCCCTGGCCAGCCGGGCCGATACCCAGCCCCGGGTGCTGCTGCTTTCCCTGGCCTTTGCCGTGACCATCGGCAGCGTCATGAGCCCGATAGGCAATCCCCAGAACCTGCTGATCGCCATCCACGGCGGCGTGGCCAACCCCTTCGTGACCTTCCTGCGCTTTCTCCTGGCGCCCACCCTGGTGAACCTTTTCCTGGCCTACCTGCTGCTGCGTCTGTTCTACCGCCGGCACCTGCACGGTCGGCCCCTGGCCCACGCCATCGAGCCGATTAAGGATGCCAGGCTGGCCGGCCTCTCCCGGATATCACTGGTGATACTGGTCGTGCTCATCATCGCCAAAATCGTAACGGTGCTGGCGGGCCTGGAGATAGATTTCAAGCTGACCTATATCGCCCTGGCGGCGGCCCTGCCGGTTATCGTCTTCATCCCGAGGCGACCCGGCCTGCTCAGGAGGCTCGACTGGTTCACGCTGATTTTCTTCGCGGCCATGTTCGTCCTGATGCAGAGTGTCTGGGACGCCGGCATTTTCCAGTCGGCCCTGGCCGCCACCAACCTGGACCTTACCGCTACGGGAGTGATTCTGGGGGTGAGCGTCCTGCTGAGCCAGCTGCTCTCCAACGTCCCCCTCGTGGCCCTCTACCTGCCGGTGCTGGTGCAAATCGGGGCATCGGCACGGGACATGATGGCCCTGGCCGCCGGGAGCACCATCGCCGGCAACCTGACGCTGCTCGGCGCCGCCAGCAATATCATTATCATCCAGAACGCGGAAAAAAGGGGTGGCGCTACCCTCTCCTTCTGGGATTTCGTCAGAGTCGGGGCGCCGCTTACCGTCATCAACATCGCCGTTTACTGGCTTTTCCTGGCGATATTATGATTTAACGCCATGCGCCTGCCGCCGCATCTTTTTAGACGATAATCCCTGCCATGCAGTGAGAATTTCCCACCGCACCGCATCCTTTAAGCTGAATAAAAAGGGCTGTCAGGGAGCTTTCAGCTAGGCCTTTTTCGATAGTTTCTTATCGAGGACAGCCGCCGCCTCTGTAACCGCTGAGTTCAGTAACTCGGCCAGTTTCAGGGCATCCTTGGCTATCTTTTCTACCCTGGCAATGGCTTCAGAAGCAACTCGTTCCGCTTCCTTGGCAGCTTTCTCTCCGGCCCTCCGGGCTTCCTCCGCCGCTTTCCTGGCGCTGTCGGCGGCCTCGTCGGCCATCCGGATGCTGTTCTCGATTTCATCGAGAATCTGGGGCAGCGGCTGGACCATGATTTTCTTGGGTTTCTCTTCTCTGGCCGGAGCGGTCTCCGTCCTCTGAACGGACATATGTTCCTCCTTCTATTTCCACCGGCGGATATCCGCCGGGTTGACCACTATAGCTTACCCTTCAGCCATGTCAGCCTATCGGCCACGGCTTTGGCCGCCAGGGCCTGGCTGGGGCTCTTCAGCAGGTCGCTGGAGAGCTTGTCGTCCCCGAAGACGTCCCGCACCCAGGTGCTGAAGTCGTTCTTCGACTCGTTGGCGTGAGCGCGGTAGGTCTCCCCGGATATCTGCCCCAGCGCTTCCTGGAGCTCCTTCAGGTTTTTCAGGTACCTGCCGTCCTGGCAGTAGAAACGCTTCTCATCGGACACGTTTCCCAGCCTGGCTTCGGCCACCGACCTTGTCATCTTCACCATTTTCGCCACCTCCCGGCATGATATTTCCGTTCTTATTTTATTCCTATTTTCAATAAAAATCACCTTTCGCCTTTTATCTGTCTCACCTCCGGCGAAAGCACCTCATCCGGCAGGGCATCATCCAGCGCAATCCGGCGGCCAGCTCCCGGTCGGAGATGGTCGGTTTAGGTTTCAGGAAGCCAAATAAGTTCATAGTTACACGCACGTTCGTCTAATAAATGATGGCTGGCGATTCAGTCCGGTCAGGTGACGTGGCTTGACCTTCAGGCGTTACGCCCCGGGGGCTCGGCCGTCTTCTGGCCCTTGCGCCGCTTCCAGCCGAGCATCATCAGCAGCTCGCCGACGGCCGCGTCGCTGGCTTTGATCGGTACGGAGGTATGGATGCGGTACGCATTCCTCGTACCGACCTTCGTCTTGGTGATATATCCGTCTTTTTCCAGGTCTTTAATTAACTTATGGGCCGTTCTCTCGGTAACACCAACGTCATCGCCGATTTCCCGGGCGGTCTTTTCCGGGTTCCTGGCGATGGAAGCCAGGATGAGACCGTGGTTGGTAATAAACATCCATTCACCCATCATTTCTACCCCCCTGTATCTTTTCGCCACAAGACGGGAAAGGATATTGACATTTCAGGCAAGAGTTGTATAATGCTACTAGAAATATATTTCCTGTTTTGGCTTTCTTGATATCCTGATATAGAAATACTATACTAGAAATAATAAGGTAGTAGAGGGACGATGTCAACCCCCCGGTACCCTGCCGGGGGGCTAATAATTGACCGGAAAGCGGCAAACAGAGTTAAGGTTATGGAAAGGACATTAGACCGGCCTGGCTGTCTTGAGGTCGAAGTCGGCCCGGGTCCGCCTCGCGGCGGCACCGCCGGAGCCGGACGTTAAAGAATAAGCCGTTTAAACGGACTTATATCATGGAGGACGGAGATGTTCGGAAAAAAGAAACAGGTAACCACGGCCAATGTTGTCCCGGGAGCGGCGGCGCCAACGGCCACGCCCGCTAAGGAAAAGGTGAAGAAGGTCAAGCCGCTCACGCCCCGGGAAATCATGGCCGCGCAAATCGATAAGCTGGAGGGGACGCAGGTAGCCACCTACAAGCTGCCCCCCGACCGCGGCGGCTGGATGGTGATAGTGAGCCTCAACCCCACCTACCCCACCAAGGGCCGCAAGTTCATCATGACCATCGACCGCATGCCCGGAGGCGTCGCCGGCAAGGAGAAGAGCGTTCTCTGGGACAGCAATAACGCCAAGGACATGGCTGTCTGGATTACCGACCGCCAGGGCCAGCCCGCCAGCTGAACCGGCGCCACGGATTCATTTTAATAGCCCCGGTTAGCTACGAAAACCCCGGTTGCCGTCGGCATCAGGGTACGGCGGCCGGGGGCTTCTGTGGC
>MGNX01000064.1:5972-23476 GCA_001796935.1 Chloroflexi bacterium RBG_16_60_22
AAATACTTTTAAGGCAACGTCTCTCTTATCTGTTCCCCCAGAAATTTTTGATAAACGGTGCTCTTCGTCCTATACTAACACTGAGGACGGGAATGGCCGGCAGTAAAATTTTAATCGTCGAAGATGACCCGAACCTGTTGAGCACCCTCGGCTACAACCTCCGCCGGGAGGGCTATGACGTTGTCACCGCCGCCGACGGCGCCGATGCCCTGGACTCCGCCCGCCGGGAAAAGCCCGACCTCATTATCCTCGACGTCATGCTGCCCACGCTGAGCGGCTTCGAGGTATGCCGCATTCTGCGCCGGGACATGACCGTCCCCATCATGATGCTCACCGCCAAGACGGAAGAGACCGATAAGGTCGTCGGGCTGGAAATCGGCGCCGACGACTACATGACCAAACCCTTCAGCATGCGCGAGCTGCTCGCCCGCACCCGGGCCATGCTGCGGCGGTCCAGGATGGCCGGGCCGGAACCGGCCGCCGGGAAGACCCTCAAAATTAACGACCTCGAGATTGACCTTGCCCGGCACCGGGCCAGGCTCCGGGGAGCCACCCTGGAGCTCACCCCCAAGGAGTTCGACCTGCTGGCTTTCCTGGCCGGCCACCGCGGTTTCGTCTTTACCCGCGAGCAACTCCTGGAAAAAGTGTGGGGCTACGACTTCGCCGGCGATACCCGTACCGTGGACGTGCACGTCCGCTGGCTGCGGCAGAAAATAGAGCCCGACCCCCACCGGCCCCGTTACCTCGTCACCATCCGGGGGACCGGCTATAAACTGGAAGGCTGAAAATGTTCCGAAGCATGCAATGGCGCCTCACCACCTGGTTCTTCCTGTTCGTGCTCGTCAGCATGGCCGGCCTGGGGGCCTACCTGACCGGCTCGGTTAGGAGCAGCCAGCTCGAGGGCCTGCGCGCCCAGCTGGAGAACGAGGCCCGGATTACCGCCGAAATCAGCCTGCCCTACCTTACCGGCGGTGATGCCTCCGGCCTGGAAACCCTGGTCAGGACCCTGGGCGAGCAGGTGGACGCCCGGATTACCGTCATCGCCCGGGACGGCACCGTCCTCGCCGACTCCGATGAAGACCCCGCGATTATGGAAAATCACGCCGCCCGCCCGGAAATCCGCGATGCCCTGGCGACAGGCAAAGGCGAGAGTTCCCGCTACAGCACCACCCTGGGACAGCAGCTGATGTACGTGGCCGTGCCCATCACCGACGGCCCCACCGTCAGGGGCGTCAGCCGGGTGGCCCTGCCCCTGTCCCGGGTGGAAAGCTCGGTGGACCGCGTCATCATCGGTATTATCATCGCCACGGCCATCGCCGCGGCGGCGGTTATCCTGGCGGCGTGGCTCATCGCCCGGACGACGACGCGCCCTATCCGCGAGCTTACCCGCGCCTCCCGGGAGATTGCCTCCGGGGAGTTCGGGCACCGGATTGCCGTCAACACCCGTGACGAATCGGGCCAGCTCGCCCACGCCTTCAACGAGATGTCGTCGAAGCTGAAGGAGACACTGGGAACCATATCCGAGGACCGGGCCCGGCTGACCGGTATCCTGGATAACCTCACCGACGGCGTCATCCTCACCGATGGCGAGGCGGACATCGTCCTGATTAACCGGGCGGCCCGGAAGCTCTTCCGGGCCGGCAGTGAAAACGTCCGGGGCCGGCCCCTCATCGAGGTGGCGCGCGAGCACGAGCTTGACGACATCCTGAGCTCCTGCCTGAAAACGGGGGGGGAGCAGTCGGTCCAGTTCGAATCGCGCGCCTCGGGACGTTTCCTCCGGGCCATCGCCATCCCCGTCACCCCGGACCGTCCCCGGGGAGTGCTGCTGGTGGTCCAGGACCTCACCGAGCTCCGCGGCCTCCAGACGATGCGGCGCGAACTGGTGGGTAACATCTCCCACGAGTTCCGCACGCCGCTGGCCGGCCTCAAGGCCATGGTGGAGACCCTGCGGGACGGCGCCGTCGATAATAAGGAGACGGCGCGCGACTTCCTCGGCAGGATTGAGGGCGAGGTCGACCGTATGACGCAGCTGGTCGCCGAGCTGACCGAGCTGTCCCGCATCGAGACCGGCAAAGCCGAGCTGAAACCGGAACCGGTAAACCTCAGCGCCCTCGTCGATGAGGTCATCACCCAGCTCGGCCCGCAGATGGAGCGGCGGGAGGTGACCGCGGTAAAAGAGCTCGCCCCGGACCTGCCCCCCGTCCCGGCGGACCGGGAGAGAGTCCGGCAGGTAATCATCAACCTCGTCCACAACGCCATCAAGTTCAACCGCCCCGGCGGCAGTATCCGGGCCGCCACGAAGACTATCGATGACGCCGTGCTCGTGGAGATAGCCGATACCGGACAGGGCATCTCCCGCGATGCCTTACCGCATGTCTTCGAACGCTTCTACAAGGCGGACCGGTCGCGTGCCGGGCAGGGTTCGGGCATGGGACTGGCCATCGCCAGGCACGTCGTCGAGGCCCACGGCGGCAAAATCCGCGTCCAGAGCGAGGAAGGGAAGGGCGCCACCTTTACCTTCACCCTGCCTCTGGCCGGGAAAAAGTAATAATTTAACATACTCTTAACACCACCTTAAACCCCCTTTAAACCGCGTCCTCTATGCTGTTATTAGAGAGATATGAAAAGGGGTTTAAGGTTTAACTTTTAATGAAAACAGTGTTATTCGTATGCGTGCACAATTCCGGCCGCAGCCAGATGGCCGAGGCCTTTTTCAATAAGCTGGCGCGCGGCCGGGCCAGGGCTATCTCCGCCGGGACCCGCCCCGCCGTTCACACCGACCGCAACGTGGTCCAGGCCATGCGGGAAATCGGCATCGATATCCGCCGCCAGCGGCCCAAGGTGCTGACCCTGGAGATGATGGAGAAAGCCGACCGCGTCATCACCATGGGCTGCGGCGCCGAGGAGACCTGCCCCGCCTCCTTCGTCCCCACCGAGGACTGGAACCTTGACGACCCCGAAGGCAAATCACCGGAAGAGGTGAGGCGCATCCGTGACGAAATTCAGAACCGGGTGGCGGCGCTGGTCAGGGAGCTTTGAAAAATAACGGGAACTTCCCTTTAACAAGCCAAAATACTATAAACTGACTTAAGGAGATTAAAAGGATTGATAAAACAGATTAACAAGGTAAAGAGGAGCTGGCTGGCCCTGGCCGCCATCGCCGGGCTGGGCGTCGTGGCGCTCACCGGCTGCGGCGGCAGCCAGAACACCCCGGCCGCCGGCGGGCTGACCGGCTCCTTCAGCATCACCGGCTCCAATACGGTGACGCCCCTGACCGCGGTCTGGGCGGAAGAATTCATGAATATCCACCCCGGCGTCAACATCGCCGTCAGCGGTCCCGGCTCCGGGGCCGGCATCGCCGCCCTGATTAACGGCACCACGGACGTCTGCCAGGCCTCGCGGAAAATCAAGCCGCAGGAGATTAACGAAGCCCGTTCCAACGGCGTCGAGCCCTATGAGATTCAGGTGGCCACGGACGCGCTCTCGGTGGTGGTCAATCCCGCCAACCCGGTTTCCTCGCTGACCATTGCCCAGCTGTCAGCCATTTATACCAGCCGGATAACCAACTGGAAAGAGGTCGGCGGCAGCGACGCCCCCATCGTGGCCCTCTCCCGCGATACCAACTCCGGCACCCACGTCTTCTTCAAAGAGCACGTGGTGCAGATGGCGGGACTGCCCGGCGCGGATAATTCGCTGGAGTACGGCCCCGGGGTGCTGTTCCTCCCCTCCACCGAGCAGGGCGTCTCCGAGGTCGCCCGGAACCCCAACGCCATCTTCTATCCGGGCCTGGGCTACGTCACCGACGCGGTCAAGCCCCTGGCCATCAAGAAGACCCCCGATTCCCCGGCGGTCTTGCCCGGCGTGGCGACCGCCCTGGACGGCACCTACCCCATCGCCCGTCCCCTCCTCTACTACACCGACGGCGCCCCGACCGGCGTTATCAAGGACTTCATCGACTACTGCCTGTCGCCGGAAGGGCAGGCCAGGGTAACCGAGGCAGGCTATGTACCGCTGAAGTAATCCATGCTGAACAAAGGTGGCACACTGGTAACGAATAATGACCGTGCCGCCGCCGGACCGGCCCCCGGGGGGCTGGGGCGGCGGTGGCGTCCCCGTGAAAAGCTCATCGAGGGCTGGATTGTCCTGGCGGGCCTGCTGACGATTGTCGTCCTGCTGGGCATCATCGCCCTCCTCATGAAGGAGGGCCTGCCCATCTTTCTGCACACCCCTCCCTGGGAGTTCTTCTTCGGCGCTAAATGGTATCCCGTCTCCGAGCCGCCAACCTTCGGCATCATGCCCTTCTTCGTGGCTACGTTCTGGGTCACCCTGGTCGCCACCGCCATCTCGGTGCCGGTGGGGGTGGCCTGCGCCGCCTACCTGGCGGAGGTAGCCCCGGCCAGGGTCAGGGAGACGGTCAAGCCGGTCATCGAGATACTGGCCGGCATCCCCTCGGTGGTGATGGGGTTCATCGGCCTGATGCTCCTCTCGCCGCTGGTACAGAGCCTTTTCCATCTGAATACCGGCCTCTCCGGCCTTACCGCCGGCATCATGCTTTCCCTGATGAGCCTGCCCATCATCATCAGCGTCTCCGAGGACGCCCTGCGGGCCCTCCCCGACGATTTCCGCCAGGCCGCCTATGCCCTCGGCGCCACGCGCTGGGAGACGATATGGCACATCTCCATTCCGGGGTCGCTCTCCGGCATCACGGCGGCGGTGATGCTGGGGGTGGGCCGGGCCATCGGCGAGACGATGACGGTACTCATGGTGGCCGGCGGCGCCCTGGCCGTGCCCATCGCCCCCACGGACCCCATGATGCCCATGACGGCGGCCATCGCCTCCGGCATCGGTAACGCCGTGCGCGGCGGGTTCCAGTACCAGGCCCTCTTCGCCATCGGCCTCAGCCTCTTCGTCATCACCCTGGCTGTCAACCTGGTGGCGGACCGGGTCCTGGAAAGACAGAAAAGGAAATTCGCGAGGTAGCCGTGAAATCAGGTGCGATATTATCAAGGCGTCAGCTATCGCAGCGTACCGCCTTCGCGCTGCTTATCGCCGCGACGATTATCGTGGTCGTCCCGGTCTTCGTTATCATCCTGGAGATTATCTTCAACGGCGCCGGCGCCATCAGCTGGGACTTCCTGACGCTGGCCCCCGTGAAGGCGGGCAAGGCCGGCGGCATCTTCCCGGCCATCGTGGGCACTTTCTACCTGATGCTGGGGACCATCATCTTCGCCCTGCCCGCCGGCGTGCTGGCGGGGATATACCTCACCGAGTACGCCCGGGACAACTGGTTTACCCGGCTCATCAACATGGCCATCCTGAACCTGGCGGGCGTGCCCAGCATCGTTTACGGTCTCTTCGGGCTGGGCGTCTTCGTCCTGATGTTCCACTTCGGCATGTCGCTGCTCTCGGCCAGCCTGACCCTGGCCTGCCAGGCCCTGGCCATGACGGTCACCACCTCCCGGGAGGCCATCCTGGCCGTCCCCCGGGAATACCGGGAGGGCAGCCTGGCCATCGGGGTGACGCGCTGGCAGACCATCCGGCATATCGTCCTGCCGCAGGCGCTGCCCGGTATCATCACCGGCGCCGTCCTGGCCATGAGCCGCGCCGCCGGGGAGACCGCCCCGATACTGGTGGTCGGGGCTGCCTTCCTCCTGCCCGGACTGCCCCGGTCCCCCTTCGACCAGTTCATGGCCCTGCCCTACCACCTCTATACCGTGGCCGCCCACGTCCCCGGCATGCCCCGGAGCACCGTCTGGGGCGTCGCCCTGGTGCTGCTGGTGGTGGTGCTTTCCTTCAACGTTATCGCTACAATTATAAGGCTGAGGGCCCGTCAACGGAGGCTTAACGCATGAACATCGATACACAATTGCTGCATGAAAAAACGACCGGTCCCCGGCAGAGTCGACTCCGCACGGAGGCGGTGAACCTGTACTACGGGACTTTCCAGGCGCTCCGCAACATCTCCCTGGAAATACCGGAGCGCGCTATCACCGCCATCATCGGGCCCTCCGGCTGCGGCAAGTCGTCCCTGCTCCGCCTCTTCAACCGCATGAACGACCTCATTACCGGGGCCAGGGTGGTGGGGCTGGTCGAGCTCGACGGCATCAACATCTACGACGACTCCGTCGACGTCGTGGAGCTGCGGAAAAGGGTGGGCATGGTCTTCCAGAAACCCAACCCTTTCCCCATGTCCGTCTTCGAGAACGTGGCCTTCGGGCCGCGGCGGCACGGCCGCCATAAGCTCGGGGAGCTGGAGGATATCGTCACCCGGAGCCTCCAGCAGGCGGCGCTCTGGGACGAGGCCAAGGACAAGCTGGGGCAATCGGCCCTGGCCCTCTCCGGCGGCCAGCAGCAGCGGCTTTGCATTGCCCGGGTGCTGGCGGTGGAGCCGGAGGTCATCCTCATGGACGAGCCCTGCTCTGCCCTCGACCCCGTGGCCACGCTGAGAATCGAGGAGCTGATGCGGGACCTGGCCCGGGACTATACCATCGTCATCGTCACCCACAACATGCAGCAGGCGGCACGGGTCTCGGACATGGCCGCCTTCTTGATGATGGAAACGGACAAGGCCGGCACGCTGGTGGAGTACGGGCCTACGTCGGAGATATTCACCAACCCCAGGGATAAGCGCACCGAGGACTACATCACCGGGAGATTCGGCTAAAGACCGCCAGGAGGTTTGAAAATGGAAATCAGGACAGCCTTTCACAAGAGACTGCGGGAAATCCAGGACGATGTCCTCGCCATGGGCAGCATGGTGGAAAAGGCCACCGACCGCGCCGTGGAAGCCCTCAAGGAGAGGGACCTGGACAAGGCCCGCGAGGTCGTCACCGGTGACCAGAAAGTCAACCGGAAACGCTTCGACATCGAGGAGAAGTGCGTCCAGCTCATCGCCACGCAGCAGCCCATGGCCAGCGACCTGCGCGCCATTATCTGCGTCCTCAACATCATCACCGAGATTGAGCGCATCGGCGACCACGCCGAAGGCATCGCCAGGATTGTGCTCATGATTGGTGACGAGCCGCCCCTGAAGCCCCTCATCGATATCCCCCGCATGGCGGAAAAAGTCAACGACATGCTGCACCGCAGCCTGGACGCTCTGATTAACCGCGATGCCGAAGCCGCCCGGCGCATCGTGGCCGAAGACGACGAGGTGGACAATCTTTACGACCAGGTGTTCCGGGAGTTGCTGACCTTCATGGCCGAGGATGCCAGGACCATCACCCGGGCGACGCGCCTCATCTGGGTGGCCCATAACCTGGAGCGCAGCGCCGACCGCGTCACCAATATCTGCGAGCGCGTGGTCTATATGGTGACGGGCAAGATGGAAGAGCTTTCCGTTTCCAAGTACTAGACAGCTACGCCGCCCCCTTTCCATCAACCCCCGTCCTTTTCCGGGGCGGGAGCTTCGCCCTAAAAGTACTTCATTTATGTCACCCTGAGCGCAGCGGAGGGTCCAGGGGCGGGGGGGATTCTTTCGTCACTTCGTTCCTCAGAATGACATTTGGGGCAAAGAGCCGGGCGGGGGTTACCCACGTCCTAGTACTAAATTAACAGAATATTTAGATACTTCATCGTGTTGTTTATGGTTTGTTTACATCCCCGGCCTTATCATTATGGTTCCAGCGCAGGGAAGACGCTTATCTGCAGGGGAACGCGGACAGGCGTACCGGAGGGGCTGGAATGGTCAAACTGTCCAAAAGAAAAAGACGGTTCATCGGGGGCCTGCTCACCGCCGCGGGCCTCGGGCTGGTATTTTCTCTATTTGCCAGTTTCAATCTCTTCTACGGCATCAACCTGCACAGCAGCGATTTCCTCTTCAACGCCCCGAAGGTCGCTCCGGATGCCGCCGATGATAATATCATCGTGGTGGGCATCGACGACCAGAGCCTGGCCCGGCTGGGCCGCTTCTCTTTGTGGCCGCGCTCCTACCATACGCAGATAGTTAATACGCTGGCCGCGGCCGGGGCGCGGACCATTGTCTTTGATATCCTCTTCTCCGAGGCGGCCCCCGGCGACGACGAGCTGGCCGCCGCCATCGGGCGGGCGGGCAATGTCATCCTGCCGGTCGCCAGCGCCATTCCCCTGCAACCGAACGCTACCGGGGAAACGGCGGCGCCGCTAACCATCATCCGGCCCCTGGAGCTCTTCCGGGCCAACGCCATGGCCCAGGGCCATGCCGGCGTCACCCCGGATAAAGACGGTACCGTCCGGCGACTGCCCCTGCTTATCGCCAGCGGCGGGCAAAACGAGCCGGCGCTGTCCCTCGCCGCCGTGACCGGCTACCTCCGCCGCCCGGAAACACCCAACGCTACGGATGAAAATAACCGTCTCTCCCTGGCGGGTCGCTCGATTCCCCTGGACGGCCGCTACGGCATGCTGGTCAACTACCGCGGCGGCACGGCCTCGCCGGGCTATAAAAGCGTCGCCTATGCCGACATCCTCAACAACAACATCAGCCCGGATATCTTCCGGGATAAAATCGTGCTCATCGGCATTACCGCCACCGGTTTCGGGGATACCTTCTGGACCCCGATGGGGCGGATTCTGAGCGGCGTGGAGCTGCACGCCACGGCCATTAATACCATCCTGACGGCCGATTTCCTCCGGCCGGCGCCCGCTTTCACCACCTTCCTGGCGATAATCATCCTGGCCTTTCTCGCCGGGCTGGCCGTGATACGCCTCCGCGTCCTCTGGGCCGCCCTGGCGGCTTTATCCCTGGCGATAGTCTATTTCCTCACCGCTTTCTATTTCTTCGACCGCGGCATCATGCTGGACATGCTCTACCCGCCCCTGACCGTGGTCGGCGCCTTCGCCGGGGTAAGCCTCCATGCCATCGCCTCGGAGCGACTGGAGAAGAGCGAGATAACGCGGACCTTCGGCCGGTACGTCTCCCCCTCCGTGGCCACCAAGATTCTTGACGCCGTGGACGACGGTAATTTGAAGCTGGGAGGCGAGGAGCGCCAGGTGACCGTGCTCTTCGCCGATGTCCGTAATTTCACCGGCATTTCGGAGAAGATTAACCCGCGGGGACTGGTCAGCGTCCTCAACCGGTACCTCTCGGTGATTATCCGGGCCGTCTTCGAGCACGGCGGCATGGTCAATAAGTTCGGCGGGGACAGCATCATGGCGGTCTGGAACGTGCCGCTGAACTGCCCGGAACATGCCCTGCTGGCCACCCGGGCCGCCTTCAGCGCCCAGCACGCCCTCCACGACCTCCAGAAAAAGGCCAGGAACCTGCCCAAGATGGAGTTCGGCATCGGCGTCAATACCGGCATGGCGGTCGCCGGCAACATGGGCTCGGTGGACCGCCTGGAATACTCCGTCATCGGCAACGCGGTGAACACCGCCGCCAGGCTGGCCGCCATCACTCCCGGCCGCAAGGTGTGGGTCGGAGAAGAGACCTACGAGCTTATCAAGGACAGCGTCAACGCCGCGCCGCTGGCCCCGTTGAGCCTGAGGGGGACGCATACCAAGTTCCTGGCCTATGAAATTATCGGCTTCCACACCGGCACCCCCGTTAGTCCGGAGACCCTTTTCCCGGAGCTGGTTAAAGGAAAAGTGTAACAAATCATGGCGCTCATTGGTAATAAGGTTAGAGAGGCAAAAACGGCGAAGGCAACCGCCGCCGCGGAGTACGGTCGGGAAGAGACTGTAGAGCTAGTCAAACAGGCCGCCGGCGGGAATTTCACGGCCTTCGGAGAACTGTACGGGACTTATCTTGACCGGATTTACCGCTACGTTTACTACCAGGTCAACGATAAGATGGCCGCGGAGGACATCACCGAAGATGTGTTCGTCAAAGCCTGGAAGTCCATCGAGTCCTGTAAAGGAAAGGAAGCCACCTTTTCATCCTGGCTTTACCGCATCGCCCATAACCACCTGATAAACGTTCTCCGCCGCGAGCAGAGACTCGCCCCGATAGAGAAGGTCGCCTCGGTTGAACTGACCGATTTTATTGAAGAGCTGGAGACCCGGGCGGAATACCGGGAACTGATGGAAAATATCAACTGTCTGCCCGCGAACCAGAAGCAGGTAATCATCCTGAAGTTTATCGAAGGAATGGAAAACCGGGAAATCGGAACGATAATGGGTAAACGAGAAGGGGCCGTAAGGGTGCTGCAGATGCGGGCCCTGGCCACTTTGAGAAAGAGAATGGGCAAAGGGAAAGACTATGAACAGGAATAAAATAGCCGGGGCGCTGGATGCGTGCCTGGCCAGGATAAACCGGGGCGAGGCCATGGCGGCCTGCCTGCCGGATTACGCCGGAGTGCGTGAGGAGCTGGAGCCCCTGCTGGCCACCGCCCTTTCCCTGTCTTCCCTGCGGCCGGTCAGCCCCGCGGACGATTTCAGAAGGGCCGCCCGGGGTCGCCTCATGGCCCGGCTGCAACGCGAGGCATACCGGGTGAAAACCGTCGAGCTGGAGCAAAGCCTGTCTCCGCTCGATGACCTGGCCGCCGCCGCCCGGAGGTTCTGGCAGGCCGTGGCCTTGGCCAGGAAAGTGGCCGCGCCGGTGGCACTCGGCGTGGTCCTGGCTGTTGTCACCCTGTTCAGTGCTTCCAACTTTATCGCGCCGTCGCCCACGCTGGCCTCCGGGGCTACCCTGAGCATTCTCAGCGGCAGCGTCGAGGTACAGGTCCCGGCGTCCCAAGGACTGGCGCGGGGCAGCGACGGCATGACCCTCGACATCGGCACCCGGATAAAGACGGCCGCGGACTCCCATGCCCTGCTGACGTTCTTCGACGGCAGCACCCTCAAGCTGGAGCCCGGCACCGATATTGAAATTCAAAAGCTGGAGACCGGCGAGGCGGAAGCCGTGACCATCGTCCTCAAGCAGTGGGCGGGCAAGACCTGGAGCCGCGTCGTCAAGATGGCCGATGCCGGCTCGCACTATGAGATAGATACCCCCACCGCCAGCGCCATTGTGCGCGGCACGCTTTTCGCCACCGAGGTCGAGGAAGACGGCGCGACGACCGTCGCCACCACGCAGGGGCTGGTCAGCGTCATCGGCCAGGGCGAGGAGGTCTTGATACCGGCCAGCCGGCAGACGAGAGTGGCCGCCGGGGCGAGCCCCTCCGGGCCGGAGGCATCGCCCGCCCCCGCTGCGGAAATTACCATTACTATCGACCGCGCGGCGGTTGGCTCGCTCACCGACCCCACCGGTGCCAGCACCGGCTCGCTGCCCACCGGCCGGGCGTTCAACCAGATAGCCGGCTCGCAATCGGAATCTTCAGCCGATGACACCCAGGTGATTCGCCTCCCGCAGCTCACCAGCGGCGAATACACGCTGGCCATGCGCTTCGTCGCCGACGGCACCGTCCGCTTTAAGATTCAGGGCCAGTCCGGCGGCGAGACGGCTTTCCGGTACGCCGGCGCTTACCAGGGCCAGAGTGACAGCGGCTGGCTGCTGCGGTTCAGCCTCCGGGTGGAAAACGGCCTGATTACGGGCCACCAGCTAAGCAACGTAGAGCCGCTCGGGGATACGGCGCCGGAAAAAATCGTCAAGACCCAATCCGTGAAAAATTCAGCCGCGCCCGCCGTACCGACCGCCCGGGATGAAAAGGGCCGGCCGGCCGGCAACGATGAGAATAATAAGGAGAATAACGGCAACGGCCAGGGCCAGGCCGGCGCCCCGGGCCAGGACAGGATGGAAAATCAGGGCAACTCCCTGACTCCGAGCGCCCCGGGCCAGGCCGGCGCCCCCGGTCAGAACAAGACCGAGGTGCAAGCTGAAGCCGTGAACACGGACATCTCACCGGATAAAGTCCCTGCGGACAACCGTGATGAAATACCGGGCCAGGCCAGGGCTGACGAAGCGGCCGAGCCGACCGTTCCGGGCAACGATAAGTCACCGGCCAGCGCCGATGCCCCCGGCCAGGAGAAGGCGCAGGTCCAAGAGAAAGGCAACAGTGGCCAGGAACAGGGTAATAACGGCCAGGATAAAGGCAACAACGGCCAGGGCCAGGGCAACGCCAGGGCCCAGAGCGACACCCAGGGCTATACCCCCGCCCAGGCAGCCGGCCTTCCTCCGGCGCCCGCGGCTGAAACACCGCCCGCCGCGCCACAGCCCGTTGAAGAACCACAGCCCGTGGCCGTGGACGAACCGGTGCCGGTGATTGAACCGGAACCGGTCGTCGTGCCGGAACCCGTTGATGAACCGGCTGCGGACGAGGAGCCGGTCGTGGCACCGGACCCGGATGACCCGACCAACAACAAGAACAAAGACAAAGTTAAGGACAAGGCCTGACCGGCCGGAGGTTAAGGTTGAGGGAAATGGCCGTACATGACATCGAGGAACTGGACCTGATTGGCGAGCTCGGCGGCCTGGCCGACCTGGAGAATAACCCCAGGCTGGCCCTGGTTTATGAGGTCAGCCGGAGAGCGGGTTCGGAGTCCCGCATGACGGAGCTGCTGGAGCAGGTCATCAGGATGACCCAGCAGACCCTCAACGCCCAGGCGTCCTCCGTGCTCCTGACCGGCGATGATGAACAGGAGCTCTTCTTCGAGGTGGCCGAGGGGCCGGTCAGCAAGGCCCTCAAGCGCGTCAAGGTCAGCTCCGATAGCGGTGTCGCCGGGCAGGTGGTCCGCACCGGGAAGCCCCTGGTGGTCAACGACGTCAGCCAAAGCGCCCATTTCGACCGCACCGTAGATGCCGTCACCGGCTTTACCACCGCGTCTTTAATCTGCGCCCCCATGGTGGTGCATCACCGGACGGTCGGCGTTATCGAGGTGCTCAACAAACTGGACGGCAGTCCCTTCTCACGGCAGGACCTGGAGGCCGTCGTCTCCGTAGCCACCACGGCCGCCATGGCCATTGAGAACACCCGGCTCCACCAGACAGTGCTGGATGCCTACAAGGCTACCATCGCTACCCTCGCCGAGGCCATCGATGCCAAAGACCCCTATACCCACGGGCATTCCCAGCGTGTGATGGAATACGCCTTAATCGGGGGGAGGTCACTCTCCCTGACCACCCGCGAGATGGAAGACCTGGAATACGCCGGCATCCTCCACGACGTCGGCAAGATAGCCATCGATTCCCAGATACTGAACAAGCCGGACAAGCTGACCCCGGCGGAATGGGAAATCATCCGCCAGCACCCGGGTGTCGGCGCCGCCCTGCTGAAGAAAATCCCCTTCCTGGAGAGGGCCAGCGACCTTGTCCTCTATCACCACGAGAGGTATGACGGCGAAGGCTATCCCTGCGGACTGAGGGGCGAAGATATCCCGGTGGGCTCACGGATTCTCGCCGTCGCCGATGCCTTCGATACGATGACGACCGACCGGGCTTACCGTCCCGCCCTGACCTTCGACTACACTGTCGGCGAGCTTTACGCCTGCGCCGGCTCGCAGTTCTGCCCCATGGCCGTGGAGGCCTTCCTTTCCGGCCTCCAGGCCCACACGACGCACTCGCGCCACTTTTCCGCGCTGTAAGAGCCGGTCGGGGGTCGCGAAGCCCCGGATACCCAAGTTGTCGCTTTGCCCTAATAGTACTTCACCCATGTCATCCTGAGCGCAGCGAAGGGTCCAGGGGCGGCGGGGACTATTTCGTCACTTCGTTCCACAGAATGACATTTGGGGCCAAGCTCCTGTGCCGCCATGTGATATAAAAGTCACAGACTCAGGCCGGCTTTGGAGCTATAATAATACGATAAGAAAGAAAAGGGGTGATGCACCGATTAAGGACGAAGGATTGACGGAAGGTTCCCGAGCTCCTCGTCAAGCGTAATAAGGCCCGGAATAAATCGGGCGATTTGGCGAAGTCAACCAGACGGGAGGAGTAGTGGAACGAATCAAGGGGCGGACGCTCTGAAGGCCGGGGGGCCGAAGAGGTCCGCTCCTTTATTTTTCATTACTGCGCGCCATCATTTACAACCCTTCAGTTTAAATTGTAATATTATTTAGCTGAAAATTTCCGGCCACCTTGAGCAGTGCCGGAAAGGGGGTTAATCACATGATGCCGCAAACCGCAAATGAAGCTCTGGCAACGGAAGAAGTCATCAACCTGATTGTCAACGGTGACGCTTACCGGCTGACCGTCCCGTCCCACGCCATGCTCGACCACGTCCTGCGTGAAGAGCTCGGCCTGACCGGTACCAAGGAGTTCTGCGGCCAGGGGGCCTGCGGCGCCTGCGCCGTCATCATGGACGGCCGGGCGGTCCTCTCCTGCATGACCCTGGCCGTCGAGTGCCACAACCGGTCGGTGGAGACCATCGAGGGCATCGCCCGGGCCAACCATCCCCTGATTGAAGCCTACGTGAAACACCACTGTATGCAGTGCGGGTTCTGCACGCCCGGTTTCGTCGTCACCGCCAAGGCCCTGCTGGACCGCAACCCCGACCCCACCGATGACGAAATCAGGGAAGCCCTGGTGGGCAACCTGTGCCGGTGCGGGACCTATCCCCAGCACATCAAGGCGGTCAGGGAAGCCGCCCGGAAACTGCGCGGAGGGTAATGAAGATGAACAACGAAGAGCTTTCCCGGATGCTGGAATCGTTCGATAACCTCAAGGCGGATAAATACCCCCTGAAAAACTACGAAAGCATCGGCAAGCGCGGCGTGCGGCGCATCGACGGGGTAGAGAAGGCGAGCGGGGCCGCCAGGTACACTATCGACGTGCAGCTGCCCGGCATGCTCCACGGGAGGTTCCTGACCTGCCCCTATCCCCACGCCGAGATAATGAGCATGGATACCGGCCGGGCGGAAAAGCTGGCCGGAGTCAGGGGCGTCCTCCGGTATGACGACCCCGAGCTGCCGGAGAGCGCCTCCCTGGGCGGGCACGAGCCCTTCCCCACGGTAGTCCTCCCCCGGGTGGCCCACTTCCAGGGGGAGGAGGTCGGCGCCTTCGTGGTGGCCGATACCGAGGACATCGCCGCGGAGGCCCTGGAGCTGATTGAGGTGGCGTGGCAGCCGCGACCCTTCGTGCTGGACCCGGAGGAAGCGCTCAAGCCGGACGCCCCCCTGGCCAACCCCGAAGCGCTGCCTAAAGGCAACCTCGACCCCGAAAGCACCTACATCGAAAAGCACGGCGACGTCGCGAAGGGCTTCGCCGAGGCCGATAAAATAATCGAGTTCAAGTTCACCCAGGGACTGAACACCTGGGTCGGCCCGGAGCGTCCCTGCGGCGTTTTCCGCTGGAACGGGGAGTACCCGGAGGTCTGGCTGAAGCAGCAGCGTCCCCATATCAGCAAGCGGCACATCGCCACCTGGTTCGGCGGCATCCCGATGAACAAGATTGACGTCCACTGCCTCTACCAGGGCGCCAGCTTCGGCGGGTGGAGCCAGGTATCGTGGAACCTGGGGGGGCACTACTGCGCCGCGCTCATGTCCCGCCGCCTCAACCGGCCCGTGATGTGGACCTTCAACCGGCGGGAGGACTTCTACGGCGGGGAGATGGACGAGGGGGTCTACTACTACAAGGTGGGCGCCAGACGGGACGGGACGATAACCGCCGTCGAGGCCCGTGCGGTGGTGACCAACCAGTTCCTGCCGGTCTTCGGGGTGGTCAAGCACTTCATCGATAACACCCGCGTCCCCAACATCTACGGCAAAACGGAATCGGTGATGATAAACAAGGGCCCCACCGTGGCCACGCGCTGCGAGCAGAACTCCAACTGCCACAGCATGACCCTGGTCTTCAACCGCGTCGCCGCGGCGCTGGGGCTCGACCCCACCGAGGTAGCCCTGAAAAACGACGGCGCCGAGGGCCACGATATCGACTGGCTAAACAGGCGCAAGGCGGAGATGGGGTTCCCGGTCAGGGACAGCCTGAAGGAGTGCCTGGACAAGGGCAGGGCGGCGATAGGCTGGGACAGGAACTGGCACGCGCCGGGGACGAAGAGACTCCCCGACGGCCGGATGCACGGCCTGGCCTTTACCTGGACGCACGAGTGGGACGATTCCGGCGGCTCCAGCGAAATAGCCATTTACATCGAGCGCAACGACGCCACCGCCACCATACTCGGGTGCCGGTCGGACGTCGGCGTGAACGCGGAGACGGCCTACTGCCAGATTGCCGCCGACGAGCTCGGCCTGCGCATCGAGGACGTCCGCTACAAGGGGCAGATGGACGCCGGCTTCTACACCATGACGCCGGATACCTCCACCAACATGTCCGTCAACGGCTCAGCGGTCCGGCACTGCGCCCGTCTCCTCAAGAAAAAAATCCTGGAAACGGCGGTCGCCCCCCGCGGCGTAACGCAGCTCGGCAGCTTCCCGCCCGCTTTCCCCGATAAGAAACCCGAAGAGCTGGACATCAGGGACAGCGTCATCTTCGAGAAGGCCAACCCGACCAACCGCCTGACGCTGGCGGAGTTCGTCGGGCCGAGCGGGGCCATGGGCCCCCTCCTCTCGACCATCGGGGAGCCGGTCTGGGCCGGCAAGGAAGGCATCAAATATCCGCTGCGTCTCACGCCGCCCCTCTTCGAGCATGCCTGGCACGTCCAGCGGGGGACGTACATCGGCGTGCGCCTCCGCCTCTGCCGGCAGGCCCATTTCATGGAGGTGGCGGTGGACACCGAGACCGGCGAGGTCGATATCACGCGCATGGTCACCGTCAACGACGTCGGCAAGGCGATAAGCGTGGAGGGCTGCGAGGGGCAGGCGTACGGCGGGGCCGTCATGGCGGCGGGGAGAGGCCACACCGAGGAGGTCGTCCACGACCCCAATACCGGGGTGATGCTCAACGGCAATCTCCTGAACTACAAGATTCCTACGCTCATGGACGTCGGGGAGATTGACACCGTCCTCGTGGAAACGGGCATGGGCTACGGCCCTTACGGGCTGGTCGGCATCGGGGAGGACGTGGCCACCGTCATGCCCACGCTCATCGGCGCGGCCGTCCATAACGCCACCGGTAAATGGGTGGACGGCTTCCCGGTAACCCCGGACAGGGTGCTCCGGGCGCTGGGCAAAGCATGATAACGCCCGAATATGATTTGGAGAGCTGACCGATGAAGAAGTTTAAACACGTGAACGCAAGCTCGCTCAAAGAGGCGGCGGCTGTCCTCAAGGCCGGCGGGGCCAGGGGCAAAATCATCGCCGGCGGCACCGATATCCTGGGCCAGATGCAGGACAACATCCTGCCGGAGTACCCGGAGGTCCTGGTCAACATCAAGAGCATCGACGGGCTGGACTACATCAGGGAGGACGACGGGAAGCTGCATATCGGCGCCCTGACGAGGCTCGAAGATATCGCTCATGACAGGGTCGTTAAGGGAAAATACCCGGCCCTTTCCGAGGCCTGCCGCCGGACGGCCTCTCCCCATATCCGGGAGATGGGCACGCTGGGCGGCAACATCTGCCAGAGCAACCGCTGCTGGTACTACTGGGTCCCCGATAACCGGTTCGACTGCCTGAGGAAGGGCGGCAAAATGTGCTACGCCCTGACCGGCGATGCCCGGTACCACTCCATCTTCGGTTCCACCCGCGTCTATCCCACCCCCTGCTCGGTGGCCTGCCCGGCCGGCGTGGCCATCCCCGACTACCTCAGCCAAATCAGGGAA
>MGNX01000064.1:23680-23990 GCA_001796935.1 Chloroflexi bacterium RBG_16_60_22
CAGGCCGGCGCGAAACAAATCGGCGAAGAGGGTCGCGGTTATCGGCTCCGGCCCGGCCGGACTCTCCGCGGCTTACTACCTGCGCCGGACCGGCCACGAGGTGACTATCTTCGAGGCCATGCCCGGACCCGGCGGGCTGCTCGTCTACGGCATCCCGGCCTACCGCCTCCCTAAAGATATCGTCAAAAGGCAGGTTGAAGCGCTTACGAAAATGGGGATCCGTCTGCAACTTAATGCGAAATTGGGCAAAGACATCAAAATAGACAAATTGTCTGAAAGCTACGACGCCGTACTGCTGGCCTGCGGCGCC
>MGNX01000064.1:24000-49965 GCA_001796935.1 Chloroflexi bacterium RBG_16_60_22
CGGGAAGGAGCGGCGCTCGGGGATAAAGGGGGAGGCGCTGCTGATGTCCGGCCTGGAGTTCCTGAGACAGGTCAACACCGGCCTGCGGAAGGCCCCCGGTAAAAAAATCGCGGTCATCGGCGGGGGCAACGTCGCCACCGACGTCGCCCGGACGCTCCTGAGGCTGGGCGCGGCACCGGTGGTCCTCTACCGGCGCGGGCGGGGGGAAATGCCCGCCCTCAAGGAAGAGGTGGACAAGGCCGGGCAGGAAGGCGTGAAAATCCAGTTCCTCACCCTGCCCGTGGCGGCCTCTAAAAAAGACGGCAGGATAGCCCTTGAGTGCACCCGGATGGAGCTCGGGTCACCGGACGAAACGGGCAGACCGCGGCCGGTGCCGGTCAAGGGCTCGGAGTTCACCCTGGAGTTCGACGCCGTCATGGAGGCGCTCGGGGAAGAGCCGGATTTATCTATTCTTCCCGAAGGACTCATCGACGATTATCAGCGGCTGAAGGCCGGGCTTTCCGCCGGTCCCCTCGGTGGCAGGTTCTTCGCCGCCGGAGATTTCGTCAGCGGGCCGTCCACGGTGGCGGCGGCGATAGCCGCCGGGAGGGAGGCCGCCGGTCTCATCCACCGGTATCCGGGGGGGACAAAACGCCGTCAGGCCGGGAGCCGGAGAGTCCCGGAAAAGTTCAACAGCGCTTACCTCCGGAGGACGAGCCGGGTTGCCACCCCGGAGCTTTCCCCGGCCGAGAGGGTTAAGAGCCTGGACGCCGAGGACACCGGAGGCCTGGAACCGGCCGCCGTGGCAACGGAGGCGAACCGCTGCTTTAACTGCGGGTGCGTGGCCATTAACCCGTCGGACATGGCCCCGGCCCTGATAGCCATGGGGGCCAAAATCAAGACCACGAGGCGGGTCGTCGAAGCCGCCCTGTTTTTTGACGCCGGGGTCGATAAGACCACGGTGCTGGACAACGATGAAATCGTCGTGGAGATAGAGGTCCCGGCCCCCGGCGCCGGCACCAGGTGCAAGTTCATCAAGACAGCCCTCCGCAAGTCCATCGACTTCCCCATCGTCAACTGCGCCGCCGCCATCGAAAGCCGGAACGGCACCGTCCGGAGCGCCCGGATTTGCCTCAACGCCGTCTATACCGAACCCTACCGGGCCACCGCCGCCGAGGACTACCTGAAAGGCAAGCCAATCAGCGAGTCGACCGCCGCGGCCGCCGCCGAAGAGGTAACCGCAGCGGCTTTCCCCTTATTGAACAACGCCTACAAGATTCAGATTGCCCGGGCGCTGGTTAAAAGGGCGATACTCGGCTGCGGCTGAATTGGCAACAGGAAATGAGTATCAGGGTAAATATTTTTTCCCCGCGTATCAAGCAGCAGATTAAAGACCCCGATGCCGTCGAGGTCAGGGGCGGGACGGTCGGCGAGTGCCTCCGGGACCTGGTCCGGCAGTTCCCCGGCACGGAAGCGTGGCTGTTTAACGAGCGGGGACAGCTGCTCCGGCAGGTCTACGTTTACGTGAACGCTGAAAGCGCCTGGAAGTCGGACCTGGCGGCGCCGGTAAAGGACGGGGATACCATTATCATCGCTTCCCTGATTACCGGAGGTTAAAGACGAGCGGAAATGAACGATAACGAATACCTCACCGGAATAATCTGCGGGCTGCTTGACCGGGGCTCGCCGGCGGTCCTTGCCACCATTGTCAGGCAGGAGGGCTCCGCTCCCCGGCACGCGGGAGCCCGGATGGTCATCGGCGCCGACGGCCGGAGCTACGGCACCATCGGCGGCAGCCTGCTGGAAGCCGGCACCATCGAGGCAGCCCCGTCGGTCATCGCCTCCCGGCGTTCTGAACTCATCGATTTCGACCTCACCAGCCGGGACACCAACGCACCCGGAATGATTTGCGGCGGTACGGCCACCGTGCTGCTGGAGTACCTGGGCGCGACCCCGGAGAACACCGATTTCTTCCGGCGTCTTCACGACGCCGTGATGGACGGCGATGACGTTACCCTGGTGACCCTGTACCGGGCCGCCGGCAATGCCGTTTCAGACACCCGTCATTGCCTGCTCTACCACGACGGTAAAATGGCGGGGGAATGTCCTTTATCCGGCGCCGATTTACAAAACCTGTCAACCGCGGCGCGCGGCACCGGCTCGGCCGCCACCGTCAGCATCAAGGACTGGCAGGTGGTGCTGGAACCGGTGCGCCAGGCCCGGACGCTCTACTGTTTCGGCGCGGGGCACGTCGCCAGGCCCACGGCCCACCTGGCGGCGCTGGTGGGCTTCCGCGTGGTGGTGGTGGACAACCGCTCTGAGTACGCCAGCACGGAGCGTTTCCCGGACGCTCATAATATCCGCATTATCAGTGATTACCGCGGCGCCCTCGAGGGCCTGGATATAGATGCCGACTCCTTTATCGTTATCTTCACCCACTGCCACCTGACCGACCGCTACGTCCTGGAACAGGCCCTGAAGACGGACGCCGGCTATATCGGGATGATTGCCAGCCGTAAAAAGAGGGAGGACGTTTACCGGGCGCTCCGGGAGAAGGGGTTCACACCGGAAGACCTGGCACGCGTCCATTCCCCCATCGGACTGTACATCGGCGCCGAGACGCCGGAAGAGATTGCGGTCAGCATCGTCGCCGAGCTGATTCAGGAGCGCTCGAGGCAGGCCCGATGAAAACCGGACGCTATGCCGCCGTCGTCCTGGCGGCCGGTTATTCCCGGCGCATGGAGCGGTTCAAACCCCTGCTGCCGCTCGGGGAAGAAACCGTCGCCGACCACCTCATGTCCGCTTTTTTACAAAACGGGGTCGATGTCTACCTGGTGGTAGGCCACCGCCGGGACGAGCTGCGCGCCGGTATCAGGACCCGGAATATTCAGTTCGTGGAAAATCCCGATTACCCGCAGGGCATGTTCAGCTCGGTCCGGGCCGGGCTGCGCCCCCTCGGTGACGGTTATCTGGCTGCCTTTATCGCCCCGGTGGATGTCCCCCTGGTGCGTCCCGCCACCATCGCGCGGCTGCTTCAAGCGGCGGAGGAGCACCCGGGCCGGGTAATTCACCCCGTGTTCCGCATGCGCCGGGGTCACCCGCCGCTGGTCCCGGCCGCTCTCTTCAGTGCCGTGCTGGACTGGCGGGGAGGCGGGGGACTGAAATCCGTCCTCCACGCCCACGAGGACCTGGCGGTCGAGGTTGACGTGCCGGATGGCAACATCCTCGTTGACATTGACAACCCCGCCGACTACGCCAGGGTCATGGAGCGTTTCCGGCGCCGTGAGGCATCACCGGGCAAATAGCGGACCGGGTTGCAGCGCCGGGAACCCGGTACAAAGTTGACGTCGCTTGACATGGCCTTGGTATGGTTATATGATGTTGGGAAAATCAGCAATATGTTCCGGCTGGTAGAATAACTGATTGACTTTCCCGTTCGGCCAGAAACGAACCGGAAAAACGTTGCTTTGGCAAGGAGGTGTAACAACTTAAAAGCTGAAATATTGGTCCAGGTAATATCCAAAAGGCTTCAAACCCCGGGATTCACTTTCCCTGAATAGCCAGTAGCACCAGAAACGAATACCGTCATGAGGAGGGACCAGATGAAAAGGGACACGTTCAAACTCTTTACCGTTTTTCTCGTTGTCACCCTGTTAAGTGGCATTCTTGTCTTCACCGGTTGTGGAGGTCAAGCCGCCCCCGCACCTGCCCCGGCTCCGGCACCCGCACCGGCGCCAGCACCCGCACCGGCACCGGCACCAGCACCGGCACCAGCCCCAGCACCCGCGCCGAAACCGTCAGCGCCGGCCAAAGTATATAGATTAAGCTTTGCGCTGTTTCAACCCGAGGCCGCCGCGGTATCCAAAAGCAATACAGCATTTGCCCGGGCAATTGAGGAACGGACCAATGGCCAGGTTAAGATAACCGTGCACCAGGGGGGTTCTTTGCTGAGCGCCCCGGCCATGTACCAGGGTATCATCAGCGGAATCGCGGACATGGGTAACGGCATTTCCAGCTATGACCCCGGGGCTTTTCCTTTGACCTACGCTGTCGAGGTACCGGTCCTGGCGGACTCCGGCTGGGCAATCTCCGGGGCGATGTATGATTTCATACGTAAGTACGAGCCCAAAGAATGGCGGGAGGTCCAGGTGCTTAGCGCGGTATCGTCGGGCGTCGGCCTGGTGGTCATCGGTACGGGGAAAGCGCCGATACGCACACTGGAAGAGATGAAAGGGAAATCGATGAGGGTCAACAGCCTCGAATTTGCCGTTGCCCTGGGAGCCACGATAAAAGATATGCCGATGGCGGCCGTCTACGATTCTGTCTCCAAGGGGGTAATTGACGGGGTCCTTACCAGCCTCGAACCGCTCGGGGCCGGCTGGAAACTTGGCGATGTCCTGAAGTATGTCACCCTGTTTATGCACCCGGAGCAGCCGACGGTAATGTGGTACAACGCCATGAACAAAGAGAAATGGAGCAGTCTGCCGCCCGATATTCAGAAAACGATTCTCGATACCAGCGCGGAATACAGTCGCAAGATTGGCCTGACCTGGGATGACCAGATGGTTTCCGGCCTCGAGTATGCCATACGGGCTGGCGCCCAGATTTATGTACTTCCCCCCGCGGAAGAGGCTAGATGGGCGGCGGCGCTGAAACCCGTCACCGAGGCTCAACTGCAGAAAGCCGCCGATAAAGGAGGCCTTACGCGACAGTACGTTGACGAGGTCTTTGCCTATTTCGAGAGCCGGGTGGAGTACTGGAACGGGCAGCAAGCTCAGAATGGTGTAAAACCCGTGTTTGACCGGATACGGGAAGTCCTTAAGCGGGAAGGCATAAAGTAACGGGTAAACCAGATTTGCAAGCTGAAGGGGTAGTGGGTGAAAATCTGCTTCTGATTTTTAATCACAGCCAGAGGTAGGTAATAAATGGAAATTACAGGTACTTCCTGGTTCGCCAGGTTACACAAGTCGGTACGCTCGGTAAGCGGCTGGTTTGAGGTGGTGGGGATGGTGGCTTTGATGGCCATGGTTCTGGCCGCCCTGATAGACGTGGTCGGCTCCAAAGGGTTCAGATGGCCCCTGCCGGGCGGCACCGAGATAACCGGTGTGCTGCAGGTGGTAGCTATCGCCGCTGGCCTGGCTTTTTCTAAACTCGGAGGCAGTCATATCCAGGTTGGTTTCTTAATCGCCAGATTATCGGGGCGAAGCCTGGCCGCGCTTAACATCCTCATTGCTCTTTTGAGCTTGGGGCTCTGGGTCGTGGCCGGCTGGATGACCTTGGACCTCGGCCTGAGCCTTTTCCACCGGGGAACGGAGACCATGCTCCTGGGGATACCCCACTACCCCTTCGCTTTCTGGATTGCCCTTAGCTGCATTCCCATTAGTTTCGTAATTATCCTGGACCTCATAACCTCAATAGATAAGGTGAAGAAATAATGGACCCGCTTATCGTCGGTGTTATCGGGATTGCCGGGCTGCTGTTGCTCTTTTTCCTGGGAGTTCCCATAGGGTTCTCCATGGCCGTAGCCGGTGTTCTGGGCTTTGCTTACGCCGTTTCCCCACCGGCAGCCCTGGCACTGGTTTCCAGCGAGATTTTTTCCAACTTCAACGCGTATCATTTATCGGTCCTTCCCATGTTTATACTGATGGGGACCATGGCTTTTGCCGCGGGAATCGGCAGAAAAGCTTTTGACGTGGCCTACGTTTTAATGGGGCAGCTTAGAGGAGGACTGATTATCGCCACGGCGGTCGCCAGCGCCATTTTCGGCGCGGTCTGCGGTTCGGGGGCCGCCACCAACGTGGCCATCGGGAAAACAGCTATCCCTGAAATGAAAAAACACAACTACAATCCTGTTATATCCCTGGGCGCCGTAGCCTGCTCCGGCACGCTGGGTTTCATGATTCCGCCGAGCAGCGTCTTTATTATCTACGGGATAATAACGGAGCAGTCCATCGGTAAACTGTTTATCGCCGGCATCCTGCCGGGCATACTGATTACGGTTCTTTTTAGCATCACAGCGTTAATTTTCTGCTGGCTAAAACCGGAGTACGGGCCGGCCGGGGAATCAACCACGCTAAAGCAAAAATTCAAGTCTCTGATGGGCCTGGCTGACGCGGGGGTTTTGTTTTTCCTGGTAATGGGGGGGCTGTTCGCGGGTTTCTTCAGCCCTACCATGGCCGGAGCCATCGGCAGCGCCGGAGCTATTCTCATCGGCATTTTGAGAAGGGAGCTGAACCGGCGTAATTTCGTGGAAAGTCTCCGAGATAGCCTGAGATTGTCCGTGATGATATTTATCCTTATCGTCGGGGCGCTGATTTTCGGCAAATTCGTGACCGCGATGGGGCTATCACAAAGCTTACTTGACTGGGTAAAAGCCGCAGGCTTCTCGCCCTTGGGCATCATCGTGTTTGTTTCCGTCCTGTTCTTTATCGTGGGGTGCTTTATAGATATCTCACCTATCATACTGCTCCTCGTGCCCCTGTTTTATCCGTTGATTTTAGAGTCCGGTTACGACATCATCTGGTTCGGAGTAGTGGTGGTGACGCTCAGCATGATAGGAATAATTACGCCGCCGGTGGGGACCAACATCTTTGTTACCAAGGGCTTGGCCGGGGAGGAGGTCCCGCTGAATACAGTTATTAAAGGCTGCCTGATATTCCTTATACCTATGGTGATAGGTCTGATAATTATCATAGCTTTCCCCCAGATTTCCCTGTTCCTGCCCAGCTTTATGACCTATTGAAATTGAAATAGACCCTGGCAACGCACACTGATAAAAAGGGAGGACCGGAATGATAATCGATTTTTCCGCCCACCATATCTCCCGGAGAGTGGGCAAATACATCTCCCGGGCCAAGTGGTACGGCCCCGGCACCATCATGAATTTCCCGGAGCAGAACGCCGACCCGGAGGTACGGCTGGCCCTGATGGAGAAATACGGCGTGGACATGCAGGCCCTGACCCAGACGGCCCCGGTCGTCGTCGGGTTCAAGCCGGATGAGGCCGCGGAAATCTGCCGCCTCTCCAACGACGATAACTACGCCCTGTGCAAGGCTTACCCGAAGAAGTTCGTCAATATTTGCTTCTTTTCTCTTCAGGACGTGAAAAGCGCCATGAAGGAACTGGAGCGGGCGGTCAAGGAGCTGGACTGCCGCGGCGTGACCCTGGGCTCTAACCAGGCCGGCAAGGGACTGGACTCCGCGGAGTTCTATCCTTTCTACGAGAAGGTGGTGGCGTACGACCTGCCCATCTTCATCCATCCCGTGCAGTGGGAGTCCTATCCCCTGGTGGACGCCTATAAAGGCTGGAAGAACATGCTGGTGCTGGGCTGGCCCTTCGATACCACCCAGGCGGCCTGGCGGCTGGTGCTGAGCGGCACGATAGACCGCTTCCCCGGCCTCAAGGTGGTCCTGCACCACTACGGGGCGATGCTGCCCTTCTTTTCGCGCCGCATCGAGCAGAATATCCGGATGTCCCTCAAGGACAGGCTCAAGCCGGGGAAGGACATCACCGAGTACTGGAAGAGCTTCTACGGAGACACGGCCCTGGACGGGGCGGTGGCTTCCTACCCGGTGGGTTACGCTTTCTTCGGGCCGGACCGGACGGTCTTCGGGACGGACTACCCCTTCGGGGCGGAATCAGGCGAGGACTTTTACCGGGAGAACCTCAAGGGCGTCCGGGCGATGAAGATACCGGCCAGAGACATGAAAAAGGTGCTGGGGGAGAACGCTAAAAGGCTCCTCAAGATAAAATAGCGGTTCAATAATCGAGGAAATCCCGGGCGGTCAGTCCCGGTCCATCTCCTCCATCAGGCTGAAGAGGTTTATCCTGAGGTCTTTTAGGATATCGCCCAGCTCGGTCAGGCGTTTCCCGTCCAGTGTACGGAAAACATTCGCGCAGAGGCGCGCCCGCGAGGCCAGCGTGGCGTTATTCACCACCTCCAGGCCCTTCTCGGTTATCCGGACACGGCGGGTGCGCCGGTCCTTGCCGGCGGGGAGTCGCTCCACCAGGCCCATCTTCTCCAGCGTATCAATAACCCGGGTCACGGAATACTTGGAGCGGGCCGTCTTCTTGCTTATCACCGTCGGTATCATGCTGCCGCCGTTGAGTACCAGGTAGTGCAGGACGCTGAACCCGGCCCGGCTCACGTTCTTGTAGGTCAGGACCGTGTCCAGATATTTATTGAAGATATCGGAGGTGTAAAGATAAGAGAGAAAGACCTTCACGCGGGGGTCGCGGGACTGGGCTTTCAGGCCCCGGGCGATAGCTTTGACGGTCTTTTTATACTGGTCGTCCATATTTTAAAATTCTAAATTAGCCACGTGACAATGTCAATGGAGAGTTTGTTGCTTATTTTATAATATGGTATATTACATCATTGAGGTTTATTAATTAAGGTTTTATTTGCATTTGGTTGATTGAACTGTCATTGCGAGAAGCGCAGCGACGAAGCAATCTCAAAACATTTAAGAGATTGCTTCGCCTTCGGCTCGCAATGACATTACCAGCTAAAACCGAACAGAACCTTCATCAAGGAGGAGAAAACATGAGACCGGTGTATCAGCTCAAGATTGACTCGTATGCCCACATCGTGCCGCCGAAATACCGGGAGGCCCTCTACAAGGCGGCCCCGGAAATGCACGACCGCCAGGTCCTTCCCTGTCCGCCGCTCTATGACCTGGACGCCAGGTTCCGGATAATGGATAGATACGAGCCCTTGAGGCAGGTATTGACCCTGGGGCGGATTCCGGTGGAGCACGTCGCTTCGCCCAAGAAAGCGGCCGAGCTGGCGATACGGGCCAACGACGAGATGGCCGAGCTGGTCATGAAATACCGGGACAGGTTCGTGGCGGCCCTGGCCACGCTGTCCATGACCGACATGGATGCGACGTTGAAGGAGACGGACCGGTGTATCCAGGACCTGGGGTTCAAGGGGGTCTACCTGCACACCCCGGTGGACGAAAAACCGCTCGATTCGCCGGAGTTCCTGCCGCTCTACGAAAAGATGGTGGAATACGACCTGCCGATAGTTATTCACCCGATGCGCAAGGTCGACCACCCGGACTACCTGACGGAAAAAACCTCCAAGTATAACATCTTCAGCCTGTTCGGCTGGCCGTACGATACCACCACCGCCATGGCGCGCCTGGTGTTCAGCGGCATCATGGAGAAATACCCCACCCTGAAAATAGTCACGCACCACTGCGGCGGCCTGGTCCCCTTCTATGCGGAGAGGATAAGGCAGTTCACCCAGTCGGGCGAGCTGCGCCGGCTGGGCGAGTACGGGCAGGCGCTGAAAAAAGCGGCTATCGATTACTTCAAGTTGTATTACGCGGACACGGCCATCTACGGGAACACCCCGGCCCTGATGTGCGGCTATAGCTTCTTCGGGCCGGACCACATACTGTTCGGCATCGATTTCCCCCTCGGTGATACCGAGCAGGGCGATAGGAACTACCGTCAGACGATAAACGCCATCGAGGAGATGGCTATCTCCGACGAAGATAAGAAAAAGATATACGAGGACAATGCCCGGAAGCTGATGCGCTTACCGATATAACGCCGGCAATTTCAAATACGAGGAGGCGGGCTCTGCCAGGGGAGATTCAGGCAAAGACTGGTGCTGGCGCCCCTGCCATTGGCAGCCTGATGCACAATTGGTCACGTGGCATCCCGCCCATTTTTCTCCGGCCCCGCCCCAACCGCCGCCCCCCCCAGGTCAAACGCTATCGTACTCGCCGAGGGTCATCAGAAAATGGAAGATGGGCCGCTCAATCCTCCGGAAGACGATGGGGCAGTGTTTCATCCCCCCGGGGACATAGATGAGGCAACTCCTGGTGAGCAGGTACCGCTCGTCCTCCAGCCAGAACTCGATTTCCCCGCCTAGTTCCAGGACCTTACTCGTGTCCGTCCCGAAGAAGCCGATTATCTCGTCGTGGCCGTGGACGTGCTGGGGGAACCCGCCCTTGGGGTCGGCCGCCGCCGGCCAGAGCCAGACGGCCTCCACGTAGGGGCTCCCCTTGACCACCCCGTCGCCGAGCCACATCATGAAATGCGACCGCTCGGTGGGTTCCCCGGGCTTGCCCCGGAACTCGGGCAGAGCCAGGCCGGGTGCGAATTTGGTGACGATGTGTTTTTCGTATTTTCTGCCTGCCATCATCCGGCATCCTTTCTCACCGTGGCGACTTTACCAGCGGGATAACGCTATTAAAGATTACGTGCGCTCCGCGACGAGCTCAACCAGGTCCTTGACCTTACTGCCTTCGGGCATGACCCGCTTAAAGCTGTCCTGGCAGGAGGCGCAGGCCGTTACCAGAAGGTCGGCCCCGGTGGCCTCGAACTCCTTTATCCTTTCCCTGGCGGTGTCTTCAGACAGGTTGGGGACGTAATTGCCCCAGGCCATGGCCCCGCAGCAGAAGGAGTTTTCCCGGTTCCGGGGCATCTCCACCAGCTCGACTCCATCCAACGATGACAGTACCTCCCGCGGGGCATCGTAAATCTTGAGCCCCCTCCCCAGGTAGCAGGGGTCGTGGTAGCTGACCTTTATTTTCTCGCCCTTCCGGCTCTTCAGCTTGCCTTCCTTGAAGGCATCGGCGAGGAGCTGGCTGAAGTGCCGGCTATCGATGGCGCTGTAATCGGGGAGAATCTCCGGATACCGCTTGACGATGAACTCCTGGCAGTGGGGATTGATGAAGACGAACTTCCGGTATTTCAGGGGCTTCATCATCTCCCAGTTGGCCCGGGCCAGCGGCTTGAGCTGCTCCCAGAAACCGAGGTCGTAGAGGGTGGAGCCGCAGCAGCCCCTCTCGGCGAAGGACGTCACCGGGCTGCCGATTTTCTCCAGCAGCTTTACGGCAGCCCTGAAGATGCCGTCTTGAGACGCGGTATGGGCACACTCGGCGAAGATGACCGTGTCCGCGCCGTCGTCCTTAATCTTCGCGGGCAGGGGGAGGTCGGTGGCCTGACCGTGGTCGCCTCTCTCTTTCACCTCGTCGTATATCTGCTTAACGACACCCCCGGGGATGAAGCCTCTCCTGACGGCCTCGCTTCTCAGGAGGCGAATGATGTCCATGATGCCGGCATAGGGCGGATGGGCGGGGATAAGGTGGCAATTACTCTCGCAGGCCATGCAGCCGGTACAGCTGAAAGCGAAGTCGGCCGTAGATTGGTCGAAGTCTATTTTATTATCCAGCAGGGCCAGGATGAGGAAAAGGTAGCCTCCGCCGCTGAAGGTAAAGGAGGGGTCGTGCTGATAAATCGGGCACAGGACCTGGTTCTCGGGCCAGGACCCGTAAGTACACCTGGCATCCCGGAGACAGCGGGAAGCTGCCGCTTGAACGTCTTCCAGAACAGTGGCTAATTTCATAGTTCTCCCTCCTCAAACAGTCCTCCGTCCCGGTTGAGAATGTTATTGGGGTCAAGCGCTTTCTTGATACTGCGGAGCACTTCCATATAGGTCCCGGCTTTGTCCGACCCGATGGGACGTATGGGGACGGCGCGGTACTTTTTTAGCGCTATATCGTACATCTCATCGAACTTCCTGGTTATTTTTTTCCGCAGCTCGATGTCGGTTGGGTCGGGGAAGCCGGCGATGCGCAAAAGGATGGAACGGCCGAAGTCAAAGGGATGGGAGTAATAGTTGACCGGATTGATGGCCTTTCCGAACTTCGCGAACTCACCCGCCGCGAATTTCTCTATCTCCTTCATATCTTTAGGCTCGGCGAACACGTACCAGCCGGCGAACCTCCCTTTGCTCCAGTGTACGGACTCACGGTAACTGTAGTCGCCGTACTGTTGCCTGAAGCCGGCCAGGGTGGCCGGAAAGCGTTTTTCTGCCTCTTCATCGGAAATGACCCTGCCGTGGCATTTCTTGGCTACCTTAGCGCAAATTTCCTCGTAGAGTTCCACCTGCTCCGGGTAGCCGGACAGCAAGGTTGAAACTATGTTATAGGGTATCCCCTCCGGCGGTTTCCTGAAGTCGGACTCCAGTATCCGGGGCATTACCTTTTCCATGTCCTCGGGGGCAAGGGGCCAGGTCAGATACATGTGCCAGTCCCAGATGAAGGTGTGCTCGGGGATATTGTGGTTGATAAGGTCTTTGACGTAATCGATGGAGTCCGCGTAGGTATCGAACCCGGCCAGATGAACCCGGGAAGCCTCATTGACAGGGTGGATTCTGATGGCGGCCTTGGTGATGACGCCCATGGCACCGTAGCTGCAGGTATACAGGCCGGCCAGGTCAGGGTAAGGGCCGTACCTCAGGTGACTCCCGACGCCTTCGAAGTGGGAAGAACCGGTACTGAAAACGGTGCCGTTGGGGAGGACGACTTCAAGGTCAATGATTAAATTGAGGTATCTGGTGGTAAAGCTTTGCGAACCTCTCCCCAGGGCCTGGCCGAGGATGGTGCCGGGACCCGGCATCGTGCCGACCGAACACTTGAACCCCGTTCCTCTCAGGGCCGAGGTGAGTTTATCGAAGCTAACGCCGGGCTCGATGACCGCATATCCGGAGTCGGTGTTTATCTCGAGTACCCTGTCCCGGCGCCGCTGGTCTATGATGATACCACCCTCGGTCGTCCCGAGCTGTATCGGCGCGGTACCCACGGAAGTAACGGGAATTTTATACCTGTTGGCAATCTTGAGGGTCTCCACCACGTCCTCTCTGGTCTCGGGAAAAACCACCAGGCTGGGCTTGCGGAAAGGCCACATGATATCGAAGCCGTGGCGTATCCTGCCGTAAGTTACCAGCGTTATCTCGTCATTTCTGACCTTTTCCTCCCCGAGCGCCTCCCGGAGCTCCCGGCAGACGGCATCCGTCATCACACCGACCGTTTTCGTTGTCATCTTCTTTTACCTCCTTAAATGGCTTCTCCCGAAAAGCTATTTTCCTGAAACGTATTTTACGGCGTTTTCCCCGGCGATACGGCCGGAGTTGAGCGCAAAGCCGACCAGGTGGCCGGTGAGGTGGTAGCAGTAGCTTTCCGATTCCCAGCAGCCGGTGGTGGAACCGGCGGCAAAAAGCCCCGGAATCGGGCTGTCCTGGGTGTCCAGGGCCTCCATGTTTTCGTCAATCTTGATGCCGCCGTAGGCATCGCAGATGGAGACGTGACACCGGACGGCGTAGTAAGGGGGGGTGCGCAGCGGCCGCAGGTACCTCTGGTCCTTGACGAAAAGGGTATCATGACCACTTTCACAGGCGGCATTGTACTCTTCTATGGTGGTCTTGAGTACCGCCGGCTCCGCCCCTATCCAGTCGGCAATCTCGTCCCAGGAACCGGATATCTTCAGATTAGCTTCACTGGCCTCTTTTTTACCGACTTCCCTTTCCAGCCCGGGCAGCGGAATCCCGGGAGAGACAAACCCGTGCAGCGTGTGAATTCCGAAGATACCGCTCCTCGTCAGGCCCTGCTCTTCCATCATCCGCATGGTGCTACTGTCAAAAAGGGTAATGCCGGTGCCGTCCGGCTGGAGGGCGAAGACATTCCCGAAGGCGAAGAAGGCCTGGGCATAGGCTTCATCGACGAAGCGCCGGCCCTGCTTGTTCACCCAGATGGTATAGGGCTCCCAGGCAAGCTCGCTCAGCCTCACCCGCAGCGGCTCCCCGTCATGTCCCTTAGCGTCAACCGTCATGAACGGGGACTCCCGGCGGCTTAAAAAGGGCCCGTGCAGGTTGAGCGCCCCGAGGCCCGCCGTGGCCGCGCCCGCCGCGATGCCCATGGCAATACCGTCGCCGGTGTTGCTGGGGGGCCCGTCGTAGCCGAAGTTATCGTGGTAGTAGGAGCAGTATTTTTTGAGCATTTCCTGGTTGTTGCCGTAGCCGCCGGTGGCGATAATCACGCTCCTGGCCGTGACCGTCACCTCACCGCTCTTCGTCTCCGCCACCACGCCGCTCACCTTGCCGTCCCTGCCGCGTAATATTTTCCGACCGCGGGCATGGGTGATTATCTTCACGCCCCGCTCCTCGCAGCCCTTGCGCAATACCTTCATCAGCTCGGCGCCCTGCCCCCTCACGATGTAGTGCCTCACCCAGGGCACCTGGCCGGGGTAAAACTGCGCGATGGCGAACTCCAGCCCCTTTTCCTCCAGCCAGCGGATGGTATCACCGGACTTATCGATAAAGGCGCGCACCAGCCGGGGGTTGACGTTCGTCCAGTGGGCCCACTCCATGGCCGTCTTGAAGAGGGTATCCCGGCGGGCGTCCACGCCGGCCCGCTTCTGGACCGGGCTTTCCGCCCCGAAGATGTCATGGGCCATGGCGGTGCTGCCGGCCGGGGAGCCGGCCTTCTCCAGCACGATGATGCTTTTACACCCGTTTTCCGCCGCCGCCAGCGCCGCCGCCAGCCCGGCGCCGCCGCCGCCCACCACCACGATGTCCGCCGTAAGACCGCCCGGTTTTGCCGTCATGCCAGTTTCCCTCCCCCTGCTAATCATTGGAAATCTTTTTCCGTAAAAATCACTAAATCATATAATCGGCCTACGAGCGTTGTCAAGTTAATTTACTATTTCCCGGAACAACTATCCCATATAATAGATTTTTTCGTTTCCGCCTCTCGACGGTGTATCATCTCTAAAAAGGCCGCTAACCTCCCCCGGACTTGAAATCACGGCGGCAACAACCCTATTATAGGGGTAACTGCCGAACACCGCCCGAGTCTTACCCCGGAGGAGGTCGCCATGAGCCCGATACCGCCGGAACTATCCCTGCTGGAAAAGTTCGATTTCGAACGGCCGCCCGTCGGCGTCAGGTTCACCCTCACCCGGCCGGAGGGTGTCGAGAAACTGGATAAAATCATGGACCTGTGCGAGATGCTCGTCGAGGCGCAGGAGGGCCATGCCTTTTACGTTACCAGGGAGGAATTCACCTGCATCGGCCCGCTGCTGCTCGGCATGGTGGCGGAGGAGCCCGTCTTCGAGAGCGGCCGGGTGGGCCCCAGGCTGGGGGCCTTCCGGGACGAGCGCGCCAACCGCCGCGTCTACCAGTACCTGCCCAGGCTCAACCGGAACTCCGTGAAGTACGTCGCTTTCTCTCCCCTGGATAAAATAAATTTCGAGCCGGATTTACTGATAATCATGGCCACGGTCACCCAGGCGGAGGTCCTCATGAGGGCCAAGGCCTACTCCTCCGGCGAGATGTGGACAGCCAAGGGGACGCCGGTGGCGGCCTGCGCCTGGCTCTATATCTACCCCCTCCAGACCGGCGAGATTAACTTCAACGTCACCGGCTTCGGCTTCGGGATGAGGTCGCGCCGGCTCTTCCCGGAGGGCCGGATACTGCTGACCATCCCCTGGGACCGCCTCCCCGGGCTGCTGCAAAACCTGAAGGAGATGGACTGGGTGCCGGAGTCCTTTACCCTGGGCAGCGCCGGGCATAAAGCCAAGGTAAAGAGAATCGCCGAGGAAATCAAAAAGGAAATCGAGGCGAAGCCCTGAAAGGAGTCCGAGATGAGCCCTAAAAAGCGCGACTACTCCGTGCTGGACAAGTTCAGGTTCGAAAGGAAGCCGGTCGGCGTCAAGTTCACCATCACCCGGCCGGAGGGTATCAAGCACCTGGAGAAAGAGCTGAATTTCTGCGAGATGCTCAAAGAGGCGCAGGAGAACGGCGCCTTTTACGTCGGCCCTGACGACTGGGTCTGCGTGGGAGTCGAGCAAATGATACTGGGCATGAAAGACCCGGAGCCTATCCTCGTCAGCGGGCTCTTCGGCGGGGACGAGGGGCTCTTCAAGGACGCCAGTTCCTGCCGGGCGATGTACCAGTACCTCCCCAGGATGCCCAAGGACTCGGTGCGGTACGTGGTCTTCGCGCCTCTGGACAAGCTCACCTTCGACCCCGATGTCCTGGTCCTCACCGCCGATGTCACCCAGGCGCAGGCCCTGCTGCGGTCGATTAACTACTCCACGGGGGAGCCTTTCGTCAGCAAGGCCACGCCGGTGGTGGCCTGCTCCTGGATTTACGTTTACCCCGTCGTCTCCGGGGAGCTGAACTACTACATTACCGGCCTGGGGCTGGGGATGCAGGCGCTGGATATCTTCCCGCCCGGCCTTTTCCTGATATCCGTGCCCTTCCAACTCCTCTCCACCATGCTGGAGAACCTCAAGGAGATACCGGTGGGCCGCTCGGAGCCTCCCCCCGGCGGACCCGCCCACCGCCAGCGCGTCAACCAGCTGATGGCCGACATGAGAAAGAAGACAGCGGCCTGACGGGCCGCCGGACTATACGCTGATAATTTAAATTCTGGGAGGTCAATAGTGACGGAATACGGGTACGCGGGAGAAATCCTGAAAATAGACCTGTCCGGGGGCAAGATAGACCGAGTGCCCACCGCCCCCTATGCCGAAAAGTTCCTCGGGGGGAGGGGAATTGCCGCCCGCCTTTACTGGGAGATGGTCCCCGTGACGGCCCGGCCCTTCGACCCGGAGAACTGCCTGATATACATGACCGGCCCGATGACCGGTTTTACCCGGCTATCCGGCGCCTGCCGCTGGCAGGTCTGCGGGAAGTCGCCGGTGATGGACCCGGAGGCCTTCTCCTACGCCAACCTGGGGGAAAAGTGGGGCATCTGGCTCAAGCAGGCCGGCTACGATGGGCTGGTAGTGCAGGGCCGGGCGGCCAGGCCTGCCTATATCTATATCAACGATGGCACCGTGGAGCTAAGGGACGCCACCGCCCTCTGGGGGAGGTCGGCGTTTGAAGTCGGCGACACCCTGAAGGCGGAGCTGGGCAGCGAAACGAGCGTGCTGACCATCGGCCCCGCCGCCGAGAACGGGGTCGTCTTCGCCACCATGATTACGGACGACGGCGCGTCCGGCGCCAGCGGCCTGGGCAGCGTGATGGGGTCGAAAAACCTCAAGGCCATCGTCGTGGCCGGTAGCCAGCGCCCCCAGGCCGCCGACCCGGCCCGGCTGGAAACCCTCGCGTCACGGGTGCTCGACCTGCGCCGGGATACCTGGAAGGGCTGGCTCAACGAGATACCCGGTACGACCCGGAAAAAAGCCTGCTACGGCTGCCTCAGCGGCTGCTTCCGGAAGGCTTACGTGGACAACGGCCGGCGCTACAAGTTCTTCTGCCAGGCGGTCCACGTTTACTGGGCGCCCGCCGAGGAGTATGGGGACGACGACCACAAGGTCGCCCTCCGGGCGATACAGCTCTGCGACCGCTACGGGCTGGATACCACCATCATGCAGCCGATGATTACGTGGCTGGCCGACTGTTACCGGGAAGGTGTCCTGACCGAGGCGGCTACCGGTCTGCCCCTCTCCCGCGTCGGCAGCGCCGAGTTCATCGAGGAGCTGACCCGCCAGATAGCCAATAAGGAAGGCTTCGGCGAGCTGCTGTCCCGGGGCACGCTGCGGGCGGCGGAGGAGCTCGGGGAAAAAGCGAAAGCCCTGACCGCCGCCGGGATGATTACCCGGGCCGCCGAGACCCGCGACTACGACCCCCGGCTGATACCGGCCAACGCCCTGCTCTACGCCACCGAGCAGCGCCGGCCCATCAACCAGCTCCACGAGTTCAGTCATTCCCTGTGGCTGTGGGCCAACTGGACGAAGGGCGAAGAACCATGCTTCCTGTCCTACGATGACTTCCTCACCGTCGCCCGGCTCTTCTGGGGCGGCGACGCCGCGGCCGATTACACCACCTACGAAGGCAAGGCGCTGGCCGCCAAGAAGGCCCAGGACCGCACCCACGCCAAGGAGAGCCTCCTCCTTTGCGACCTCATCTGGCCGATAATCTGGGTCAGGTTCTCCGATGACCACAGCGGCCACCCCGAACTGGAAGCGCAGCTGCTCTCCGCCATCACCGGCCGGGATATCGACGAGGCGGGGCTGAACGCCATCGGGGAGCGCATCTTCAACCAGCAGCGCGCCGTCCTGCTGCGGCAGGGGTGGGGGGGGAGGAAGGGCGACCGGCTCCTCGACTACCTCCACGACGAGCCCTTGCCAGGCGTCTTTTTCAATGCGGACTGCATCGTCCCGGGCAAGGGCGGCAAAGTGGTCTCCAGGAAGGGCAACAGGGTATCCCGTAAAGACTTCGAGGCCCTCAAAGACGAGTACTACGCCCTGCGCGGCTGGGACGTGGCCACCGGCCTGCCGACCCGGCCCAAACTGAAAAGCCTCGGCCTCAGCGACGTCGCCGATGACCTCCAGACGCGGGGCCTGCTGGGTTGAAACCGGGGGCGGCACGGTTGCAGCCGCGGCGCCGAGTTGCTACAATTACCCTTGGCAGCCGCGTTGACAGCGCGCCCCTGTAGCTCAGGCGGATAGAGCAGCGGTTTCCTAAACCGCGTGCCCGGGTTCGAGTCCCGGCAGGGGTACTTTCCTCCCGGATGGCTTACACCCGCCTGATACCGGGTATCTCTATAGCCAACCCGGAATCAAGCACATTGTCCGGCTGGCTCTTCCAGTAGGAGCCTGGCGACGCCGCGTTAAGAGTAAGGCAGATAAAAGAAAAAGGTGCTCCCCTGGCCGACCCGGCTGGTCACCCGGACGCTGCCTCCCTGTGCCTCGACCAGTTGTTTAACGATGGCCAGGCCCAGGCCGGAGCCGCCGGTGCTGCGGGCGCGGGAGCGGTCGACGCGATAGAAACGGTCGAAGACGCGGGGCAGGTGCTCCGGGGGGATGCCCGGCCCGGAATCCGCTATCGAGGCCTCGATACCGTGGTCATCGGGAGTCAGCCTCACCACGACCTTTCCCCCCTCCGGAGTGTACTGGAAGGCATTATTGAGGAGGTTGCGGATTACCTGCTCGGTGCGGAGATTGTCCACCCGGACCGGCTCCAGACGGTCGGGCGCTGCCAGTTCCAGCCTGATATTTTTAGATTCGAACCGGGTGCGCAGTGCCTCAACAACCTTGGAGAACAGCTCCTTCAGGTCGTTGGCCTGGCTATTGAACTTTAGCTGTCCGCTCTCCGCCAGCGATAGCGTCCGCAGGTCTTCCACCAGCCTGGCCAACAGCAGGGTCTCCTGATGGAGTAGCGCCAGGTTCTCGGCGCTGGCCTCCAGGACCCCGTCCTGCATGGCTTCCACGTTGCCCTGCAACACGGACAGCGGGGTGCGTAGCTCGTGGGCGATGTCGGCCACCAGGTTCTTTCGGCTCTCACGGTCACGGTCGAGAGCGGCCGCCATGACATTGAAAGACCCGCCGAGCTCCGCCAGTTCGCTCGTGCCCCGCGTATCCACCTTCTGGGTGTAGTCACCCGCGGCGACGCGCCTGGCGGCCTCGGAGACCTTCCGCAGAGGGGCCACTATCTGGCGGGTAAACAGCCAGCCCAGGATGATGGCCAGGACGACACCCAGAATACCGGCAATCCACAGCGTCCTGCCGAAGTTCTGCAGAAACTCCAGGCTGGCCTGGGCCGCCGGGCCCCCCATCATACCCCCCATCATGCCGGGCATGTTCCCCAGGTGGTGGACGAAGTTCTGGAAATCGCTGGCCGTGGAACGGTAAGCCAGCACGGCCACCAGGGTAACGCCCAGGGTAGCGGCCAGGAGGAAGGCAAGGGTCAGCCTTACCGAGAGGCGACGAAGCAGATTGGGCTTAGTCATGGGCCGGCCCCTGGAGCTTGTAGCCGACCCCGTGGACTGTAACGATGTTACAGCCCTCTTCGCCGCCGGCCGCCGTCAGCTTGCGCCGCAGGTTTTTAATGTGGGCGTCGATGGTGCGCTCGTAGCCTTCGTAGGTTTCCCCCAGGGAATCCAGCAATACCGACCGCGAAAGCACCCGGCCCGGGCTGCGGGCCAGGACGGCCAGAATGCGGAACTCCGTGGCCGTCAGAGTAAGGGGCTGGCCGTGGCAGGAGGCCTCGAAGCGTTCCTCGTCTATCATCAGCTGGCCGTGGGTGAAACGTGCTGAGGTCGAGGTGAGCGGAGCCGGGCGACTGCGCCGCAGCACTACCCTGACCCTGGCGACGAGCTCCCGGGGACTGAAAGGCTTGGTAACGTAGTCGTCAGCGCCGATTTCCAGCCCGATGAGCTTATCGGCATCTTCATCCCGGGCGGTGAGCATGATAATCGGGGTATCCGAGGTGCGGCGTATCCGGCGGCAGACCTCCAGGCCGTCTATTTCCGGCAGCATGAGGTCGAGAACCACCAGGTCCGGTTTCTCGCGCTGAAAAGCGTCCAGGGCCCGGCGGCCGTCGTTCGCCTCTATCACCTGGTAGCCTTCACGCTCCAGATAGCCGCGCACCAGGCTTACGATCTTTCTCTCGTCATCCACGACGAGTATCTTACCCTGGGCCATCGCCGGACCCTCCGTTTCTAGGATACATCAACACCGGATAATATACCAAGCTCAGCCGACGATTTATTTTCGCCGGCTGAGCTGTTAAAACCGATTTTATCCGGATTGAATCTACCAGCCGCCCATCATGCCGCCGCCCGTGCCACCCCAGCCGCCGCCGAAACCTCGCATCATGCCGCCGAAGTCGCGAGCGTTGCCAGAGTCGCTGCCCTGGTAACCGTTGCTATTCCAGCCGCCCATCATGCCACCCCAGCCGTTGCCGGAGCCGTACTGACCACCCATCATGCCACCCCAGCCACCCATGGCGTTGCCGCAATACTCCTGCATCTCTTCCCAGGAGGCATACCCGCTCTGTCCGGAAAGGTCCTGCTCCAGCAGCCAGGTGGCGCGCTCCCGGGCGGTCTCAAGCAGGGTTTCCGCCTGCGACTCGGTGAGGTAGCCGTATTTTACCCGCAGAGCAATCTGGTCAGCGTGGGGAGATACGATTGCCTCAACCAGTTCTTCTTCCGGGATGCCCTGTTCCCGGGCTATTTGGGCCAGGATTTCACCTTCTTGCAGACGGCTGGCAAGCTCGTCAGGGGTTAACCCGAGGGCCTCGGCCAGCCGGGTCAGCGCGGGCGAGTCCAGAAAAATGCCATTGCCGTTCGTACCGTAATCCCTATCAAAGGGATGGGCCAGCGCCGGTACGGCCAAGACGACCACGAGAAGTCCCGTTACCAGTAAGATTAAACCGATGATTCCTATTTTTTTCATTTTCCTCTCCTTTTTTGTTTTTAGAATTTTTTTAGTCCTGTGTTTTTATCCTGATATTTTTTCCCCCTTTCTACTTTCCATCTTAACGGAGAGATGTGAAAACGGTATGAATGTAACGTGAAGGAACCATGGAGTTTTTCAGTTTCTTACGTGAAGCATTTCCGGGGTTATGCAAGCTGTCTACGGTGCCGGGGGCCGGACTAGTCCTAAAGCGCAACAGGCTGGTGATTGTTGACAGGTCGGTAAAAAGGTATTATCTTCTTAACAAGGCGATACGAGTAACATTCCGGTCGAGTGAGGTGAAATATGTGTTAGTTCATTTTATTTTGGCAGACCGAAAATCTACAGGAGGTGCAAATTGAAAAGTAAAGGACGATTAATACTGGGTATCTGTCTAATCTCAATATTAGCGGTAACATCATTAATAGCATCCTGCGCTAAACCGGCACCCGCCCCCGCCCCCGCCCCTGCCCCGGCGCCGGCACCGGCTCCAGCGCCGGCTCCGGTGATAACGCTGAGGTACGCCGACCAGAACCCGAAGGGAGGCTGGGAGGGGCAGCATGCCATGCTCCCCTGGATCGAGAGGATGGAGAAAGCCACCAACGGCCGGGTAAAATTTGAGATATACGATGCCCAGACACTCACCAAGGGACCGGACACCTGGGAGGCACTCAAGGCCAACGTCGCCGATGTCGCCTGGGCCTTCCACGGTTACTGGGCGGGCCTGACGCCGCTGGCCGATGTCATCAGCCTGCCTTCACTGGCCTTTAAGAATGCCGAGCATGCCAGTGGCATACTGTGGCAGCTCTACGAAAAATACCCTTCGATCCGTCAGCAGTTTGCCGCCAACCATGTCCTGCTCACCTGGACGAGCAACCCCTATTTCCTGATAACGACCGATAAGCAGATAAAGACCCTGGACGACTTCAAGGGGACGAAAATAAGACTCACCGGAGGGCCGCCGACGGAGCTGGGGAAGGCGCTGGGCATCTCCCCCATCAGCGTGGGCATGCCCGACACCTACGCCAACCTCCAGAAGGGGGTCATGGACGGCATGATGATACCCTGGGAGGCAATCTACAGCTTCCGGCAGTACGAAGTGGTCAAATACTATACTTTCTTCCCCAGCTTTGTCGTCTATTTCACCCAGTCGTTCAGCAAAGCCGCCTGGGACAAGCTGCCCCCCGATATTCAGAAGCAGTTAGAGAGCGTCGGCGGGCTGGAAGGCTCCAAGTTCTGGGGCAAGAACATGTTCGATACGGCCGAAGGCGCCGCCAGGGAAGCCATCAAGGCGGGGAACTACACCATGATGGAAAGTACTCTTGCGGCAGCGGACGTGGCCAAGCTGGAGGCAATGTCGCAGCCGTTGTGGGACAAATGGGTCCAGGACAACGTGGCTGCCGGACATCCTGAGGCAGCGGAAATACTGAAGACGACCCAGGACCTGATAAAGAGCTACAAGCCTTAAGTAAAATATTTGGAATGAGCCGGGATGTGGTTAGTTAAATTAGCCGATTCGGTTAATAGATTGGTTCGCCCGGCGGTCGCGGTGTTACATGGCGCAGGTGTTGGCGTTCTGGCGGCGATGATGGTGTTGACCGCCAGCGACGTCACCCTGCGCTATGTCTTTAACCGGCCGATAGTCGGGTCCTTTGACCTGACCGAATACATGATGGCCGTTGTCGTCTCTTTCGGCCTGGCTTACTGCGCTTTCTTCAAGGGCCATGTCTCCGTCGATATTATCGTCAGCCTTTTACCGCGGCGCGCCCAGGCGGTTATCGATGGCACCACCGGCCTGCTCGGCATTTTCCTTTTTGCCCTGATAACCTGGCAGAGCTGGGTCTACATGAAGCTCCTGTTTGCTTCAGGATTAGAGTCGACCGTTTTGCTCATTCCCCGCTACCCTTTTGCCGGATTGATATGTCTGGGAAGCGCCTTTCTCACCCTGGCTTTAATATCAAATTTCCTTGAATTTCTATCTCGGGCGGTGCAGAAGTGACGCCCCTCGCGGCAGGAGTCGTCGGCGTTGGCGTGCTCCTGGTGCTCCTTTTTTCCCGTATGCCCATCGGTTTTGTCATGGGGCTGGTAGGGTTTGCCGGGTTCGCCTACCTGGCCGGTTTCGAGGGCGGACTCGGTGTGCTGCGTACCGTGGTCTACAGCACCTTCGCCGATTACGGCCTGAGCGTTATCCCGCTTTTTATCCTGATGGGTTCGTTCTGCTTCTACGCCGGATTGAGCAAGGACCTGTATGACACGGTGCATCGCTGGCTGGGGCAGTTCCGCGGCGGTCTGGCGATGGCCACCGTCGGGGCCTGCGCCGGTTTCGCCGCCATCAGCGGTTCCAGCCTGGCGACCGCCGCCACGATGGGCACCGTGGCTTTGCCGGAGATGAAAAGGTATAACTATGACGACCGTCTGGCTACCGGCGCCGTGGCGGCCGGGGGGACCATCGGCATTTTAATTCCCCCGAGTGTCATTCTCATCCTTTACGGCGTAATCACGGAGCAGTCCATCGGCAAGCTTTTCCTGGCAGGGTTCATCCCCGGGGTGCTGGAAGCTGTCTTTTACATGGTCACCATCTATATCATGTGCCGGAGCAACCCGCAGCTGGGCCCCCCGGCTCCCCGGACAAGCTTTATCGAAAAAATAACCTCGCTCAAGAATACCTGGATAGTGCTGGCTTTATTCGTCCTGGTCATCGGGGGCATTTACCTGGGGGTCTTCAGCCCCACCGAAGCGGCGGGGGTGGGCGCCTTCGGCGCTTTTATCTTCGGTCTGGCCAGGCGGCGGCTCGGCTGGAAGGCCTTCAAAGACAGCCTGGTGGGGACCGGCCGGACCACGGCCATGATATTCGTCATTATCCTGGGCGCGATGGTCCTCGGCTATTTCCTGGCCATCAGCCGCATGCCCTTCGTGCTGGCCGATTATGTCGGGGCGCTGGCCGTCAACCGCTATGTCATCCTGGTGCTTGTCCTGCTCGTTTATCTCGTCCTCGGCTGCGTGATGGATAGCCTGGCCATCATGCTGCTGATTACCCCGATTTTCTTCCCGCTGATTATATCCCTGGGCTTCAACCCCATATGGTTCGGCATACTGACCACCCGGGCGACGGAGATAGGGCTGATTACCCCGCCGGTCGGTCTGAACGTCTACGTTATCCGGGGAGTAGCCGGAGACGTGCCCATAGGGACGATATTCCGGGGCATTGTCCCGTTCCTCATCGCTGATATCTTCGAGGTTGCTCTCCTGATATCCGTCCCCCAGCTCTCCCTGTTCTTACCCGGCTTTATGAAGTAGCGAGAAGCGGCTTAACCCGCGCAGGATAAATTTATTTCCGGGAGGTTTGCATGGCGTTACCCAGGACGATGAAAGCGGTGCGATTTTTTGAATACGGTGAGCCTTCTGTCTTGAAGTACATGGATTTCCCCATGCCCGAGGTTGGTAAAAACGATGTTCTGATTAAGGTGGGGGCCACCTCGATTAACCGGTTCGACCTGAAGATGAGGCGAGGTCAGATACCGCAGATTCCCGGGCGTGACCCGTTTCCCATGCCCTTCCAGCCGGGACGGGACGTGGCCGGTGAAGTGGCGGCGGTGGGTGATAAAGTTACGCGCTTCAAGGCAGGCGACCGTGTTGTCGGCATGGCCCACCCCGCCTGCGGGCAGTGTGAATACTGCCGGCGGGACCTCGATTATTTATGCATTAACACCAAGTTGCCCGGGCACCAGACTCCCGGCGGCTACGCCGAATACGTTGCCCGCCCGGAAACCGATGTCCTGCTCGCTCCCGGGGGCGTGCCGTATGAAAAGCTGGCGAGCTGTCTCTGGTCCTACGCCTGCGTCTGGAACGTGGTCTCCCGGCGCGGGAACCTGCGCCCCGGTCAGTCGGTGTTGATTACCGGGGCGAGCGGCGGCCTGGGGACCGCGGCCGTGCAACTGTCCCGGCTGGTGGGGGCTTCTAAAATCATTGCCACCACCGGTTCGCCGGCCAAGGCGGAGCGCCTCAAAGAGCTCGGCTTTGACCATGTCATCAATTACCGTGACGCTGATGCCGCCGCCCGGGTCAGGTCGTTGACCAGCGGCACCGGCGTTGACCTGGTAATCGACCTCGTCGGTGGCGAGATGTTCGTTCTGGGACTGAACTGCCTGAGGATGAACGGGACCATCGTCAACGTTGCCGGTGAAGAGGCGACCAACTCAATACCGATGCGCTGGCTGACGGTCATGCTTCTCCACCGGTACGTCACCATCGTGGGCGTCAGGGCTGCCAAGCGCATTGATAACGAGACCGTGCTCCAGTTTTTAGGTGAAGGGAGAATTGACCCGATTATCGATAGGGTTATGCCCCTGAGCGAAGCGGCTAAGGCCCACGAAATCCTGGAGAAACAGGAACAAATCGGCAAGATTGTGCTGGTCCCTTAACCCGGCGGACCCGGGAAAAAGGGAGGGCGGGGTCTAACGACCCCGCCCCGGTGTGAAAAATCCGCTATCTGGTTTCTTCTTTACTTCTTGGCGCGCTTGGAGCCCGTCTCTATCTGCCTGGCGCCGCCCCCGACCCTGACCTCTATCTGTCTCTTCTTCTTTTCCTCGGCCTTGGGCAGGTGGACGGTCAGGACACCGTTATCGTAGAAGGACTCAATCTTATCGGTGTTGACCGTGTCCGGGAGGCGCAGCGCCCGGTAAAACGAGCCGGTTGCCCGCTCCTGGACAAGGTAACCTTCTCTCTCCTCTTCTACCTCGGACTTCCTCTCCGCCCTGAGGGTCAGGACGTTGTCCTCGACGGACACGTCGATGTCCTCCGGCTTAACGCCCGGCACGGATGCCTTGACGACGATTTCCGCGGGTCGCTGAATGACATCCACAAGGATATTCCAGGTCTCGGTACCCTCACCGTAGTAAGGCCACCGGAAGCCCCGCCAGAGTCGATTCATCGTGTCCTCCCACTGGCGTAACTCGCCTGCCGGTTCCCATCTCTGCAGTACCATATTTTCCCCCTCCTTTT
>MGNX01000065.1:0-3076 GCA_001796935.1 Chloroflexi bacterium RBG_16_60_22
CCTCTGGATTCCGGCTTTCGCCGGAATGACAAGGGGAGAAGGGGGAGTGCACCAGCGAGAGGGGGCCCCGCCCCCTCTCAAAATTATTTCCCCCTCTCCAAACAATTCATCACTGGTGAGCATGTTATCTCGTGTTTTGGAGAGGGGGACACAGGGGGTGAGGTCAGGACAGGGAGACTTTACCCGGAATTATTTGTCTATATACTTGGTAAAACCCTCGCCGTGAAGGGTAGCGGTGTATTTTCCCCGCCCCAGCTTCCTTAAAAACCCCAGGTAGCTGCGTCCCTCGGCTATCGCGCTGTAGCGGACGGCCCCCGGCTCGATGCAGCCGCGGCAGGGCCACGCCTTCCCGATTCTCTGCCGCCAGTGTTTCGCCCGCTCCCCGGTCCAGATGGCCTCCGGGCTCTCCTCTCTGATGCTGCCGATAGGCTCCGGGAGCAGCTCGCAGGGATAGACCGTCCCCTCGTACTCGACGAACAGGTAGTTATAGGCCGCCGTGCAAGTCCAGCTTTTTTTGCCACTGGCCAGGAAGTCCCTTATCCGGGAATAGAAGTAGCCCGTATCCAGATCACGCCGGTTGTAGAAATTTAGAAGCTTTTCAGGCGCGTCCGGGCCCAGCTCCAGCGTATCCCGCCTCTCGGTATTCCGGAACCGGGTCTCGGTGAAGAAGGCCGGCGAGATGATGTGGAAGAGGCCCCTTTCCCGGGCAAAATCCAGGATTTCGCCGAGGGCATCGATGTTATCCGGCAGGACGGTCGTTTTCAGGCCGACCTGATAGTTGGGGAACTCTTTCCTTAACTCCAGCATTCCGCCGAGGGTCCCGGTGGCCAGCCGGAAGGCCCCCCGCGTCCCCCGGATGCGGTCGTGCGTCCCTCCGATGCCGTCGATAGAGGCCACGCTGACGAGGTCGATGCCGCTGCCGCGAAGCCCTTTCAGGACTTGCCGGTAATTGGCAACGACCCTCTCCGGCAGCAGGCCGTTGGACGTAATCACGATGCTCTGGAGGCGGGGCAGGTACTGTTTTTTCAGCGCCGCCGCGCCCAGGGCGATGTCCGCCAGGTCGTCCCTCAGGTGGGGCTCGGCCGCCCGTCAGGTCGAGCTCTACCAGAGGTGAGAACAGGGGACGCGCCAGCAGGTCGATGATTTCTCCTCTGGAAAGCTCACGGCCTTTCATGCCCGGGTCCTCTTTAGACAGCCGCCACATATTGCACATGACGCAGCGGGAGTTACAGCGGTTGGTCACCGCCAGGCTCAATGCCTCCGGCTTCAGCGGGGCGGCCCGCATCCGGGCAAGGCGGAACCTCAGGGCCCGGCCCAGCAAACGGGCGGCCCTGCCGTAGTATCCCCCTGCTTTATTCGCGCTCATTTTATATTCTTTCCAAATCTTTTCAGGCGCGCTTGAAGGAAAGGAGATAAGAGCCGAAGTACCGCTGCTTGAGACAACCCCGGAAGACACCGACCTGGTAAGCGAGGTGCTCCAGCAGGTAGAGAAAAAGGAACACGGGGTAATTGAGATCTGGTTTCTTGACGGTATAGTCCACGATTGAAGTATAGACGATGGCCAGCCCCCCGAAAAGCCAGAGGGGGTGGAGCCAAAACCCGAGGGCGATGATGAGAATAAGGTAGTAGCGTACCAGGTGAAAGAAGGCGAAGTAGAACAGGGAGAGGTAGCTCCGGAAAGCGGCGGCGGCCACCTTCCCGAAGGAAATCGCCGTTTTATACTTCTTCAAAGTGGCGGTCTTCTGCCACAGGTCCAGGCCGAAGAGAAGCAGCGCCGCGGCCAGCGGGTAGGGGTGTAACAGCAGCACGGCCAGGGTCGCGGCCAGGAAGGACAGCCCGGTATATACCGGGGCCAGGAAGGTCTTCCTCTTCTCCCGGTGCGCTCCGTAGAGCGCCGCCTCCGATGTCCCGTAGTCGCCCCGTCTTTTGAGCATTTTGCCGAGCCGGTGGCGGTGCTTGTGGGCGACCCTCCCGAAGGGGACGTAGAGCAGGGAGTAGCCGAGGTCCCTCATCCGCCAGCAGAAATCGACGTCCTCCCCGACGTGCATCCCCGCCTTGAAGCCGCCGGCCGTTTTAAATGCTTCCCGCGTGACCAGCATATTGGCCGTGGGCACGTAGAAGCTCGACCCCGTCCGGCCCTCGATGAGGAGGCGCTTACCCAGGTTGAGCGAAGAGGCCACCGCTTCGTAGCGGTCGAGGAAGCTCTCCTGATAGTATCCGTCCACGTAGCCCCCCACCGCCCCGACCGTGGCCGTGCGGAAAAACGGGACGATTTCTTTCAGCCAGTCCTTACCGGCGGTGCAGTCGGCGTCCAGGAAGGCCAGGATTTCCCCGCCCGCCGCCGCCGCCCCGGTGTTGCGGCCGGCCGCCGGGCCCCGCGCAACGGCCTGCCGGATGACCCTGACGCCAGGCGGTACTATCGGCGCGACTTCTTTTTCCGAGCCGTCGTCCACCACGATGATTTCAATTTGTTCCTTCGGGTAGTCCAGGGCTTCCAGCGATTTCAGGCACTCGGCCAGGTCCTCCGGCTGGTCGCGCACCGGGATGATAATGGAGACCTTCGGGTAGTCCCCCGGTTCGGCCAGCCGTTCCAGCTTCAGGTAGCCCCGGGCCACCAGCGAAAACAGCGTCCGCAGCAGCTGACCCTCCTCCAGGCCGGGGTTTTCAGCAATGAAATCGGCAAGCCCGCCGCTCTCTTGAATATGGGTGAGGAGGCGGTAAAGCGACCGGTTCAGGCGGAGGATGCGGATGGGCAGCCGGGAGAGCAGGTAATAGCCGCCGGGGTCTGCCAACAGGGAGGCACCGTCCGCCAGGGAAAAGCCGAACCCTTTCATCAGTCCGCGGCCGGTTTTAGAACGCCCTCTTCCTTGAGCATCTCGAAGAGGTGCTCGGCCAGCTCCTGGCTGCTGCCCCGCAGCATCAGTCCCTTCCTCCGGGAAATGCCCCCCTTCAGCAGCTGCAATATGCGCTCGAAGGCCGGCAGGGAGCTGTCCAGCGGCGGAACCTTGCGGGGGCGGGGTCGGGGTGGCAGGATACCGGTGACCCGGGTGGGCTCGTCCTTGAGCTCCCCGGTGGA
>MGNX01000065.1:3101-20419 GCA_001796935.1 Chloroflexi bacterium RBG_16_60_22
CTCGGCGTAGCGGCTATCGACGAACCGGTCCAGGGAAGCGCCGGGCAGTTTGCCATCGCCCTTGACGGTGACGACCGCCGGCAGGGAGCACATCAAAGCCTCCCGCTCTCCCCGGCCGATGTCCCGTATAAGGCTGAGGCCATGTTCGTCGACCTCCAGGCTTACAACGTCGCTGACGCAGGGCCAGTCGAGCCGGGCGGCCAGCAGCGGCCCCACCTGTCCGTGGGCGGTATCCAGGCTGGCGGCCCCGGTCAGGACGATGTCCGCCCCGCCGCGTGACACCACCCCGCCCAGCAGCCGGGCCTTCTGGTAAGGCGAAATCCCCCCGAAGCCCTCCTGCCAGAGGCGTACCGCCCGGTCCGCCCCCAGCGCCAGCCCGTTCCGGAGATAGCCCTCCACCCCGTCCGGGCCGATGGAGACCAGGGTGATTTCGACGTCCCCATTTCCCGGCGCCGCCACACCTAGAGCCACCGCCAATGCCGCGGCGTCATTGGGGTTGAGCCGGAGGGGCAGTCCCTCCCGGAAGACCGCGCCGTTCCTCAGGCCGGAGTCCAGCCCCAGCGCCGGGTCGACAACCTCCTTCAAACAGACGATTATCTTCATGGCTTTTCAAGTCAGGCGGAAGCGGACGCCGTAGCCGCCCCGCGGGTAGGTCCAGTCCACCGCCCCCTTATCGCAGAGGACATAGCAGGTGCCGCACTCCAGGCAGTTCTCGTAAACGACGCTCAGCAGACCGGTGGCCTCGTCCCAGGTGTAGCAGTTGGCCGGGCAGGCCAGGACGCAGGCGCGGTGGTCGCACGTCCGGCAGACCTCTTTATTCACGATGATATGGGCCTGGTCGTCGACCTGGAACTGCGTCAGATGCGTCAGGTTCTCGATGTTCATAATAAGGCCCTGCCTATCTTGATGCCGTCGGCGACGATGCCCTTGAGCCCCATCTCTTTCAGGGCCTCCCGGCGGGCCAGGCGCAACAGCTTCGACCGCGGCTTGCCGTCCACCCGGTACATCTTCTCGAAGACGCCGGCCAGGATTTTCGGGTAAGACTCGTAGAGGCGCTCCGAGTGCATCATCCCGGCGGCGTTCTTGAAGGTCTTCATGTCCCTGATGACAAAGCTCTCGTCCAGCTTTTTCCTGTACAGCGCCAGCGTCCTTGCCGAGTAGTCGCCGGCCTCCAGGGCTTTAATCGCCGTCTCGGCGGCCAGCACCCCGGAGGTCATGGCCAGGTTGATGCCCTCCAGGTTGATGCCGTTGGTGTAGACCAGCCCGGCGGCGTCCCCGGCCACCATCAGGCCGTCAGTATAGACCCGCGGCATCGCCTTGAACCCGCCCTCTGGTATCAGGTGCGCCGAGTACTCCAGCGGCTCGGCGCCCTTGAGCAGCTTCTTCAGCAGCGGGTGCGCTAAAAACCCGTTGAGGACGTCGTAGGGCGCTTTGCCTGCCGCCCGGAGGGAGTCGAGGTGCACCACCAGTCCCACGGAGACGCTCTCGCGGTTGGTGTAGAGGAAGCCGCCGCCCCGCATCCCGCCGGTCGCCCCCACGAAGCTGATGTCCGCCCCCTCGTCCCGGACCAGGTGGAAGCGCTCGTTGATGGCGGCCTCGGGCAGTCCCAGCAGCAGCTTGATGCCCACCCCCATGTCGGAAGCTTTGAACTCTTTCCGCAGGCCAGCCTTCTCCGCCAGGAAGGACAGCACGCCGTCGGCGGCGATGACGATATTGCCCCGCAGCTCCCCCTCCCTCCCCTTCACGGTGACGCCGACCACCCGGCCGTCCTTCTTAATCAGGTCGTCGGCGGCACACTCGGTGAGCAGCAGCGCCCCCTCTTTGACCGCCTCCCCGGCCAGCCATTTATCGAAGACCGGCCGGAAGACGGTGTAGCCGTTATGGGGGGGGTTCTCGAAGTCTTCGCTCTCGAAGGCCAGCGACACCGCCGCTTCCGGGGTCAGGAAGGCCAGCGTTTTTTTATAGACGTGCCGCTCCAGCGGCGCCCGCTCCGGAAAGTCGGGAATTAGCTCGTTGAGGACGGGGGTGTGGTGGAGCAGCCCCCCGAACATGTTCTTGGCACCGGGGTGGCTGCCCCGCTCCACCATGACCGCGTTCAGCCCGGCGCGCGCTAGCCTGAGGGCCGCCAGGCTGCCGGCCGGTCCCGCCCCGACGATGATAACGTCAAAGTATTTCGCCATTTTCCTTCGCGCGCCTGATGCGGTCTATCAGCAGCGGCAGCACGTCCCGGAGGTCGGCGGTGATGCCCGCGTCGGCGCTCTGGAAGATGGGGGCGTGGGGGTCGCGGTTGATGGCCACGATGCGGCCCGACTCCTGGATGCCGCCGACGTGATGGGTGGCGCCGGAGATGCCCAGCGCCAGGTAGAAGTCCGGGCTGACCACCTTGCCGGTCTGCCCGATAAGCCGCTCCCGGGGAATTTTCCCCCCGTCCACCACCGGGCGGGTGGTACCGATGGCCCCCTCCAGCAGGGCGGCCAGCTCTTCGACCAGCGGTAAAATATCATCAGCGGCCGCCCCCGCCCCCGCCGCCACGATGGTATCGGCCTCGCTGACGTCCACTTCCCGGCGGTCCGCCGCCAGGAAACCGGTGTGCCTCGTCCTCACCGACCCCTCCGGGAGCTTCGCCTCGATGACCAGGGTCTTGAACTGGCCGGTCCTGGTCGCCGGGGCTATGTTGAGGACGCGCGGGTCCATCGTTGCCAGCATCGTCCCGCTTCTCTGGAAGACCACCTCCTGGTAGAGCTGGTCGCCGTAGATAGGACGGTAGAACTTTGGACTATCCGGCGGGGAGAGGTCGATTTTCACGCAGCTGGACACCGCCCCGGTATCCAGCATCCCCGCCAGGCGCGGCGCCAGTCCCCGCCCGAGAGCGGTATGCCCCATGATGAAGAGCCAGGGCCTGTCCTGGCGCAGTCGCGGCAGCAGGGCCGCCGCGGCGGCCTCGGGGGAGGGGTGCTTCAGCAGGGGGTCCCGGAAGACATAAGCGTTGTCCACGCCGTACCGGCCGAAAACATCGGCGTGGTCCGGGGTGCGGTCGGTGAGCACGACGGCGGTGACGCTGCCGCCGACCTTCCCCGCGATGCGCCTGGCCTCGGTCAGCAGCCCCAGGCTAAGCTTGTGGACTTCCCCGGCGGTCTCGTCTATCTCCGGGAGCACCCAGATTTCTCTCGTTCCGGCCACGTTCTTCCTTACGTCATTGCGAGCCGAAGGTGAAGCAATCTCCAATCCGGTGTAAGAGATTGCCGCGTCGCCCGCCCCAGGCGGGTTCCTCGCAATGACAATTTAATCGGCCAAATGCAAGCAATGTCAGACTGATTCTCATAACCACCCCGCTGGATTCCCGCCTGCGCGGGAATGACGTTTTTATTATTTTTTAAATCATCCGCCCCACTTTTTCGCCTTCGAGTATGGCCATGTCTATCTTGCGCGGCGCCACGCAGTCGCCGATGCGGTAAAGCTCTTTGACCTTGCCCTTGAGGGCTTTATAGAGACCGTCCTCGACGCGGTTGCCCATCGCCAGCACGATGGCATCGTACCCGCCGAAGGTCTGCCACTCGTTGGAGTAAACATTGAAGCCCTTGACCTCCAGCCCCTTGATTTCCATCACGGCGAAGTCCGGCGTGAAGGTGACGCCCTTCAGCAGCAGGCGCTGGCGGGTGAGGTAGAGGTCCTGGATGGGCCCGAGGTCCTGCCCGACGAACAGCGACGACGTCAGCATGTGCACCTTTTTACCACGGTCGGTGAGGAACTCCGCCGTGGCCGTGGCCTGGTGGTGGCCATCGTAGTCCACGAAGAGTACCTTCTCCCCCGGCGCCGCCTCCCCGGTGAGGACCTGCCAGACATTATAGATATTGGGGCCCTGGGCGCCGGGAACGGGGCACTCCCTGGGCACCGACCCCGTGGCAATAATCACCACGTCCGGGTCCTGCTCGATGACGAACTCGGCGGTGACTTCCCGGTCCAGGACGATGTTCACCGGCAGTATCTTGAGCTGGTTCTCCTCGTTGCGGATGACGGCCCCGAACTCTTCCCGTCCCGCTCCCAGGGCGGCGATGTTGACCTGTCCGCCCAACTTTTCATTCTTTTCGTAGATGGTGACGTCGTGGCCGCGTCGGGCGGCAATCCCGGCGGCCCGCAGCCCGGCCGGCCCCCCGCCCACGACCATCACCTTCTTTTTCTCGGGTGACGGCCTGATGGAGCCGGCGCCGCGCGTTTTCTCGGAGCCGATGCCGGGGTTCTGGATGCAGCCGATGTCCTTGCCGGCGGAAATGCGCCCGTAGCACCCCTGGTTGTCGGCCACGCAGAAGCGTATCTCCTCCAGCCGGCCTTCCTTGGCCTTGTTGGCCATCTCGGGGTCGCAAATCTGCGCCCGTACCATGCCAATCATGTCCGCCTGGCCGTCCGCCAGCACCCGCTCCGCCATGACGGGGTCGTTGATGCGGCCGGTGCAGAAGACGGGCAGGCGGACGACTTCCTTAATGCCGGCGGCCAGGGGGATGGTATAGCCCAGGGGGGTGTGCATCGTCCCGCCGACCAGGTAAAGGTTGTAGAAGGTCGCCACGCTCAAATCGATGAAGTCGATTTTCCCGGTGGCCTCGAGGCGGCGGGCGATTTCCTTGACGTCGTCCAGGGTCAACCCGCCGGGAATCATCTCGTCGGCGCAGAGGCGTATCCCCAGGGTGAAGTCGCCCCCCACCGCCTTCCTCACCGCCCCGATGACCTCGGTGGCCAGCCTAATGCGGTTCTCCAGGCTGCCGCCGTACTCATCGTTGCGGAAGTTGGACAGCGGCGAGAGGAACTGCCGTATCAGGGAGCTGTGCCCCATTTGCAGCTCGATGCCGTCGAAGCCGCCCTCACGGACATGCCCGGCCGACCTCCCGAAGTAGTCGATGACTTCCTTAATGTCCTCTTTCTCCATCTCCTTGGGTACTTCCCGGAAGAGCACGTCCGGCACCGGGGAAGGCCCCCAGACGGGCAGGCGGGAGTTGCTGCCGTCACCCTGGGCGCCGTTGTGATTGAGCTGGGCGAATATCTTCGTCTCGAACTCGTGGACGGCGCGGCAGATGCGGCGGTAGCCGGGCACGACCTCCGGCTTGTAGGCGTCGATGAGCCTCTCGTAGGCATGGTCGGTGGGGTGGACGGACTGCTCCTCGGTGATGATGAGGCCGGTGCCGCCCTTCGCCCGCTCCGCCAGGTAGTACGCCTGGCGCTCGGAGGGGAGGTTGTGCTCGGAGAGGTTGGTCAGGTGGGCGGAGAAGGAGATGCGGTTCGGCACCACCGTTCGCCCTATCTGGAGCGGTGAAAAAAGGTATTTGAATTGCCCGTACATAGCTCTACCCCCCGGTCAGCGACCGTGTTCATTGACCGCTGGCGTCATTGCGAGGAGCATAGCGACAAAGCAATCCCACCAACCGGGCGACGGATTGCTTCGCTTCGCTCGCAATGACCGTTTATTATTGCCATTATATAATATACGGCCTGTTCTCAACCGGTGAAGTCGCCGCGATGTCCCGGCTCCAGTTGACCAGGCACTCGGGGTCGGCGCGGTTGAGGTCGCGGCTGACGAAGTAGGCGACCGCCGGGCAGCCGCCGCGGCACTTCTTAAAGCGGGGACACTGGCGGCAGGAAGCGGGCTCCAGCCCCCGGAAGAAGTTGAAGGCGGGGGAGTTGTCCCAGATGTCCCTGAAGGCGGTCTTTTTGAGGCTGCCGCCGCGGAACTCCCCGTCCTGCATGAAGGCGCAGGGGTAGACGCCGCCCACGGGGTCGATGCAGGCGGTCATCTTGCCGGCGCCGCACATGTCCAGACCCAGCTGCCGCCGCCCGTCCTGGGAGATGGAGAAAAAGGAGTCCCCCGTCAGGATGGTCGGGTCGCCGCTAAGCCAGTCGGCGAGCTCTCTTAGCTGCGCTGCTTTCAGCCGCAGCGTTTCCCAGCTGTCCCGCGCCCGCCCCGAGGGACGGAACCGCGAGACGCGCAGCCTGGCCCCGTAGGACGCGGCCAGTCCTTTCAGCTCGCTCAACTGCGTAAAGTTCAGCGATGTCACCACGGTGTTGATGGAGAGGGGTATATTCCTGCCGGCCAGTCGCTCGATGCCCCGGATAATACGGTGGAACGTCCCCTCCCCCCGGATGCGGTCGTTGACCTCCGGGGTGGCCCCGTCGAGGCTGACCTGGACGTTGACCAGGGGGCCCTCCGCGAAGCAGGCCACCGCCTCGTCGGTGAGCGCGGTGCCGTTGGTGCTGACGCAGGTGACGATTTCTTTTTCGTGGATATAGCGCAGCAGCGGGAGAAAGAAGTCCTTGAGCAGCGGCTCGCCGCCGCCGAAGTTGATTTCAAATACCTCCAGCTCCGCCAGCTGGTCGACGATGGCCCGGCACTCCTCGAAGCTGAGCTCGCCGGGCGACTCCCGGGAGCTGGCGGAGAGGCAGTGAACGCACCTCAGGTTGCACCGGTGGGTGATTTCCCAGGTCAGGTTCACCGGGGCGGACAGCGGCCAGTCAGCGTACTTCATCGCTAATCATCCTGCTGGCGGCGAGGTGCCCGGTCAGTCCGGGGAGGGAGCGCTCGATTATCTCCGCCGGGGTGCCGGTGCGACGGGTGATGTCCTCGACGATGCCGTCGAGCGTCCAGGTGCCGTCGAAGTGCCGGGGATAGAGCCAGTCGCCGCTCCTCACGAAGCATACCCTGTGGCGCGCCCTCACGTAGAAGAGCAGCCCCCAGCTTTCCTTTCTGACCCGGACATCATCGGCCAGGCGGGTCATGGCTAATAGACCCCGCAGACGCCGTCGATGCTGAGCTCCTCGACGGCAATTTCCTCGATGACCTCGGGCTCCTCGTTCTTCGGGGTTACCGGTGTCTCTTTTTCCATCTTGACCTTCCTTAACCGTTATTGCTTGCAGCGAGGGTGGCGAGCCCCCGGGAATATTTTACAATTAACCGGGGACTTTCCGCCACCCTCGCTATTTACTTCTATTCGGTTTTCAGTGTGGTCCTAGTAAGAGTTGTGCATGACCCTCTTGAGCAGGGCGATGACCTCGTCGTGGTCGAACTCCTTGGGGTTGCCCTGGCTGCAGAAGTCGTTGGAATAAATCTCGACGATGTGCTCCAGGTCCTTCTCCTGCAAACCGAACTGGTCGGCCAGGTGGCCGGGGGTGATTTCCAGGTCTTTCATCAGCTGCTCTATTTCTTCGAACCAGCGGTCGGCGGCCTGCCAATCCGTCATGTTGCGGGTATCGATGCCCATGGCCCGCGTCATGGCGGCGAACTTATCGAGGGCGGCCGGCTGGTTATACCGCTCTCCCGCCAGTGTCAGGACGGCGTTGACCCGCCCGTGATGGCAGTCCGTCAGGGCGCCCACCTGGTGGCCCAGCCCGTGCACGATGCCGGCGCCGGCCCCGAAGCCGATGGCGATGCCGCCCATGGTGGCCGCCCAGCACATCTTCTCGCAGGCGTCCTTGTTCATCCGGTTGTAGGTGAACTCCCGGAGGTTCTGGTAGATAAGCTCCACCGCCCGCAGCAGGATGCCGTAGGCGTAGGGGCCCTGTACCTTGGTGACGAAGGCCTCGAAGCCGTGGGCCATGGCGTCGAAGCCCGTCCAGGCGGCGAAGTTCCGCGGCTGGAGCCTGATGAGGAGCGGGTCGACGATGGCGACGGTGGACTGGACGTTGGGGGCGCTGACCAGCACCTTGGCCCGCTTCTTGGTGTCGGTGATGGCCGCCCAGGAGGTGACCTCGGCGCCCGTGCCGGAGGTGGTGGCCACGGAAATCTGGGGGATGGTGCAGGGTTTCAGCCTGGCCAGGGTCTCCATCCAGGGCGGGTCGAGATGGGCGGTGAAGTTGTTGACGTCCTTGCCGCCGTTGGCCGCCACCACGCGGATGGACTTGCAGGTATCGATGGAGCTGCCGCCGCCGACCGCCACCACGCCGTCGCACTTGCCGTCCACGAAAGCCCGGTAGGCCGCCATTATCTCGTGGTCCTTGGGGTTGGAGGTGACCTTGTCGAAGACGTCGGCAGCGATGCCGGCGTGCTTCAGGATACCCTTGATTTCCTCGACGATGCCCGTGCCCCGCAGACCGGAAGTCACGATGAGCGCCTTCTTGATGCCGGCGGCCTTGCACTCGTCGCCGGCCGTCTCATAAGCGCCCCAGCCCAGGGCTATCCTGGGGATGGGGTTGGTGTAGGTGATGGGAAACTCGTAGATGTTTTTATTGACCAATGTTTGCCTCCTTGCGCGGTGTTATTCTTATTGTAAGGTACCGCCCGGCCCAATCTCAAGGGACGCGCAGCAGTATCTTGATGTTGGCATCCTTGTTGGCCAGCAGCGCCTCGAAGCCGAGCTTCACGGCGTCCTTGAGGGGGACGAGGGACGTAACCAGGGGGGAGGCATCGATTCTCCCGTCCGCCAGCAGGTCCACGGCCGTCTGGCCCTCGTGGACGTAGATGGAGCTGCCCACCATTATCTTTTCCGGGAAGGTCATGGTGCTGAACTCGAAGGTGCCGGGCTGGCTGAACACCCCCACGATAACGGCGATGCCGCCCCGGCGGAGGAGCTCCACGGTCAGCTGGGGCGTATCCGGGTAGCCGACGCACTCGATGGCGGCATCGGCGCCCGGGCCGCCGGATATTTTCTGCAGCTGTGACACCGGGCTGCCGTCGCTGAGGTAGATGACCGCCGTGGCGCCCAGCGCCCTGGCGAGCTCACCGCGGCCCCGGTGCTTGGCGACGACGTACACCTCGGAGGCCCCCGCCGCTTTGGCGGCGAGCAGGGCGCAGAGCCCGATGGTGCCGTCCCCCACCACCGCCACCGTGTTGCCGAGCTGCACGCGGGCCTGCCGTACGGCGTGGAGGGCCACGGCCAGCGGCTCGACCATGGCACCGGCCTCGTCGGACACCCCGTCAGGAAGGTGGTAGCAGGCGTAGGCCGGTACGATGACATACTCCGCCATGCAACCGTCCGTGAAGAGCCCGGTGAAGCCCTGGTTCACGCAGAGGTTGTACCGCCCCTCTTTGCAGACATAGCATTCACCGCAGTAGTAGTAGCCGACCCCGGTCACGCGCTCCCCCACCCTGAAGTCACTAACGCCTTTCCCCACGGCGGCCACCTTCCCGGCGAACTCGTGCCCTATCGTAATCGGCGCTTTTTCTGCGGCTATCATGACCGGGCCGGAGGCATACTCCTTGAGGTCGGTGCCGCAGATACCGGCCAGGGCAACCCTGACCTTTAGCTGTCCCGGCCCGGGAGAAGGCTCCGGCACGTCCACGTACCGCAGGTCTTTCCGGCCGTACCATCTCAACGCTTTCATGGTCACGCTCCCTTGCCTGGCAAGCTGGGAATAAAGGGGGATACCAAGCTATTATCAAAGACCCCGTGGTTTTTGTCAAGGCGGGGGTCGGGTTGTGCAGGGGAGTGCGCCGCGAGAGGGGATTAAAGGGGTGAGGCCAGGATAAACCCTCCAGTACACTATTTAATCTGCCAAACTAGGGCACTGTACCGATACTCAACATAACGCTGCCTCCTGTAGAATTAAAGTGGAGCTAAGATAAAAGGGGCAGTCCCGGCCCTGGCCGGAGCCGGAACCATCCCGAAGGAGGACGAAAATGAAGAGGTACTATGGGGCGGAGAGAGGACCCAAGGGTGCTTACCTCAACACGTCCACGGGGGAGTTCGTCCAGATTACCGAAGAGGCCCCCTTCCTGCCGGGCGGCAGCGAGGTAAAATACGTCAGGATGCCCTCGGTGCTGGCGATGATAACCGGCCCCTTCGCCGGGCTGGTCTTCATCATCTTTCTACCCTTCATGGGCATCGCCGGAGTCATCGGCTACCTGGGCTACAAGCTCGGGCAGGGCATCGTGTCCCTGGAGCGCAAGACGGTCCATAACGTCGCCGTCGGCTGGCAGCCCGGCCGGGCCTACTTCACCCGGCGCGGCCGCGCCGACCGCAAACCGGCGGCTACCGATGAAAAGGAACTCAGCGAACTGGAGGAGGAAATAACCAAGCGGAGAGAAAGCGGTGAGCGGTAAGGCTCTCCGTCAGGAGCCAGCCGGGTTCATCTTCTGGTGTCCGCGCCCTTTACCAATCCCGGTTCCTGTGCTAGAATCCTAACGGACGACAGGTAACGCTGCCTGACGGAGGTGCCGTGGGCTTATATCGCGGTTCAGCGCGGTCCGCTCTGGCCAGGGGTTGGAAGGTGGTTGCGGCAGGTGCGGTGGTGGTTGCCCTGGCGCAGGTCTTGTTTCCGGTTACCGCCGCTGCGGCTGATGGCACCCTGGCCGGTGGTGCCTGCCTGGACTGCCACGGCCAGCCCGGCCTGAGCATGACCCTGGCCAGCGGGGAGACCCTGGAGCTTTACATCGACCCGGGAGTGTATGCCGCTTCCGTTCACGGTGACAAGCTGCTCTGCACCGACTGCCATACTGCCATCACCGGCTTCCCCCACCCCCAGTGGAATATCCCCAATCAACGCGAGTACAACATCACCCAGTACGAATTGTGCAAGCGGTGCCACTTTGACAACTACACCAAGACGCTGGACAGTATCCACTATGCCATGCTGTCGGCCGGAGACCTGAGGACGCCGATATGTACCGACTGCCACGGGGCGCACGACGTCGCCCTGCCGTCGCAGCCGCGGGCCAAGATTTCCCAGACCTGCTCCCAGTGCCACCAGGCCATCTACCAGCAGTACGTCAACAGCATCCACGGCAAGGCCCTGATTGAAGAGAACAACTACGACGTCCCCGTCTGCACCGATTGCCACCAAACGCACACCATCGTGGACCCCCGGACGGCGTCCTTCCGGCTGGAGTCCGTGCACCTGTGCAGCAACTGCCACAGCAACCAGAAGCTCATGGAGAAGTACGGGATTTCGTCGCAGGTGGTCAAGACCTACCTCAACGACTTCCACGGCCGGACGGTAGCGCTGGTGGAGAAGGAGACCCGGGACATCTGGGTGGAGGAGGCGGTCTGCACCGACTGCCACGGCATCCACGACATCCAGCAGGTAAGCAGTCCGGGCTCGCCGGTCATCAAGAGCAACCTGGTGGCCACCTGCGGCAAGTGCCACGCCGATGTCAACGTCAATTTCCCCGGGGCCTGGCTCTCCCACTACGAGCCCGGTATCGATAAAGCGCCGCTGATATTCTTCGTGAGGTGGTTTTACCGGATACTCATCCCGTTTATCCTGGCGGGGCTGGGCATCCACGTGATGCTCGACCTGTGGCGCCGGATAACCAACCGGTAGCATCGGAGGACACATGGCGACCGCCCGGATAACGGACAACGGAGCGATGAAAGAAGAAGCCGGACAGGAATACATCAGGCGGTTCAACGCCGGTCAGCGGATTGAGCACATCGTGCTCATGGTAACATTTATCGTGCTGGCGGTTACCGGCCTGGCCCAGCGCTACTACACCGCCGGCTGGGCGGAGGGAGTTATCCTGAACCTGGGTGGCATCGAGTTCACGCGGCTGATTCACCGCGCCTTCGCCCTGGTATTCACACTGGGCGCCGTGTACCACTTCGGCAACGTCTTCTACTCCTATTTCGTCAGGCGCCGCCGCCTGGCGATGGTCCCCACCCTCAAGGACTTCGGTGATGTGGTGGGCGCGCTGCGCTACACCTTTGGCCTGGCGGAACGGCCGCCGCAGTACGGCCGCTACGACTACCGCCAGAAGTTCGAGTACTGGGGACTCATCTTCGGGGGGCTGGTCATCATCGCCACCGGCTTTATCCTGGCCTTCCCGGTGACCGTTACCAAGGTCCTGCCGGGCCAGGTGGTGGCCGCGGCCGTCGAGTTCCACGGGTTCGAGGCCACGCTGGCGGTGCTGACCATCGTTATCTGGCACCTCTACGATGTTATCTTCCGCCCCGGCGTTTTCCCGGCCGATACGAGCATCTTCACCGGTAAAATCTCCCGTGAAAGGATGCTCGAGGAGCACACCCTGGAGTACGCCGAAATGACGACCGCCCCGGCCGGACCTGATGCCGGCGACTCCCCCGCCGGGGAAGACCCGGCGGTGCCCGACCGGCAGGGGTAAAATGCTTTTCTTCAATTCTTTCTGGGGTCACTATTTCACCCAGGCGGTCGTCTACTCCATCGTCACGCTGGCCGTGGTGGAGACACTGGTGGCGGCCTGGCGGCTCCGCGAGGCGCTGGCCCGGATTAAGCTCCGCTTCCTGGCCCTGCTGCTGCCGGTGGCATGTCCGCCCTTATTTTTCCTGATTTACCCGCCCCGCCACGATTTCTCTTTCCGGGAGCAGGTGGCCCTGCTGGACATCAACACCTGGCTGCGGCTGGAGCTGGGGGGCGGCATCGCCGTGTGGCACCTGGCCGCCGCCGGGCTGGGGATAACCGCCATCGTTTTCCTCGCCCGGGACGTCCTCCCCATCGTCCGGCATTACCTGGGACGGCGGCACCTGTCCTTCCCCATCGTCGAGGAGGGGCGGTTCCCCCGGCTGGACGCGGCGCTGGCCGGCCTGCCGGAGAAGGCCGCCATTCCCCGTCCCGCCGTGCGGCTCTCGCCGGATAAGCTGCCGGTGGCCTATACCTCGGGTCGCGGGACGCTGGTGGTCTCGGCGGCGATGATTGACCTGCTCGACGACGATGAGCTCCGGGCCGTCACCGGGCATGAAATCGCCCACCTCAGCCGGAGGGTCGGCTGGATTAGCCGCGCCCTGCTGGTACTGCGGTGGCTCCAGGGCTACAACCCGCTGGCCATCCTCGTCTTTCACCTCATCGTTAACGACAGCGAGAAGCTCTGCGACGATATGGCCGCGGGCTACTCCGGGCGGCGGCTGTCCCTCACCTCGGGGCTGCTCAAGATATTCCAGCGCTCCACCGGCGAGACCCTCCCGGAGGTCGAAATCCGGCGGCCGGTGAAGCCGGTCAATGGCCTGGAGGACGTGGCCAACCGGAACCTGGTCAAGGAGAGGATAAAAAGGATTGTCCACGGCGATGCCGCCGGCGTTCCCTACCCGAACTTCCGGGTGGTGGTCACCGGGGTGATGCTGGCCGCCCTGCTATTCCTTATTGTCTAGGCGTCCGCCGGTGGACTGACTTGCTGACATTATGAGGTTTATCAAGGCGGTCCCGCAGCTGATACTCGTACCGGCGGCGGTGCTCGGCGCGGCGGCGCTGGTGCTGTTTCTCATCGGGGCGGCCCAGGACTACCTGTACCCCCCCGAGCACGGTCCCCGGGAGTACGCCAGCATCGAGGAGGCCGGGGACGAGCTGGGTTTCCGGGTGGTCGTCCCCACCTATTTCCCCAGCTACCTCGCCTGGCCGCCCGGCGTCATCCGCGGCCAGCTCCTGCCGTCCTCCCGGGTGGAGACGGTCTATAACGCGCCGAACGGCGGCTACCCGGTGCTGGTGATATCCCAGGTAGTCGCCGACAGCGACGAGCTGCCGGTACCCCTGCCCTGGGTGCGGGAGGTACTGGAAGAGAGAGCGGTGGTCATCGGGGAAAACCGGGGGACGCGCCTGACCGCCACCGGCGAGGACGGGCAGCCGCTCAACGGCGCCTACTGGAGGTCGGGGGGTTTTTACTTCATCGTCGTGACGAGCCGGGCGGCCAGCGAGCTGCTCAGCATCGCCAGCAGCATGTGAGGGCCGCCACGCCGGGTTTGCAATATTCCCGCCGTTGGTCTATCTTAACCTTTGATGTAATCTTTCAGCGTCGAGGTGCTCATGGAAATATTTCAAACGGCCGTTGTGGGGAGGATAATCTTCAGCCTGGGTATCATCAATATCGTCAGCGCGCTGCTCATCTTCATGTCCTGCCGCTGCATACCCGGCGCCAGGCTGCTGGGACGCCTGAGGAAATACGCCTGGCACCAGAGCCTGTTCAAGGTCCACTGCTATATCTGGAGGGTATTCTGGCCCTCGGTAATCGTCCACGGCTTCCTGGCCGTGTTGTATTTCGGGGTGCCCGGGTAGCTTTTCAATTCCCCCGCGCCATGTCCCCGCGATGACGGGCCGCCTCCGGTTGCTTTACATTGGAGCGCCGCCGTCCTTATACTTTAAATAGTCGAGGCGAAATCCGGGGCGAATCCAGAGACGGGGGAGGGGATAAACGATGGCACTTGATTTCAATATCATGGTCGGTGGGGAGGCGGGCCAGGGGGTGCAGTCGGTGGGGGCCATCCTGGCTAAAACGCTGGCCCGCGGGGGCTTACACGTCTTTGCCGACCAGGACTACGAGAGCCGGGTCCGCGGGGGGCATAACTTCTTCAGAATCAGGGCCGGAGACAGGCCGGTGGCGGCGCTCTCCCCGGAGCTGGACATGCTGGTGGCCCTCAACAAGGAGACAGTTGACCTGCACCGTAGAGAACTGAAGCCCGGCGGGGTGGTCATCTACGACGGGGCGTCGAGCAAGGTTGTGGCCAGGGGGAAAAAATACTTCGACGTGCCGCTGGTGAAGCTGGCCGGGGATGCGGTGCAAAACAAGCTCATGGCCAATACCGTGGCGGTCGGGGCGGTGCTGGGAACGGCGGGTTACGACCTCGCCCGGCTGTCCGGCATCCTGGAGGACGAGTTCGGCCGGCACGGGGAGAAGGTGGTCAGGGACAATATCGCCGCGGCCAGGGCCGGGTACGACTACGCGCGGGAGCACGGTAAAAAGCTGAGCGCCCCGATAATACGCCCCAAACGTGGCGGCAAGCGGAGGCTGTTGCTCAGCGGCAACGAGGCGCTGGCCCTGGGGGCGATGGCCGCCGGCTGCAAGTTCATCGCCGGCTACCCCATGACGCCGGCCAGTCCCATCCTGGAATTCCTGGCGGATAAGGGGCGGCAGTACGGCGTGGTGGCGGTGCACGTGGAGGACGAGATAGCCGCCATGAACATGGCGGTGGGGGCGGGCTACGCGGGGGTCCGGGCCATGACAGCCACATCCGGGGGTGGCTTCGCCCTCATGGTGGAGGCGCTGGCGCTGGCCGGTATGACGGAGACCCCGGTGGTGGCGGTGCTGGGACAGCGCCCCGGCCCGGCCACCGGCCTGCCGACCCGCACGGAGCAGGGCGAGCTGTGGTTCGCGCTCCACGCCGGCCACGGCGAGTTCCCCCGCGCCCTGCTGGCGCCGACCAGTATCAACGAGGCCTTCCACGCCGCCGTCAGGGCCTTCAACCTGGCGGAGAAGTACCAGACGCCGGTGATTATCCTCACCGACCACCACCTGGCCACGTCCTACGCCACCGTGGACCGGTTCGACCTGAAAAAGGTGAGGATAGAGCGCGGCGCGCTTTTATCCGATAAGGAAGTCGCCAATCTTACCGAATATAGGAGACATCTGGTAACGCGCTCCGGCGTATCGCCGCGGGCGCTGCCGGGACAGGGGAAGGCGCTGGTGGTCACCGACTCCGACGAGCACGACGAGGCCGGGCACATGATTGAGGACGCCGCCACCCGCAACCGGCAGGACGAGAAGCGACTGCGTAAGCTGGGCGGCCTGAAACGGGAAGCCATGAAGCCCGAGCTCCGCGAAGAGGCCGGGGCCGCGATAACGCTGGTCGGGTGGGGGAGCACGGGCGGGGCCATCCGGGAGGCCGCCGCCAGGCTGAAAGAAGAAGGCACGGCCGTCAACACCCTCATCCTCGGGCAGCTCTGGCCGTTCCCGTCCGATACCGTGGTCGAAGCACTCGGCCGGACGAAGAAAAGCGTCGCCGTCGAGGGGAACGCCACGGGACAGCTGACGCAGCTGATACGCCGCGAGACCGGCCGCAAAATCGACGCCGCCATCCTGAAATACGACGGCCGCCCCTTCTCCCCCTCCGATATCGTCGGCCGCCTGCGCAAGGAGGTCAACCAATGGTAACCGTGAAAGACTATGAAGCCGCGATACCCATCGCCTGGTGCCCCGGCTGCGGCAACTTCGGCATACTGAACGCGGTGAAAAAAGCCCTGGTGGAGCTGGGACTGGCGCCGCAGCAGGTGCTCTTCGTTTCCGGCATCGGGCAGGCCCCCAAGCTGCCCCACTACACGCACGGCAACGTCTTCAACGGGCTGCACGGTCGCAGCCTGCCCGCCGCCACCGGCGCCAAACTCGCCAACCACGACCTCACCGTCATCGGCATTGACGGCGACGGCGGGGCCTACGGCGAGGGCGCCGGCCACCTCCTGGCGACGCTGCGGCGCAACGTGAATATCACCTACCTGGTGCACAACAACCAGGTCTACGGCCTGACCAAGGGGCAGGCCTCGCCGACCTCCGACCTCGGTTTCGTCACCAAGACCACGCCGCTGGGGGCGTCCCAGCCGCTCAACCCCCTGGCGCTGGCGCTGGCCTCGGACGTCAGCTTCCTGGCGCGGGGCTTCAGCGGGGACATCGAGCACCTCGCCGGTCTCATCAAGGCGGGCATCCGCCACCACGGCTTCGCCCTCATCGATATTTTACAACCCTGCGTCTCCTTCAACCACCGCAACACCTTCCAGTGGTACCGGGAGAGGGTCTACAAGGTGGAGGAGGGGGGGTACGACCCCACCGATAAGATGGCGGCGTTTGCCAGGGCGCTGGAGTGGGGTGATAAAATACCCATCGGGGTGATTTACCAGCAGGAAAGGCCGGTCTACGAAGAGCAGCTGCCGCAGCTGAAGAAGGCGCCGCTGGTAAAGCAGCCCATCGACCCACTGAAGCTGGAGGCACTGCTGGACGAGTTTTAGGGTGCAGTATGGACGATAACCGCAGGTTACGCCGGGCCAGGGGGTTCAGGCTGACCGCCAGAATCATCGGGATTTTCGTGGCCGTGTTCTTTCTGGCGATGCTCATCGGGGAGGGGGTGGCGTCGATGCGGGAGGAGGGTTTCCGGGGCATCACCACCGAGAGCCTTTACGCCCTGGTCCCGATACTGCTGGCGGTGGCCGCCTTCATCGTGGCGTGGTGGCGGGAGAGGGTCGGCGGTATCCTGTTAATCGTGGCCTACATGGTACTGTCGCTGGCGCCGTCGGTCCACTCCATCTACTTCGGGAAAGGTTTTCAATTTTACGCCGGCATGTGGTTTTTCGCCCTGCCGTTCCTGGTGGCGGGCATCTTCTTCATCATCGCCCATCAACAGTCCCGGCAATCTTCTTAAGGCTCTGTCTTGTTCTGGAAATATATTATTTAAACTCACCTGACCTAAACCCGTCCTGACATCACCCCCTGTATCCCCCTCTCCGCTTTGCCCCAAATGTCATTCTGAGGAACGAAGTGACGAAAGAATCCCTACCGCTTTAGACCCTTCGCTACGCTCAGGGTGACATTGATAAAGGCTTTTAGGGCAAAGCTCCCCCTCTCGCTGGTGCACTCCCCCTTCTCCCCTTGTCATTCCGGCGAAAGCCGGAATCCAGAG
>MGNX01000066.1 GCA_001796935.1 Chloroflexi bacterium RBG_16_60_22
CGTGCTCAAAATCGGCAAAATCGTCATGAGCGGCCAGGGCCAGGAGCTCCTGGCCGACGAGGAAATCCGCAAGGCCTACATCGGGGAGCGCCGCAAAAAGAAACAGCCATGATTGACACGACGCTCATCGGACAAATCCTGGCTAACGGCATCCTCTTCGGGGCGATGTACGGCATCGCCGCGGTGGGGCTCAGCCTCATCTACGGCACCATGCGCATCATCTTCCTGGCCCAGGGGACCGTCATCGTCTTTTTTTCTTATATCTGTTACTGGCTATTAACCCTGGCGGGCATCGACCCATACTTATCGCTGCTTATTATCGTGCCGTTGGCGGCATTGCTCGGCATGGGTTTTTACTACGGAATATTCAAGGGCTCGGCCGCCCTGGAAGACCGCAACGTCTCCCTGCTCATCGCGGTGGGGCTGATGTACCTCATGGAAAATATCATGCTGGTCTTCTGGAAGGCGGAACCCCGGGCCATCGTGACGGCCTACACGGACTGGGTACTCAATCCGTTCGGAATATCGATACAGTTTACCAAGCTGATGGCCCTGGCGCTGGCCATCGCGGCGACCGTCGTCGTCTTCCTGTTCCTGAAAAGGACGAGAACCGGGACAGCGGTGAGGGCGGCCTCCGAGGACATGGTGGCGACCACCCTGATAGGGGTCGACCCCAACTGGGTCAACGCGGCGGCCCTGGCCCTGGGCCTTGCCATGGCGGGGGTGGCCGGGGTCGGCATTTCCACGGTCTACTCCTTTGACCCTATTTACGGTTTTACGTTCTCCCTCAAAGCCCTGATTGCCGTGGCCCTCGGGGGTCTCGGCAACGTCTGGGGGGCGCTGCTGGGCGGCATCACGCTGGGAGTCATCGAGAGCGCGGCTTCATATTTCATCGGCTCCGGATGGACCGAGGCTATATCCTTCGGGGTATTTTTACTGGTGCTGGCGTTCATGCCCCAGGGCCTCTTCGGCTCCCGGGGAGCCATCCGGGCGGAACAATCCAGGCCGGAAGTAATCCCGAAAGACCTCCCCAAGGCGCCGGCCCCGGCGGGCACGGCGAGGGAACACCGGCCCGCATTAGTAAAACATCTGAATAAAATCATCGTCGCGGTGGTGATAATCGCCTTCGGCGCCGTGCCATTTTACGTAGATGTTGACCTTTCCTACGCCGGCTATTACCTGTTCATGGTCTTTATCTTCATCATCACCGCCCAGGGGTGGAACCTGGTAGCCGGATATACCGGGCAGATAAGCCTGGGCGGGCATGCCTTCTTCGGGCTGGGGGCTTACACCACGTTAATTATCTGGTCCCGCGATTTGACCCACACCGGCTACTACTTCGACCCGGTGGTCATGATTCTAAGCGGCCTGGTACCCGTCATCGCGGCCGTCATCATCGGCCTGCCGCTGCTGTCCCGTCTCCGGGGGGACTACTTTGCCTTCGGCACGCTGGGGGCCGGCCAGATTATCACCGTGCTTATTTTACAGGGCGGGGCTATTACCAACGGGGCCGGCGGTCTGCATGTCCCCTCCAGTGTCTACACGTCCATGAGGCCGTACTACTGGGTGGGTTTGGCGCTGGCCCTCTTCGCCACTTTCCTGGTATTTTTCATCATGCGGTCGCGGATGGGCCTGGCCCTGAGGGCCATCCGGGAGGACGAGACATCGGCGTCCTCGCACGGAGTCGTTATCCTGAGGTATAAAATCATCTCCTTTGCCCTTTCGGCCTTCCTGGCGGGGATAGCGGGCAGCCTGTATTCCTATTACCTGCTGGCCATCGACCCTTACTCCGTGATGAGCCTTAACTGGATTATCTATCCCATCCTTGTATGCGTCCTGGGGGGGGTCGGCACGATAATCGGTCCCATCCCGGGGGCTTTCTTCGTCGGGGCGCTCTTCGCCTTCGGCAGCATCTACCTGAAGCAGACGCACCCGATACTTACCGGGGCTCTCATAATCCTGGTGATGAATTTTGCGCCCAGCGGCCTTTTAGGGCTGAGGGATAGGATATCCTTCCGTAGAAGAAGGTAATAGATACGTCAGCCCGGTAAAAACACGCCCGGACAGGGAAAAAATTTAACCCCGGTGATTATCGCCGGGGTTAAATCTTCCTGAGCCTTCAGGGTCAAGTCTAACTAGTTGGAGCTATCTGGCATTCCAGGCCGGTGTCCACTGGAGCTTGTAATCACTCACGCCCGTGGGCCAGACCGGCATCCTCTTACCCTCCATCCACTGGAGGGCCAGGCTCGGGGTCTCGGCGAAGCCTTTATCGTTGTAGGTGACATCGCCCATGGTGGTACCTTTGAAGGTGTGATTCCAGGTAGCGTCCCTGACCGCGGTCGAGTCGAGGGTTCCCGCGTTCTCGATGGCCTGGGCGAGGACCTGGACGATGGCATAGTACATGCCGATGGAGACAGAGTCCTGGCCGTTATGGGAGTCCCGGTACGCCTTGTCGAGCGCCTCGCTCCCCGGGTAGCCCAGGGATGCCGCCCAGAACCCGTCATGAACGGTGAAATCGGCGTCAGCCCCGAGGGCTTCTGCATACTCGGTAGGCCAGAATCCCATCCAGCCATGGGTATACTTCAGGTTGAAGTTCTGCGCCTTCATCTGGCGTATCAGGGTGATACTATCGGGAGGGGTGCCCAGCCACAGCAGGGAGTCGGCGTTGGAGGACTTCATCTTCAGGATGGAGGAGGAGAAGTCCTTCGAGCCCAGGGTATAGGCATCAAGGTCGACGACTTCGTAGCCGTGCTTCTTGGCCGCGGCCTGAACGCCTTCGCCAAAGATGGCGCCATCCGGGATATTCATCACCATGATGGCGACCCGCTTCGGTCGCTGGTCCACAGGCTGTAAATCCCAGACCTGGAAGGGGACCTCGGCCGCGCCGGCCGCGGTGAAGAACATGTCCGAAGAGTACTGGAAACCCTGGGCCAAGAAATCGTCGCCCCACCAGCCGCCGCCCCCGGCGTAGTACATCTTGTATTTATCGGCGACGGTGGCGGCCGCGTTGTTCAGCTTATCGTTGTTGGAACTGAGCACCAGGTCCACTTTGTGCACCTTGATGAGTTTTTCCATGGCGGCGGCGGCGCCGTCCGGCGTGCTCTGGTCATCTTCGAAGATGAGCTTTACCGGTAGCTTGGCGTTCAGGTCCTTGACGAAGATGCCGCCCTTGGCATTGATATCGGCGACGGCCTTCTCGAAGGTCCATTTCTGGTCGGCGCCCGTCTGAACGTTGGCGCCGGTCAGCGAATTGACGGCACCGAACAGGATTTCCGTTTTCCCGCCGGCTGCCGGCGCCGCGGCTTGCTTAGCGCAGCCGGTTAAAATAATGCTAACGGTCAGTATGATTGCAATTGCAATTAAGACTATTTTCTTCAAGCTGTTCCTCCTTTAAAATTATGGGGATATCTATAACCAGATTTATTCTGATGATATTTTATCGATAATTCCACCCCCCTTCGCGTTCACTTTGGCGTGGTTCAGGCCGATACCGCCTACGGATAAAACCGGTTTCCCGTCTGAACCTGAATTGAAAAATTACCCCCATTATATATCCGATTTTTTTTAGAAGTCAACATTTTTTCACGAAGATTCCCTTCGTTTCCGGTTGTTCCGGGGAATTAACCTCCCGCACCACTTGACAACCCCCATTTTTATCCGTATAATGTCAGTATATTCTGAATTTTCTGATTATATTTCGATTTCAGACATTCATCACGGAGGAGGTCGGTATGAACCAGAAGGAAACGGAGGGGCCCTGCTGCTCCCCCATCGGGGACAGGCTGGGTGGCTGCAGGATAGAGGCCGTGGTCAGCATCGACGAGCGCGGCCAGATGGTGCTGCCCAAAGAGATGAGGGACAAGGCCGGTATCCGCCCCGGCGATAAGCTGGCGTTGATAAGCATGCAAAAGGACGGGAAGACCTGCTGTCTCACCCTGGTCAAGGTGGAAGAGTTCGCCGGCATGGTCAAAGACCTGCTCGGGCCGGTGATGGCCGAGGTATTACCGACAAAATAGGAGAGGGGAATAATGAAAGAGACGGACATCAAGAAAACGGTAAGGGAAAACTACGCCAGAATCGCCACGCAGGGAAGCTCCTGCTGCGGGGCTACGAGCTCCTGCTGTGGTAACAGCACCGGTCTGGCGGAGAATATCAGCAAGAGCGTCGGCTACACCGATGCCGAAATAGCCTCGGCACCGGAGGGGGCCAACCTGGGCCTCGGCTGCGGCAACCCGGTAGCGCTGGCCTCCCTGAAAGAGGGAGAGACCGTCCTCGACCTGGGCTCCGGGGCGGGGTTCGACTGCTTTCTGGCGGCGGACAGGGTGGGAAAAAGAGGAAAAGTCATCGGCGTGGACATGACGCCGGAGATGATTGAAAAGGCCCGGCGAAACGCCGCCGCGGGCGGCTATGAAAACGTGGAGTTCCGGATGGGGGAGATAGAGAACCTCCCCGCCGCCGATAGCTCCGTGGACGTCATCATCTCCAACTGCGTCATCAACCTGGCGCCGGACAAGAAAAAGGTGTTTCGAGAGGCGTTCCGGGTCCTGAAGCCGGGGGGCCGTCTCATGGTCTCCGATATCGTCCTGACCCAAGAGCTCCCCGATTTTATCCGGAGCTCCGTCGCGGCTTACGTCGGGTGTATCTCCGGGGCGCTGCTCAAGCCCGACTATCTGGAGGCGGTGGCGGCCGCCGGTTTCCGTGACATCGACGTCATCGACGAGACGGTCTTTCCCATCGATGCCCTGGCCAACGACCCCACGGCAGTGGCGATTGCCAAGACACTGGACCTGACCCCGGAGAAAATCAGCGACCTGGCCAGCACGGTGCTGAGCATCAAGGTCTCCGGGGTGAAGCCGGGGTAGATTACCCGATATTATCAAGGGGGTGTTTAAGAGGGGCGCAAGCCCCTCTTTCTATTCACTCCCCCTCTCCCGCGAATGTCATTCTGAGGAACGAAGTGACGAAGGAATCCCCGCCGCCACCCCTCGGGTATTATCTATTCCCACCCAAGCCGCCCTCGCGGCATACGCGGCTTAGCCCGCAGGATAGCCTCCCCGCCCCACCTGGATTCCGGCTTTCGCTGGAATGACAGAAGGGGAATAAAGGGGAGGCAGGCATTTACCCTTTGATAAGACCCTTAAGCTTATCCGCTATCCCCGCCAGCGGCACCAGCGCCGACTCTTTTTCGTTGCGTCTCTTCAGCTCCACGCTTTCTTTTTGAAGCGTCCGCGGGCTGACCGTCACCCGGAACGGTATCCCCAGGAGGTCGGCGTCATTGAACTTGACCCCGGGCGACTCCTCCCGGTCGTCGTAGAGCACCTCCAGCCCGGCCGCCAAGAACTCGCCGTACAGCTTTTCGGACACCTCGGTGACCTTCGTGCCCTCCCGGTAAAGGGGGCAGAGGTAAACGTGGTAAGGCGCGATGGGCGCCGGCCAGATGATGCCCTTGGCGTCGTGGCTCTGCTCGATGGCCGCCGCCAGCAGCCGGCCGATGCCGATGCCGTAGCATCCCATGACGATGGGGTGGGTCTCCCCCTTCTCGTCGATAAAGACGGCCTCCAGCTTTTCGGAGAGGAAGGTGCCCAGCTTGAAGACGTGCCCGACCTCGATGCCGTGGGTCGAGGCCAGCACGCCGCCGCAGCTGGCGCACCTTTCCCCGGCGCGGGCGGTGGCGATGTCCGCCACGATATCCGCCTTAAAATCGCGCGGGTAGTTGACGTTCCGGAGGTGGGTATCCGGCTTGTTGCCGCCGGCCACGAAGTTCGTGCCCGAGCTGACGGAGTCGTCGGCGACGACCTTAAATCCGCTGAGTCCCACCGGCGAGGCCGCCCCGGCGACGATGCCCGCCTCGATGACCTCGGCCTCGGTGGCCAGGCGCAGCTCGGTACAGCGCAGCCGGTTCTTCAGTTTAATCTCGTTGACGGCGAGGTCGCCGCGAATGACCACGAAGACCATCTTGCCGTCGGCCACGTAGAAGACGGCCTTGAGGGTATGGGAGTGGGGCACCTTGAGAAAACCGGCCACCTCCTCGATGGTGCCCATGCCCGGCGTGGACACCTCTTCGACCTTCCGCGGGGCGCCGTTTTCGATGTTGCCCTTGACGCTGACCGCCTTCTCCACATTGGCGGCGTAGTCGCAGCCGGGGCAGTAGATAATCTCGTCCTCGCCGCTCCCGGCGACGAGCATGAACTCGTGGGAGTCCTTGCCGCCGATGGCGCCGCTGTCCGCCTCGACGAGCAGGGCAGGCAGGCCGCAGCGCTCATAAATTTTCCGGTAGGCCTCAATCATCTTCCGGTAGCTCACGTCCAGCCCGGCCTCGTCGGTGTCAAAGCTGTAGAGGTCTTTCATGGGGAACTCGCGCACCCTGATGAGTCCGCCGCGGGGACGCGGCTCGTCACGGAACTTGGTCTGAATCTGGTAAAGCATCAGGGGGAGGTCGCGGTAGCTCCGGACGTTGCGGCTCACCAGCTGGGTGATGACTTCCTCGTGGGTGGGGCCCAGGGCCAGCGGGCGCTCGCGGCGGTCGTAGAGGGTAAAGAGCACCTTGCCCAGGGCTTCGCCGCGCCCGGAAAGCTGCCACAGCTCGAGGGGCTGGAGCACCGGCAGGCTCAACTCCTGGCCGCCCGCCCTGTCCATCTCTTCCCGCACGATGTTCTCAATCTTCTGGAGCACCCGCCAGGCCAGCGGCAGATAAGAATAGACCCCGGCCACGAGCTGGTTGACCATGCCCGCCCGCACGAGTAACTGGTGGCTGACCGTGTCCGCCTCGGCGGGGATTTCCCTCAGTGTCTTCCCGAACAGCTTTGATACACGCACGCTCTAACTCCTCTGATAAGCAATCATAGCACTTTGGCCAGCCCCGTTATCTCGGCCTTGATTCTGTTTAGCTCGGCTTCCTGCTGGCCGCGCAGCTCCACCAGCTTGTTATAGACGGCCTCCAGCCTGTCAGCGGTCGACTGGTTGGTCGCCTTATTATGCTCATCGAC
>MGNX01000067.1:0-12767 GCA_001796935.1 Chloroflexi bacterium RBG_16_60_22
GGATATACTGATGAAAAGAAAAATAGCCATACTGCTCATCACCCTGGCGGTCCTGGCGGCCGGCGGCTATTACGGGCTGGACTATGAAAAGCAGCAAAAGGACCAGGAGAAAATAGCTGCCGATACCGGCAAGGTGGCGCAGGAAATCGCCGGTATACCTGAACCGGCCGCTGACCTGGCGCCCAGACTGGCGGCCGCCGAGGCAGGTCTCGCCGCGGTGCCGACCACCTATCCCGGTAAACCCAACCGTACCCAGGTCATCAACCGAATCCTGACACTGGCCGACCAGTATAAAGTGAAGGCAATTCCGCTATCCACCCAGGACTGGACACCGGAAACAAATGCCGGGGGCTACATCGTTTTTCGTTTGCATTTATCGGCCAGGGGAAACTTCGCGCCACTGGCGGACTTTGTCAGGGCACTGGAAAAGGGAATGTTCGGCAGCCCCCTGGCCGTTGAGGGGATTGCTGTCACGAGCAGTATGGAGCTAGCCGGGGGGGGGAAAGCGGTACTGGAAACCACGCCGGTTACGGCCAGTCTGGAAGTGGCGATATATGCCAAATCCGGGTCCTGAATGAGGTTCTCATGTCCAGAGCACAGGTAACGTTAAATATCAGCGCCAGCGCCATCAAACTTCTCTCGGTAAAGGGGAGAGACGTTGCAAAGTGGACGAGCCTGCCTCTGCCCTTTGGCCTGGTAAGAGACGGCCTGATATTACAGCCTAAAGTCGTGGGCTCCGTTATTAACGATTTGTTCAAATCAGCGGGAGTCTCCCGGGATTCCGTGGTCGTCAGCGTCACCGGCCTGCCGTTCACTTACCGTTTTATCAGCCTGCCCCGCATGAAACCCGAGCAGCAGGAGGAAGCCCTGCTCCGCGCCGCCAGGAAGGAAATGGAGCTCCCGTTTGAGCAGCTCTATCTCTCCTGGCAGGCCGTCATCAAACGAAGTGACGAGCAGGATTTCTTCGTCCTGGGGGTACCCCGGAAACCCGTGGATGCCGTCATTCAGACCATGGAGGAGGCGGGGATAAAGAACTTTGACATGGATATCAAGCCGCTGTCACTGGCCAGGGCGGCTAATCACGGGAATGTCATTATCGTGGAATTGGCTCCTGATTGCTTCGATATCGTTCTGGTGGCGCAGGATATCGTCTCGATGATGCATACCGTAATTCCCAGAAGCGAAGAACCGGTCGTCGAGTACAATATCCAACGACTCGCGGACGAACTATCTAAAATAGTCGAGTTCTACAACGCCGGTCACTCCCGGAATCCGCTCAGCCCCACCACGCCTCTGCTGGTGACCGGGGAACTGTTGACCGGGACAAAGACCATCGAGCTTATTCAGGCGACCACCGGATATTCCGTCGAGCCTCTGGTGCCGCCGTACAAGTTGCCCGGTGAATTACCGGTCGCCGTGTTCGCTTCCAACATAGGTCTGGCATTGAAAAAGGCTTCACTGAAGACCGCCATAAAAAGGCATGATAGACCGTATATCGATATAAATATCAACGTCCTTTCCGAAAGAGAGAGAGTCAAAACCAGTGGCGCGACCGCTAAAAATATACTGATTGCATTAGCTTTACTAATCGGTGTCAGCCTCGTCTATCCGGTGTACCAGCTCAGCGGTCAGGCGCACTTGGAGACGACGCGTCTCAATACCGAATTAGTTAAGGTACAGCAAGAATTAGACGGACGGCAGCAGGCTAATAATGAAGCGCAGCAAATGGAAAAGAAGATAGCCGAGATTATCGCTCGTAGCGAGTCGATAATCGAGGGAAATAATGTCTTTTTGAATAAAGGAACCGACTTTGCCAGCGACCTGGAACTGGTTACCGGTATTTTACCGGCGGGAGCGGTCTTTACCTCCGTGAGGGTAACCGGCAGCCAGATGTTTTTCCAGGGCAAGGCCGAAAGCTATACCACGCTGGTAAGTTACGCCCTGGCCCTGGAGAAGCTGTTTTCCGATGTCCGGATTGACTGGATAGATGATAATATCGTCCAGACCGCCAATAATACCATTACGGTATCCGGGATATCCTTCAATATCGTCATCGATAAGTAATCCGGTACGCCAATCAGTCCGGGGATAAAAAAAGAAAGAGAGGGATAAAAATTTCCCTCTCTTCCTCCCCGATTTTTTCGTTCGCTGATGTTAAATACTTTTTCCAGCCGGGAGCTGCTATTTACTAGAAACCGGTAGTGACCTGGGTAACCAGGCCGGTGGCATCGGTGGAATAAGTACCGGTGGTCATTTCATAGCGCAGGTAGTCCGGATACAGCGCGTTGCCGACCGGAAACAGCGACATATTGTCCGTGGCGGCGGTGACGTTGACCGAACTTATCTTCTGGTGGGCCATCATGGTATCAACCCCGGTCTGGACAATGGATAATTCGGTGCTGGCCCCTTCGTTCTGGCCGTACCCGACGAATGTGGCCGCGTTAGGAATCACGATGGCCGACAGTATCGCTAAAAGAGCGAACACAACCAGCAGCTCTACCAGCGTAAATCCTCGTTCGTTCCGGTGCAATTTTTTAAAGAACCTCATTAGATTGTACCCCCCTTATTTAATCTCCCCTTTTTTCATCGACTGGTTGAAAGCTTGATGTATTTTTCAACCGTGTTATTTACTTGGTTTTATGCAGAAATTATAAGTAATAAGTGGTAACAGAAGAATAATAATATTCCGCAATTCTATAAATAAAAGATAAAAATAGGTGAATGGAAGATAACCGGGCTGTTCCCGGCTAGAAGCGCCCCCCGTAAGGTTGGCGCTTAATATGTGGAGGATTAGGGGTAATCCCTTGACCTGACCGCAGAGAACCCGGGGCTCAGGCCGGCAGCCGGTAGCCTTCCCGGCGGGCCCGGGTATCCATCTCCCCGGTCATCAGGCGCTCCAGGGGCAGCAGGACCTCATCATCCGTCTTGCGCAGGTCGATGATTTTCAGGTAACCCCGGCACCGCGCGCAGACGTTGAGGCGGTAAAGCTCCTTCTCGTCGGTGAAGAAGGACAGCGCGCTCCGGTCCCGGGTCCCGCAGTAGGGGCACTCGATGCGCTGGAAAATCCACTCGGAGTCGCAGCGCGAGCACAACAGCCACCGCGCCCCCCGTTCCCTGTCCAGAAAAGCGAAGTCCGGTCGGCCCCCGCAGACGGGGCAGTAGCTCCGGCGCCACCGCTCCTGCTTCACCGAGTCAATCAGCGTTCTGGCGTAAGCGGCCAGCCAGGGCTTGAGGGTGAGTTGAATGATGACACCCATCAGGGCCTGGCTGATACCGGCGGCCAATGCCGGGGGGAGTTTCTCGCCGTTGAACCAGGCCCGTATGGCCCTGGTGGTGAGGAGGTGTTCGGCCCCAGGTTTTTTCAGGGTCTCGGGAATTTCCCCGAAGAGCCGGGGGTAGCGGGAAAAGACATCGATGACCCTGACGAAAACATCGCGCACCGCTTCCAGGTCGAGGTTGAAGTCGTCATAGCCCAGCAGGGGGAACCCCTGCTCCGTCCGCTTGCGGATAGCCTCGGCGGTCAGGCTGATTTCGGGGGCGCCGATGCGTTTACGGGCCGCTTCATGGACCAGGACTATTTCACGGTAGAACTGCAGGAGGAGGGGAAGGCCCTCCTCCTTCTCCATCTCCGAAAGTCTTTTTAGAATCCTGTTATCGGTTTTAGTTGCCATGGGACCGGCTATTCCTTGTCCTTGCTGATTTCGGCATACCACCTGGCGTGGTGAGCTTTGGCGTACTCCTTGGATATTTTACCACTGGCCATGGCGTTCCAGGACTCGGTCATGAGGGGGTGGAACACGCCGAGGTAGATGTGTAAGAAGAACATGGTGCCCGTGGCGATGAAGGATATGTCATGGATAAAGACCATCCACTGTAGGACGGCCGGCGGCGCGGCGGTCTTGGCAAACCACATGATAGCCCCGGTGATGACAAAAATCACCCCGAAGACGATTACCATGAGCCACCACATTTTCTGGCCGGTGTTCATCGAGTCCTGGGGCGGCATGCCTTCTTCGTAGCCCTGAAAGTAGTAGCCGGGGGCGGCCTTCAGCCAGCCCATATCGTCTTTGCCCCAGCTGAAGGCCAGCTTCAGGCCCCGGGCCATCGATTTCGGGTTGAGGATGATATAGATGACGGGCGCGACGACGAAGATGGCGGCGAAGATGCGGTGGATGAGCCGCGTCCAGCTGTCTTCAGCCAGGAAAGCCAGCCCCGGGATGAAGAGGACGAGTCCGGTCAGGAACAGGATAACGAAAGAGCCGGCATGTATCCAGTGTAACACCCTTACGGGCGTCCGGTACTTTTCAACCTCGTGGTGAGTCATTTTGCCTCCTTCTTGGCGTTGGTCCGGGCCACCAGCCAGTTCATTCCCAGGCCGATAATGGTCAGACCGCCCACCGCCCAGCCGAGCGGCTGGATGACGTTCTTCCAGGCCCTGGTGACCCCCTCGACCCGGGGTGCGGCCGGCAGACCGTAAACCGCCGGGTAATCGTCGAGGACATACATGACGTGCAGGCCGTTCAGCTCGTTTTCGCCGTAGAGATTGGCGCCGCTCCAGCCCATCGTCTTGAGGGTGCCGACCCTTTCCCGGCCCGCAGCTACCATTTCGTCACGGTTGCCGAATTGCAGGGCGCCGGGCGGGCAGGTCTTGACGCAGGCCGGCTCCATGCCGTCGTCGAGGCGGTTCAACCCCTGGGTGGTACAGAGCGTGCACTTGTCCATCTTGGCGATGCCGGTGAGCAGGCTGCGGGTGGAGCGCGGCACCTGGAAGGGACAGGCGTCAACGCAGTAGCCGCAGCCGGTGCAGGTATCCTTGTTATACTCCACGAAGCCGAGCCCGTTGTGGTAGAGGGAACCGTTGGGACAGACCCGGACGCAGGCGGCATCGGTGCAGTGCATACAGGCCTGGCGGGTGAAGAGCCAGCGTACCCGGCCGCCGCTCTCCACCTCGGTGAAGCGTATCTTGAGCCAGGTGGAAGGGGAGAGGTCGGGTGGGTTCTCGTAGCTGCCGCGGTTTGACGCCTTGACCCCATTCGGCTCGGTGGGTATATATTCGTCATTCCCGTTCCATTGCTTGCAGGCTACCTGGCAGCCGCGGCAGGCCGTGCATTTGGTTGCGTCGAACAATATCGCTTTCTCGGCCATTATATCCTCCTAACTCTAGACCTTCTTGACGTCTACCAGGAAGGCTTTGTACTCGGGAATCATCGTGTTCGCGTCGCCGACGTGGGGCGTCAGCTCGTTGGCGCTCGGCCCGGTGGAGAGGCCGGTATAACCCCAGTGCCAGGGGATGCCGACCTGATGTACCCGGCGTCCGTTCATCTGGAATGGCTTGAAGCGCATGGTGACCACGGCGACCACTTCGATGCGGCCGCGGGCGGACTCGACGATGACCCTCTCGCCGTTGGCGATGCCCTTCTCGGCAGCCAGCTCCTCGCTCATTTCCACGAAGGGCTCGGGCTGGGCCTCGATGACCCAGGGCATGTTGCGGGTCATCTGCCCGCCCTGCCAGTGCTCGCAGACGCGGTAGGTGGAGCAGACAATCGGGTACTTGTCCGGGGTGCCCTGCTCCTCCGGTCGCCAGACCTTGATGACGGGGTTGTTCTGCTGGCCGGACATGGCGTTGGGCACCGGGGCTTCCCAGGGCTCGTAGTGCTCCGTGAGCGGGCCGTCGACCAGGCCGCTGCCGAAGAGCCGGGCGTGGCCTTCCGCTTTCATGATGAAGGGCCACCTGGTCGTCTGGGGGTTGACGTTAATCGGCGGCCAGCCGCCGTCGGGCACGTCACCGTCCCAGCCGCCGCTTTCGCCCTTGGCGGGGTTCCACTTGATGACCGGGTGCTCCTTGTCCCAGGGTTGCCCGTCGAGGTCGACGGAGGCGCGGTTGTAGATGATACGCCGGTTGAGCGGCCAGGACCAGCCCCACCTGGGGTAGAGCCCGACGTTGAACATGTCCGGCGTGGTATCGCGGCGGGCGGCCATATTGCCGTCCTCGGTGTAGCTGGCGCAGTAGAGCCAGTTGCCCGACGACGTGGTGCCGTCCGCCTTTAGGTTGGCGAAGCTGCCCATGAGCTTGCCGGTGGCCAGGTCATAGCCGTTGATTTCCCTGGCGACGGCGTGGACATCCGGGTGCTCGTCGCCGTAGTTCCAGACCAGGCTGCCGATAATCTCGGCGCCGGGACCGCCCTCGGCGGCGTACAGCGCTTTGAGCCGCCGGGTAATCTGGTCCTGCATCCAGAGGTCGTCCCTGGCCTGGGCGGGGGGATTGGCCCCCTTCCAGCGCCACTGCATCCAGCGGCCGCTGTTGGTGACGCTGCCTTCTTTCTCGTAAGAGACCACCGCCGGCAGGAGGAAGACCTCGGTTTTTATCGTCGCCGGGTCGACCCCCGGGCGGTGCCAGAAGTTGGCTGTCTCGGTGTGCCAGATATCGGCGACCACCATCCAGTCGAGCCTGCCCATCGCCCTTCTTTCCAGGTTGGCATCCGGGCCGCCGACCGCCGGGTTCTGGCCCCAGACCATGAGGCCCTTGATGACGCCGGCGTCCATGGCCTCGAACAGGGCGATGTGCGAGTAGTTCTGGCCGGCCTGTATCTTGGGCAGGAAGTGGAAGGCGAAGTCGTTATCCTTGGTGGCGGCATTGCCGTACCAGGCCTTGAGCAGGCTGACGATGTACTTGGGATAATTCTGCCACCAGTTGGCGCTGTTGGGGTCCTTGGTAGTGGGGGTAAGCCTTTCCAGGTACTTCGCCAGGGTGGTATCCGTATTCTGCGTCACCCCCAGGTAGCCGGGAAGGATATGGTACAGGAGGCAGTGGTCGGTGGAACCCTGCACGTTGGACTCACCGCGCATGGCGTTGATGCCGCCGCCGGCGATGCCGATATTGCCCAGCAGGAGCTGGAGGATGGCGTAAGACCGGACGTTCTGGGTGCCGTAGGTGTGCTGGGTGGTGCCCATGGCGTACAGGATGGTGCCGGCTTTGCCGGTGGCGCCGCTGGCGGCAAAGGTCTGGATGGCCAGCAGGAAGGTATCCACCGGGCAGCCGGTAATCCGGGAAACGGCCTCCGGGGTATAGCGGGCATAGTGTTTCTTCATGACCTGGAAGACGCAGTCGGGGTCTTTGAGCGTCTTATCCTTCTTGGGTATCCCCTTATCGTCGAGCTGGTACTGCCAGGTGGCCTTGTCGTAGCTTTTCTTCCCGGGGTCGTACCCGGAGAAGAGACCGTTAAGTTCCCCGGGGCCTTTATAGCCGGGGTTTATCAGATAAGGGGCATTGGTGTATTCCGTGATATAGACCATGTTGTAGTTGCGGGGGTTGGCATTGATATCATCCATCACGTATTTAATCATGCCGTTGACAAAAGCGATGTCCGTGCCGGAGCGCAGCGGGCAGTAGATATCCGCCCTGGCCGAAGTGCGGGTGAAGCGGGGGTCGACGCTGATGAGCCGGGCACCTTTATCCTTGGCCGCCGTGATGTGCCCGAAGGCGGCCGGGTGGTTTTCCGCCGGGTTGGAACCTATCGCCATGATGACATCGGCATTGGCGATGTCATTCCAGTGGTTGGTCATGGCACCCCGTCCGAACGATTCCGCCAAACTGGCGACGGTAGCGGAATGTCATATACGGGCGTGGTGTTCGATATAGACCAGGCCCAGGGCCCGCGCCATCTTCACGAGGAGGTAGCACTCCTCGTTGTCCAGGGCCGACCCTCCCAGGCAGGCGATGGACTCGGTGCGGTTGACGATGTTGCCGTCTTTATCGCGGGGGAGGAAGGCGGCGTCACGGGTGTCCTTGATGTTCCTGGCGATTTTATCCAGGGCCCATCCCCACTCCACCGGCTGCCAGTCGGCGGCGCCGGGGGCGCGGTAGAGGGGCCGGGTCAGGCGCCAGGGGTTATCGGCGGAGAGCTGCCGCAGGGAAGCCCCCTTGGCGCAGGCGGCGCCGCGGTTGATGGGATGGTCGGGGTCGCCTTCGATGTTGATGACCTTGCCCTTGGCGTCCGCCATGACGATAAAGCCGCAGCCCGAGGCGTCATAGGGGCAGATGGTCGGCGTTTCCTTGCCCTGCCTGGTCAGTTGTATCTTCTTGATTGGCGCGGCCAGCGCGACGCCCCCGGCCAGGGCATCGAAGAGGAAGACACCGCCTATGCCGGCGGCTGACCCTTTGAGGAAATCTCTTCGGCTTAGCTCCATAGTCCCTCCTTAGTTAGGTTATTCCCGGAAAATGTTAAAAACTTTAAATATATCGGTTCATAAAAAAAGAGCCCCTATGAGAACTAGAGGCTCGGCGCAGTTGAATATTGAGAAGACCTGCATACGGTACCAGTATATCCCAGATGCAGGGTGCCTGTCAACAATATTACAGGTATAAAAACAAGTAATTTACAGGGTAATTATATGTATATATATAGTAGTAATATTACTAAAATAATAGGTATAAGTGCCTGAGGTATCATTACGGGGCCTGATTAAAGAGGGTCAGGGGCTACTGCTGGGCCTGCGAAACCAGGTACATCAGAATCGCCCCGCAGGCGGCCACGTTCAGCGATTCCGCCTTTTCCCGCGCCGTGGGCAGGTACAGGCGGTAATCGGCCAGGGACAGCAGTTTTTCCGAAAGCCCGGCGCCCTCGCTGCCCAGCGCCAGCAGTACCTTGCTCCGCCCCTCCAGGACTGAAGGCCCGTCCCCCCCGGCGAGGTCGGCGGCCACGAGGGTAAAGCCAGCGTCTTTCAGCTCGCCGGCCAGCTCCAGATACTTTGAAGTCCTCCGGAGCCAGACGGACAGCACCGTGCCGGCCGTGGCCTGGACGCACTTGGGGGAAAGGGGGTCGGCGCAGCTTTCCGTGAGGACAACCCCGGAAAAGTCGAACGCGGCGGCGGTGCGGATGAGCGTGCCCACGTTGCCGGGGTCCTGGATATCTTCCAGCAGCAGCGCTTTCCGGCCGATGGCGGCGGGCAGCGTATCGGTAGAGATATCCGCCGGGGCGCGGACCACGGCCATGATTCCCTGCGGTGTCCGGGTATGGCAGATATACCGGAACTGGCTCTCGGTGACGAGGCGCCGGGGGTAGCGGTGATAAGCGGACGGCGGCTCCGTCACGGAGATAATCTCGGTGACGGACTCCGGGTGAAGGCCGGCCACCTGCCGGATGGCCCTCTCCCCCTCCACCAGGAAGGCCCCCGCCGCCAGCCGGCCCTGGCGTTCGCCGAGCTCCCGGTACCACCGGAGGGGTTTCAGGGGGGTGGACACGGCGTCAGCGCCTCCGCGCCCGGGACAGCAGTATCAGGACGAAGCCGATGGCGATGACGAGGATGGCCCAGAGGTAGCTCCGGAGCGCCCAGCGGAACATGCCGAAGGCGGCCACCAGGGCGAGAAAGCCGACGATGGTCAGGCCGATTCCCGTCCGGTTGAAAAGCCAGTAAAACCGGTCGGGGTTCCCGCCCGTCTTTTCCGGCGCGGCGGCTCCCTTTTCGCCGTCCCGGCGGCGGCCGGTGCGGACCATCCGGGCGATGACCGCCGCGGCGATGATAATGAAAATGATGAGGACGATTTCCAGCGGGCCGGGTCTCATGCTCTGTTCAAGCCCTCCACCGAATTAGCAGGGAACGAAGCAGACCTCATCGCCTTCCTTCCGGCCGATGATAAGCTCACCGGAGACGCGGTTTTCAGCGGTCGAGGGCCCTGGCCATCTGGAGCTCTTTGACCAGGTCCTCGATGGTGATGGCCGACAGCGTCAGCGGCTGAAGGGTACCCCGGGCGCCCAGTGAGGCGGCGACCCTGGCGACGACCGTGTTGTTGGGCGCTTCGAGGATGTTGATAAAATCATATTCGCCCAGCAAAGCGTACTGGGAGAGTATCTTGGCGCCCATGTCCTCGACCTCCTGGTTGACCTCCCAGATGCGGCCGGGGTTCTTCATGATGGTCTTTCTGCCGGCGTCGGTGAGCTTGGTGAGCATTACATAATAAGGCATATCATCACCTCTTGTAAGTATCGTTCAGGGTGTCAGCCCGGATAACAGGCTTATATTACACTAACGCCGCGGGGGTGTCAATCAGGTGGCAGCGTTGGCGGCTTAGCCCGTGAGATGTTCCCTACCCCGCCCCTCGGGAGTTATCTATTCCCGCCCTAACCACCCTCGTCTCATTTTCGGCTTAGCCCGTAGTATTTCCCCCTCCCCGGATTCTCACGTCGTCCCGATTTCATCGGGACTCCTCAGAATGACAATTATGGGGCGTCTAAGAGGGGTGAAACCCCTCTTTCAATTCTTCCCCCTCTCCGACCAAATTATTTAACGGCTTGAAAAGATGTAGCTGGTTGGAGAGGGGGACAGAGGGGGTGAGGCTAGGATAGTGTAGGGTTTCAGCCTTTCTTGATGGTCACCGGGATGCCGGCTACCAGCAGGAGGACCTCGTCGGCGTGGACGGCCAGGCGCTGGTTGGCGCGGCCGAGGATATCACGGTAGAGTCGGCTGACCCTGTCCCCCGGAATGATGCCCAGGCCAACCTCGTTGGTGACGATGATGAAGTCGGCCTCGGCCTGCCGGGTGCAGTCGATTATTCCTTCAATCTCGGCCATGACCTCTTTCTCGAGGTCGGAGGACCCGGCGTGCTCCTCGAAGACGTTGCTGACCAGCAGGGTAACGCAGTCGATGACAACCGTCCGCGACCGCCCGATATTACGCGCTATCTGCTCACCGAGCTGGCCGGTGGCCTCCAGCGTTGTCCAGCCGGACGGCCGCATCTTGCGGTGCTCCTCGATGCGCCGCCGCATCTCCCCGTCGCGGGCCTCGGCGGTGGCCACGAAAAGGACGTCCCTGCCCGAATTGAGGGCCATCTCCTGGGCCAGCCGGCTCTTTCCGCTGCGCGCCCCCCCGATGATAAGGGTGGTCTTCAAACCCCGGCCTCCATAATTCGATAGATGCGGGGGATGTCCAGGCTGGCGCGGACCAGCGCCGCCAGCTTATCGTACTCTTTATCTTTCTCCGGCGGGGCGCCGCCGGGGCCGGCCGCCAGCCCCCAGAAATTCCTCAGGGCACCGAGGAACGTCTTGCGGAAAGCGTCGTTATGGAAGAGGCCGTGTATGTATGTCCCCAGTACCCTGCCCCCGGCGTCGAGGGCGCCGTCGGCGTAGTCGGCGGGACCCTGCGGCGTGGCGACGATTTGGAAAGCACCCGCTTTCTCGCTGGACAAGGTCCGCCCCAGGTGTATCTCGTAGCCGGTAAGCTCCAGGCCGCGCGTTCCGGCCAGCAGCCCCGCGTCAGCCAGCACCCGGGCCCGCACCTGGCGGGTCGATTTCTCCGGGGCGAACTCGGTGACCACGTCGAGCAGGCCCAGCCCGGCTACCCCGGCATTTTCCGACTCCACCCCCCGGGGGTCGAGGATTTGCTTGCCCAGCATCTGGTAGCCGCCGCAGATGCCCACCACGGGCGTGCCGGCCCTGGCCCTGGCAACGATGCTCCGGTCCAGCCCGGAGTGCCGCAGGTAAGCGAGGTCGGCCACGGTGCTCTTGGTGCCCGGCACGATGATGAGGTGGGGGCTGCCCAGCTCGAAACGCTGGGTGACGTAGTGCACCGTGCACCCCTCCTCCTCCAGCGGGTCGAAGTCGTCGTAGTTGGAGATGTGGGGCAAACGTATCACGGCGATAGTGAGGTCGCCTCCGGCGGCGCCGTTCGGCCTCTCGTCGAGGTAGACCGAGTCCTCCTGGGCGATGCGGATATCCCGGAAGTAGGGCACCACGCCGAGCACGGGCCGGCCGGTGCGCTTTTCCAGGAAGTCCAGCGCCGGTTTGAGCAGGGAGACATCGCCGCGGAACTTGTTGATTACCATGCCCTTGACATAATCGCGCTCATCAGCGTCCAGCAGCTCCAGCGTGCCCACCAGCGAGGCGAAGACGCCGCCCTTATCGATGTCCCCCACCAGGAGCACCGGCGAGCCGGACATTCTGGCCACCCGCATGTTGACAATCTCCCGCTCCTTGAGGTTTATCTCCGCCGGGCTCCCCGCCCCCTCGATGACGACGATATCGTAGGCGGCGCGGAGCCTTGCGAGGGACCCTTCCACGGTTTTCAGCAGCGACGGGGTGTAGTCGTAGTAGTCGTGGGCGGAAACGTTCCGGGCCACCTTGCCCAGCACCACCACCTGGCAGCCGGTGTCTTTAGTCGGCTTGAGCAGCACCGGGTTCATGTCCACGGTGGGGAGGATGCCGGCCGCCTCCGCCTGGACCGCCTGCGCCCGCCCTATTTCCCCTCCCTCGGCGGTGACGTAGGAGTTGAGCGCCATGTTCTGCGCCTTGAAGGGCGCCACGCGGTGGCCGTCCTGCCGGAAGATGCGGCAGAGCGCCGTCACCAGGACGCTCTTCCCCGCCGAGGAGGCCGTTCCCTGTACCATTATCGTCCGGGCTTTTTTCATAAAATCAACTCTTTACGCGGCCCCGATGTTGTTGAAGACGAGGACCGCCAGCAGCAGCATCGCCACCTCCGCCACCTCGTTGACGGCGCCGTAGGTGTCGCCGGTCAGCCCGGCGAGCTTGCGCTTGAGGTAAATACAAAGCAGGGTGGTGATGACCCAGGCGCCGCCGATGATAAAAAAGCCGGTGAGCCAGAAAAACGGGTAGAGCGCGGCCGCCGCGGCCAGCATGATGGCGGTCGCTGCGGTAAACTGCGGCCAGCGCGTGGCCCGCTTGTAGGCGGTGCCCAGCCCCTCCGGGCGGGCGTAGGGGTAAGCGAAGACGGCATAGACCATCGCCCAGCGGCTGACCACCGGCATAAAAATCAGG
>MGNX01000067.1:12872-13262 GCA_001796935.1 Chloroflexi bacterium RBG_16_60_22
ATCACGTTCCATCTTTCCTCGACGGTCATGTGCCCGGCGATGCCGTCGCAGGTGTCCACGAAGCCGTCCAGGTGCAGCGCCCCGGTGATGACCACCAGCACCGCGATGAGCAGGGCGTTGACGACGGCCGCCGGCAGGACCAGCCCCAGTACCCAGTTCAACCCGGCCAGCACCAGCCCGATGATAAGCCCGACCGCCGGGAACCAGGCGGTGGCGCGGCCGAGCTGCTCCGGGCTGGCCTTTTGAGTGCCCGGCACCGGGACGCTGGTCAGAAACTGTAAAGCCGCCAGGAAGCTCACCTGTCCCGTCAGTCTCCTTCCGAAACGCCGGCCTCGGCGAAGGTGGCCATCTCGTTCAGGGTCCGGGCGGCCGCTGCGGCGATGGATATGC
>MGNX01000067.1:13326-15214 GCA_001796935.1 Chloroflexi bacterium RBG_16_60_22
GTGTTGCAGCATGATGGGGTGGCCGGCTTCCGCCGAGGCGTGGCCGGCGATAATATAATCTTTCAGCCGGGGCGCCAGGGCCACGGCGATGAGTGCCGCCGCCCCGGAGATAAAGCCGTCGATGACCACCGGGATACGCCGGGAGGCCGCCCCCAGCATCACCCCCGCCAGCCCGCCGATTTCAAACCCCCCGACCTTCGCCAGGACTTCCAGCGGCTTTGACGGGTCCGGCCGGTTGGCGGCCAGCGCCCGCCTGATGACGTCCACCTTGTGGGCCAGCTGCTCGTCGCTGAGGCCGGTGCCCCTCCCCGTGACCTCGGCGGGGGGCCGGCCGGTCATCACGGCGCAGATGGCGGCGCTGGGGGTGGTATTGCCGATGCCCATGTCCCCCGTGCCAACGATATCCAGTCCCCTCTCCGCCTCACCAATGACCACGTCGATGCCGGCCTCTATGGCCTGCTTGGCCTGAGCGAGGGTCATCGCCGGGCCGAGGCACATGTTCTTCGTGCCGTAGTCCACTTTTTTCACGACAAGCTGCGGGTGGGGGGGAAGGTCGCTGGCCACGCCCATGTCCACGAAGATAATCCGGGCGCCCGCGTGGCGCGCCAGCACGTTGATGCCGGCCCCGCCCCGCAGGAAGTTGGCCACCATCTGGGCGGTGACCTCCTGGGGCCAGTTGCCCACCTTCTCGGCGACGACGCCGTGGTCGCCCGCCATGGTAATCATCGCTTTATTCTCCACGACGGGCCGGGCCCGGCCCTGGATACCGGCCAGCTTAATCGATATCTCTTCAAGTCGGCCCAGGCTACCCGGCGGCTTGGTCAGGGAGTCCTGGCGGGCACGGGCGGCGGCCATGGCCGCCCCGTCAAGGGGCTTGATACTCCGGATGGTGCGGGTAAGTATGTCCAAGAAAATCTCCTTCGGTTAAATTCAGTCGTATATCGGCGAGGCCACCGGGCACTCCCTGACGCACTGGGAGCAGCCGCCGGCGGCGTCGTTGTAGGCCCGGCAGGCGAACTTGTTAATGGTATAGGTCTCGCCGTTTTGGGGGTAGTCCAGGGCGCCGGACGGGCACTTGGAGACGCAGATATTACAGAAACGGCAGGTGGGGTCGGCTGGGGTGGGGGTTGGTTCCAGGGCCGCTTCGGTGAGGCAGGCCGAAAGTCGCACCCGTGGGCCGAACCGTGGCGTAACGAGCAGGCTGCTCATGCCGATGGTGCCCAGTCCCGCGGCGGCGGCGGCGTGCTTGTAAGAAAGCACCGCCTGGAAAAACCTGGCATCGACGGCCGGTCCCTGGGAGGACAGCGGCAAGGCCTTCAGTCCGGTCCGCCGGGAAGCCCTGGCGATATCGTAGGCGGCCCGGGTCAGCCGGCCACCCAGGTACTCCGTGTGGCCCCGGAGGAGGTCGTTAAGGTTGGCGGTGCCCATCGTCCTTTGCGACGTGGCGAGGTCGAGGAACTCCGGGTACACCTCCAGCGCCATGACGACGACGGAGCGGGTCCCGGGCAGCAGTTTCCGGGCCTGCTCCTCGAGCTTGCCTCCCCCGGAATCGTCGAGGCGGGCGACCCCTACCAGGTCGACGTCCAGCCGGGACAGGAAGTCCTGCACCCCGGCGCTGGCCCCGGCGATATCTTTGCTATCAACAGTCATGATAACACCCCCTTTGCGGCGCATATTTTATGTCTCCATTATATACGCCGGACGCTTTCTTATCACCCCGGCCCCCCGGACCGGAGGATTTTACCCATGGCGGCCACGAGCTTCCGGCACTCGGGCAGGGAGCGGGGAGCGATGCGGACGTACTCCGGCAGGCCGAAAGAAGTACCGTCCCGCACCAGGATGCCGTACTCGAGGAGGGAGCGGCGACAGGCCGCGGCGCTGCCCGCTT
>MGNX01000068.1:0-3221 GCA_001796935.1 Chloroflexi bacterium RBG_16_60_22
AACAATAGAGAACGGCGTTGAGCCATAGCCGGAAATCGTCTATGATATTACTGACCGTTTTTCAGATTACCGGGGGTCTTACTTGGCTTACCGTATTACCGAAGACTGCGTCAAGTGCGGTGCCTGCTATTTCGAATGTCCGGTGGGGGCTATCAGCGAGGGTGAGGACCGCTATATCATCGACCCTGATAAATGCACGGATTGCGGTATCTGCCTGGACAACTACTGCCCGGCCTGGGCCATCCTCAAGGTAACACCCCCTGGCCTCACCCCGTCTTAACCTCGCCCCCTTTATCCCCACCCTTATAGTACTTTTTAACCCCTCGCCGCTTGGTCCCACCTCGCCGCCACGGCCCCGCCTGACGCGGCCTGAATTCACGTCATCTGACGATAGTACTAATTTATCCGCAGAAACCCTACTAAAGGGCTATTGGTTATTATCTCCCGCAAATTTACAATGGTAAGGTACGTAAAATATACCTAAACTGGAGGTATTATACCTTGCCCTATTGCCCCGCAGCTTTCAAGAGGGTTCTCGCCAGGAGCGCCGGACTGCTGCTGGCATTGGTACTGGGAATCACCGCATCAGGCCTGAGCTATAGCCAATCCTTCGCCGCCGACCCCGCCCCCGACCTCACCGTGACGGATATTGTCCTCACGCCGGCGGACCCGGCCATCGACGACGCGGTGACCGTGACGGTAACGGTCCGTAACCAGGGCAGCGCCGCGGCCGGCCTCAGCCTGCTGGCCGGCTACGCGGACAGCACGTTACTGGCCGCGGAGAACATCAACAATCTCGGCGCCGGCGCGGTGGCCACCAAGAGCTTTACCTGGGTGGCCCAGCCGGGCACCCACAACATCAAAGCCGTGGCCGACTCCAGCGGGACAATCGCCGAGAGCGACGAGACCAACAACACCCGGACATATACCCTGACAACCCTGGCGGCCGACCTCACGGTGCAGTCGGTAACCTGGACGCCGGCGGAACCGTCCCGGGGGGACAACATCGTTTTCAGCGTTACCGTCAAGAACCAGGGCAACGCCAAGTCCCGGGTCACCAACGTCGGGTTTTTCATCGACGGCAACTCCCGGGGCTATCAGGACATCGCCATCATCGACCCCGGCGCCACACTGACCAGGACCTATAACTGGGTGGCCCAGGCCGGCCAGCATACCCTCCGGGCCATCGTCGACGAGAACAATGCGTCCAAGGAAAGCGATGAGACCAACAACGAGCGAACGCTGACCTTTTCCACGCTCCCCCCCGACCTGGTGGTCCAGCAGATAATCTGGTCGCCGGTGAACCCGTCAAAGAGCGATAACGTGACCTTCACGGCCACGGTCAAGAACCAGGGCTCCGGCCGGGCGGACTCATCTCACCTGGCTTACTACATCAACGGTGAATACCAGTCAGCCATGGCGGTGAGCGCCATCGAAGCCGGCGTCTCGGCCAACGTTACCTTCGTCTGGATAGCCCGCGCCGACGAGCACGATATCAAGGCCGTCGCCGATTACTTCGGAAAAATCACGGAAAGCGATGAGTCCAACAACGAGAACACCGTCTCCTTCCTCACGCTGGCCCCCGACCTGACGGTCAAGAGCATCACCTGGACGCCGGCCAATGCCGGCGCGGGGGCTACCGTGACGTTCACGGTCACCGTCCGCAACATGGGCGAAGGCAGGGCTGAGGCGTCACGCGCCGCCTACTATATCGACGGCCAGTACCTGGGGTACCTGGCTATACCGGCCATCGCGGCCAATACGGAAACAACCAAGACCTTCACGTGGCTGGCCACCACCGGGACTCACGCCGTGGCCGTAACCGCTGACGACGAGAACCTGATAAAGGAGACCACCGACGAGAATAATAAGCTGACCATCAACGTACCCATCATCCCCCCGGACCTGATTATCCCCAACATCGCCTGGTCGCCGGAAAAACCGGCCATCGGGGACATCATCACCTTTACGGTAACCGTCAAGAACCAGGGCGGCGGCACCGCGGACAACTTCCGGGTCAGCTTTTACCTCGATGACACCCTGCTAACTTCAGCCTATATCGACCGGATAACGGCCGGCAGCGCGGAGAACGTGACAACTACCTGGAAGTCCGAGAACGGCATCCACGTCTTCAAGGCCATCGCGGACTACGATAAGCACGTTACGGAAAACGATGAAGACAACAACCAGAACTCCATCAGCGTCATGCCCCACATGCCGGACCTGCTCATCAGCAACATTACCTGGTCGCCGCCGGGCCTGCCGTCCGGCAGCGAAGTCACCTTCAGCATCGTCGTGAAGAACCAGGGCAGCCGCGATTCAGGGCAGTCGCGCCTCGCCTACTACGTGGACGGCACGATTGTGGGTTACCAGGATATCCCGTCGATTGAAGCCGGCGCCACGGTCACGGAGAAATTCCCCTGGGCGGTGGCGGCCGGCAACCACAAAATAGACGTCGTCGCCGACTCAGTCAACCAGGTTACCGAGGTTGACGAGGAAAATAATACCCGGGTGGTGAACATACCCCCGCCCGACCTCGTGGTACGGGACATTAGCTGGTCGCCACCGGACGCGGCCATCGGCGAGACGGTCACCTTCACGGCTACGGTACTGAACCAGGGGAGCGGCCAGGCCCCGGAATCGCAGGTGAGCTATTACATCGACGGCGAGGCCGCCGGCACCTGGTCGCTGCCGGAGATGAATCCCGGCGGCACATCCTCCCCGACCTTCGCCTGGACCGCCAAGGCGGGCGCTCACGTTATCAGGATGGCGGCCGATGCCGTCAACCGCGTCACCGAGTCCGATGAGACCAATAACGAGAAGCAGACGAACTTCGGGACGCTGACGGCCGACCTGGTCATCCAGAGCGTCGGCTGGTATATCGACGACCCGCGGATAAAGGACATGGTGACTTTTACCGTCACCATCGAGAACCAGGGCAGCACCGCCGCCGGCGGCTCTAAGCTGTCTTACTCCATCAACGACAACCCCGGCGTCCCCGAGGCCATCAAGCCTATCCTGCCGGGGGCCGCGCTTACCGTGAAGCTCTTTGCCAACCTCGGGGCGGGAAACCATACCCTGACCCTGACCGCCGACGCCGATAACGCCGTGACCGAAATCGACGAGACCAACAACGGCAAGACCCTGTCCTTCTCCACCATCGCGCCCGACCTGATGGTGAAATCAATTACCTGGTCGCCGGAGAAATTCGCCGCCGGGGA
>MGNX01000068.1:3357-3711 GCA_001796935.1 Chloroflexi bacterium RBG_16_60_22
TCATCTGGACCGCCGTGCCGGGCGTCCACGAAATCAACGGCATCATCGACGTCGACGGGCTGGTCCTGGAAAGCAACGAAGCCAACAACACCGCCATAACCACGTTGTCCCTGGAAGTCCCCGTGCTCTCCAAGAAACCCGCCAAGATTTCCACGGCCGGGGCGCCGGACCAGGGATTCCTGGAGAGCTCGTGGTGGCTCATCCTGCTGGCCGCGGCGGTGCTGGGCGGGGCGGCCTTTTACCTGGCGTTGAAGGCGGCCAGGAAGAGCTAGCGGTCCCGTATCTTGAGCTGGCATGATAACGCGGAGGCCCGCCGTCTACAGTGTGACCCTTGTCGGCGGCCCCTTCTTTGCT
>MGNX01000068.1:3720-16681 GCA_001796935.1 Chloroflexi bacterium RBG_16_60_22
GTCTACAGTGTGACCCTTGTCGGCGGCCCCTTCTTTGCTTATAATATAATAAATTACTTCCTGGTCTTGCAGCCCCGGGAAGGAATATTCGTTGAAAAGAATCGCCGGTTTTGTCTCCGACCATGCCCGAATCGTCATCGCCCTGGTTATCATCGTTAACCTGACCTCCCTGGTTTCCCTCTCCCGCTTCAACCTGGATACGGACTTCCTGGCTTTCTTCTCCAAGGGCAATCCCAAGGCGGACGAGTACCACGCCCTCAACGCCAAGTACGAGAGCGGCGAGACCATCTCCGTGCTCGTCGAAAAGGACGGCTCGCTCCTCGATAAGGAGAGTCTCCTGGAGGTCTTCCGGCTCCAGAACGAGATAGCCGCCGTGGCCGGGGTGGCCCGCGTCCAGGGCTTTATCCCGCCGGAGGTGATTACCGGCGCCGGCGTCACGGCGGTCGACGAAAAATACATCCGGGAGAACTACGCCGCCCTGCGGGACTTCATCGAGAGCCGGTATTTTCTTACCGGCCAGTTTCTCACGGCGGACGGCCACGCCGGTATTATCGTCGCCAGCCTGGCGGTGGAGGCCCCCGCCCGTGAGGTAATCGGGGTGCTCAAGGGCCTGTCCGGATACGGCGACCTTAACCTCTCCCTGGCCGGCAACGAGGTCGTCAAGGACACCATCTGGGGATACCTCATCATGATACTGGCTATCCTGCCCCCCAGCGCCGTTCTCCTGGTACTGGCGGTCTTCTACTTTGCCTTGAGGAGCTTCCGCTTCACCATCCTCTCCATGATTCCGGCCTGGTTCGCGGCGCTGTGGACCTTCGGGACGATATTCTGGAGCGGCCAGCAGCTCAACCTGCTGACGGTGCTGAGTCCGCTCTTCATCCTGGTCATCGGCTCCGCCTACGGGCTGCACTACGTCAGCCACTACCTGGACAACATCGCCAGCTACCCCGACCGCCGGGAACGGACCATCGCCACCCTGGGCATGGTGGGCACGCCCATCTTCCTGGCCACGATAACCACCATGGCCGGCTTCGCGTCCCTGGCCTGGACAGAGCTGGTGCCGATGCGCCACATGGGTATCTTCGTGACCCTGGGCATCGGCTACGCCGGTTTTATCTCCCTCTTTTTTCTCCCCGCCGTGCTATCCCGGGTGAACGTACCGGCGCCGCCCGCCCATGCGGGAAACAACCGGCTCCCCAACCTGATACTCCGGGCATCGCGGCACCGGGTCATCATACCCGTTATCTTCGCCGCCATCTTCGTCGTTTCCGCCGTTTACGTCCCCCGCCTGGAAGTAGATTCCAACCAGCTGAACTATTTCAAGGAGAGCTCGGAGATAAGGCAGACCTTCAGCCGGATGGAGAAGGACTTCGGCGGGGCGATACCTCTCACCGGGGAGATAATGTCTCCGACGGGACAGGACGCCCTGCTCGACGGCGATTTTGCGGCACGCGTCCTGAAAACGGAGCGGGAGCTGGAGGAGGTCCCCGGCATCAAGAGCGCCTTCTCCGTCTTTGACCTGCTGGTGGGGATAAACCGGATGGCCACGGGCCAGGACGCCTATCCGGCCAACCCGACCTTCGCCCGCATGATGCTGGCCCGGATAGGCAGCGACGAGCTGGGCACGCTGGTATCCGGGGACGGTTTCAAGGTGATTGTCCGCACCGAAGACCTGACCACCGAGGACATCCGCTACCTCGGTGAGTTCGTGGCGGCGCATGGCGACACGATACGGATTATCACCGGCATGCCGATGCTCTTCAACGAGATAAACCGGCTGGTGGTGAACAGTCAGGTCCAGAGCCTGGGCCTGGCGCTGGTGCTTATCTTTCTCATGCTCTGGGTGACACTGCGCCGCATCACGGCCGCCCTGGCGGGACTGCTGCCCATCGCGCTGACCATCGCCGCCATTTTGGGGATGCTGGCCATGACCAACTTCCAGATTAACGTCATGACCGCCAACCTTTCGGCCATCGCCATCGGGGTGGGGGTGGACTACTCCATCCACCTCCTCTCCGGTGTCTATTACCACCGGGGACGCGGCCTCAACCGGGAGGAATCGGTCAGCTCCGCCATCGGCACCGTCTCGCGCCCGGTGCTGGCCAACGCCTTCGGGCTGGGCATCGGGCTCTCCGCCCTGTTCTTCTCGCCGCTGCGCATCCACACCCAGGCCGCCTCCGTGATGTGGGTGGCGATGGTCGTCTCCTCGATGGCCGCCCTGCTGCTGCTGCCGATTTTCTACTCCGGACGCAGGGGAGAGGAATAGCATGGACAACATCAAAGAATCCCTGCTGCGGGCCATGGAGGGCTACTTCGGGGGGGACGAGCGCCGCATCAACCACGCCCGGCGCGTGACCGACTACGCGGAGGGGCTGATGGCCACGGAGGGGGGCGACTACCCCATCGTCATCGGGGCGGCCGTCCTGCACGACATCGGGATTCACGAGGCGGAGCGGAAATATCACAGCTCCGGCGGGAAGTTCCAGGAGAAAGAAGGCCCGCCGATAGCCCGGCGGATTCTAACGGGGCTCGGCTTCGAGAGGGGGCATATCGAGGAAATCTGCGCTATCATCGGCCACCACCACAGCCCGGGCAAGATAAACACGGTGAACTTCAAGGTGCTCTACGACGCCGACTGGCTGGTGAACCTGGGGGACGAGTTCGATATCCGGGATAAAAACAAGCTGGCCAGCATCATCGACACGGTGTTCCTCACCGCGAGCGGCAGGACGCTGGCCAGGGAAATCTATTTCAAGGGCTGAGCCCTATTCCACCTTGCCGAACTTCTCTTCCAGGGCGGCCTTGTCCCAGATTTTACCGGTTATCTCCGGCGCGGGGCGGCCGGCGAGCATGGCCGGGTACTTCTGCCAGATAATCGGCTCCTCGAAGTCGCTGATATCGCGGCCCTTCATGAAGCCCATCACCACGTCCGTCTTGACGAAATACGGCCGGATGCAGGTGATGGCGATACCCTCATCCTTCCGCATCTCCCGGGCCAGGCCGAGGGTGAACCGCTCCACGCCGGCCTTGGTGACGCCGTAGGCGATGTTCATGCGTATCTGGTGGGCCAGAATCGACGACACGTTGATAATGGTGCCGCTCTTCTTCTCCACCATATGGGGCAGGACCACCTTGGAGCAGAGGAAGGTGCCGTCCAGGTTCACCGAGAGAATCAGCCGCCAGCGGCGGTAAGGGAGGTCGAGAAAAGAATCGGTGGAGGTGACGCCGGCATTGTTCACCAGCACGTCAATCTTGCCGAACTTCTCCAGCGACTTGTTGACGATGTTGTTGACATCGTCCTCCACGGTGATATCGCCGCCCAGGGACAGGGTCTTCCGGCCGAGCTTTTCAATCTCCTTGGCGGTCTCGTCCAGCTTGCCGTCGTCCGTGACGCGGTCGCAGATAATCAGGTCGGCCCCGGCCCCGGCCATGCCCAGGGCGATAGACTTGCCCAGACCCTGCCGGGCGCCGGTAACGATAACCGATTTACCCTTTAAAGACATTTCTCTGCCTCCTTCTCCGATACGTAAAAATATCGACTACGTGAGCATGCCGTAATCAAGCGGGAAGATGCCGGCCGTCTGGTTGGCGGCGGCATCGGACGCGAGGTACAGGGCGATGGCCGCCACGTCATCAGGCTCCCCGAAGCGCCCGATAACGGTCTGGGCCAGCATCCGGTCGTTGACCCCCGGCATCTGGAGGAAGGGGTCGGACAGGCGGCTATGCACCCAGGCGGGAGCGATGGCATTGACCCGGATGTTCCACTTGCCCCACTCCTTGGCCATGACGCGGGTCATGTGCATCACGGCCGCTTTGCTGATGCAGTAGGCACCGAGCGACTCTTCCACACGGACGCCCATGTAGGAAGTGATGTTGATGATGCTGCCCCCGCCCTGTGCTTTCATGATGGGCGCAATTTCTTTGGCCATGAAGAACGGACCCTTGACGTTGACGTTCATCACCGAGTCCCACTGCCATTCTTCCATATCGGTGAGGGGCACCATAAAGCTGGAGCCGGAGCTATTGACCAGGATGTCAATCCGGCCTAACTCCTTCATCACCTGCTCTACCAGGGTCTTGTTCTGGTCCAGCTTGGCGATGTGCGAGGCGATGCCCAGGACCTTTCCGCCGGTCCTGGCGATGATTTCCCCGGCGGCTTTGTCCAGGTTCTCCTGCTTCCGACTGCTGATGACCACACTGGCGCCGGCGCCGGAGAGGGTCTCGGCGATGGCCTTGCCGATGTCTCCCGCTCCGCCGATGACGATGGCCACCTTACCGTCGACGCGATATTTAGAAATGTCCATGGCACACTCCTATTGGTATTATCTATTTTTTATCATTCCCCGTCATTGCGAGCGAAGCGAAGCAATCTCTATCACCTTGTACGAGATTGCTTCGTCGTCCTTCCGGGGAAGGACTCCTCGCAATGACAATTAAAATGATAAAATCACTCTACTTTTACGATGCAGGCATCGGCCTGGGCCAGGCCGCCGCAGATAGCGCCCATGGCGTAGCCGCCGCCCCGCCGCCGCAGCTCGTACATCAGGTTCATCACCAGCCGGGCGCCGCTGGCGGTATTCGGGTGCCCGATGGCGATGGCGCTGCCGTTGACATTCATCTTCTCCACGATGGCCTGGTACTTCTTATCATCGCCTCCGGCGGCCACCTTCATGGATACCAGCGGGACGCAGGCAAACGCCTCGTTTATCTCCATGACGGCCATATCGTCCAGGGTCAGGCCCGCTTTATCGAGGCACTTCAGCATGGCAAAACCCGGGCCTTCCGGCATGCGGCTGGCGTTGATGGCAATGGATACCGAGGCCACCACCGTACCGAGGACCTCCAGCTTCAGCTCTTGCGCCTTTTTACGGGTCATCAGCAGGACGGCCGTGGCGCCGTCGTTGAGGCCGGGGGCGTTGCCGGCGGTAATGGCGCGGGTGTTGTAGACCGGCTTGAGCCGGGCAAGACCTTCCGTAGTGGTGCCGGGCCGGTACTGCTCGTCGATGTCCAGCGTCCTGGGCTCGGCGCCCTTGGGCTGGGGGATTTGCAGGGGCATTATCTCATCCTTGAACTTGCCGGCGTTCCAGGCGTTGCCGTAGTTGGTGTGACTGCGGACGGCCCACCCGTCCATGTCCTCGCGGGTGAAGCCATACTCGTGGGCCACGTTGTCGCTGTCTACGGAAACGGGGTTGAAGTCCTTGTAGCCGAGGGCCACCAGCGGGTCTTCCATCTTGACATCGGTCAGGCGGTAGCCGTTGAAGCGCAGGCCGCGCACCACCAGGGGCGACTGCCCGAAGGAGGTGGCGCCGCCGGCGACGGCGACCTCGATTTCGCCGGCCTTCATCTCCATGGCCGCCAGCTTGACGGCGTGCATGGCGGAGACGCAGGCCATATCGAAGGAGATGGACACCGTCTCGTGGGGGAGCCCGGCCCTGATGAGCGACTGCCGGGCGGCGACGGGGGTATAGGGGTCACGGCAGGCGGAGGTATCGCCGACGCCCCAGAAGACCTCGTCGACGGTTTCCGGGGTGACGCCAACGCGCTTGATGACCTCCCGCATGGGGATGGCGCCCAGCTCATAGTAGTCGATGTCCCGCAGCGAGCCGCCGAACCTGCCGAACGGCGTCCTCACCGCTCCCACGATGACAACATCATTCTTATCTGCCATTTTACGTCCTTTCGCTCGTAAATATTATTTCTGGGTATAGTCGTAGAACCCGCGGCCGGTCTTACGCCCGAGCTTGCCTTCTTTAACCATGCTTTTCAGCAACGGGGCCGGTGCCCAGCGCTCGCCAAACTCGGCATACATCGTTTCCGTGCCGTGCAGGACAATATCGGCGCCGGCCAGGTCGCAGAGCTCCAAAGGGCCGATGGGGAAGTTGCAGCAGAGCCTCATGGCCTTGTCCACCTCTTCCGGCTTGTTGCCGTCCTCCACGCAGCGGATGGCCTCGTTCATGAGGACGTCCACCAGGCGGGAGACGATGAAGCCGGCGAGGTCCTTGGCCTCGCAGGGCTCCTTGTCCAGGCTCTTGACGAACTCCTTACTGGCTGCCACAATCTTTGCCGTGGTTTTCGCCCCCGGAATTACCTCCACTCCCTTTATCACCGGCACCGGGTTCATGAAGTGGATGCCGACGACCCTTTCCGGTCTCCTGGTGGCGTCAGCGATGGCGGTGACGGGAAGCGACGAGGTATTGGTGGCCAGGATGGCATCGGGCTTGCATACCGCGTCGAGCTGCTTGAAGATTTTTTGCTTCAATTCCAGCACTTCCGGCGCCGCTTCGATAACGAGGTCGGCACCTTTAGCGTCATTATTGTCCAGGGTGGTCTTGATACGGCCCATCACGGTGGCTTTCTCGTCCTCCGTCATGGTGCCCTTTTTAATCTTGCGGTCGAGGCTCTTGCCGATAGCGGCCAGGCCCCGCTGGACGAACTCGTCCTTGATATCGGCCATGGTCACGCTGTAGCCGGCCTCGGCAATAACCTGAGTGATACCGTTGCCCATCACGCCCGCCCCGATGACGAATACGTTTTTAATTGCCACGATAGCCAACCTCCTTTTAAACTAATAGTTAAATTAAATTAGAACTGTCATTGTCGGGCTCGACCCGACAATCCAGCCACCCCTGCCTCCCCCTGGATTCCCGCTTCCGCGGGAATGACCTCATATTTCAATTACCTGTTCTTAAATTCGGCCTTCCTCTTCTCCATGAAGGCCTTCATGCCCTCTTTCTGGTCCTCGGCGGCGAAGCAGAGGGCGAAGCACTGAGCCTCGTAGTCAAGGGCGTCCGGGAGGCTCATGCCGGCGCCGCTGTTCACGGACATCTTCATCAGCTCCAGGACCCGGCCGCTCTTGGTCAGCAGCTTTTTGGCCATCTCTTTGGCCTCGGTCATCAGGTTTTCCAGGGGCACCACCTTGTTGACCAGGCCGTAGCTGAGGGCGGTGGGGGCGTCAATCATGTCCCCGGTATAGAGCAGCTCCTTGGCGCGGGTCATCCCGATGAGCCGGGTGAGCCGCTGCGTGCCGCCGCCCCCGGGGATAACGCCCACGTTGATTTCCGGCTGGCCGAAGCGGGCTTTCTCCGCGGCGATGCGGAGGTCAGCGCACATGGCCACCTCGAGGCCGCCGCCGAGGGCGTAGCCGTTGATGGCGGCGATGACCGGCTTGCTCAGCGTGTAGATGCGGTCCGAGGCCTGCCGCACTTTCGCCACGAAGCGGGTGATTTCCAGGCTGTTCTGCGGCGCCATCTCGGTGATATCGGAGCCGGCCACGAAGGCCTTCTCGCCGGCACCGGTGAGGATGACCACCCGCACCGAGGCGTCGTCTTCAATCTCCTCGAAGACCCGGTAGAGCTCGGCAAAGACCTCGGCGTTGAGGGCGTTCAATGAGGCGGGGCGGTTGATGGTAACGGTGCCGATACCATCTTCCCTGGTGTAGAGCAAAGTTTTGTAAGTCACGGTCTTATCTCCTCCCTGCTGGTATGGACGTTCCGGACTGCGCACCTGTTCTAACCGACGGAAAGGAAGGGGGCACTACTGCGAAGAAAACTCCCTTATAGTTTAAAATATTCAGCCTATACGTGTCAAGGCGGGACGCGTCTGGACGTCATTGCGAGCGGAGCGAAGCAATCCCGTGCGGTTATCCCAGAGATTACTTCGTCGCTACGCTCCTCGTAATGACAAATAAACGGGTCTGCCGTCAAATTGACAATGGGCGCGGCCGTCCGCTAAACTCCTAACTGTAAGCCCCATTATTCCCCCCACAACGAGGATATCGCTGATGCCGGAAATCGAAGCCGCGGCGGAAAGCCTGCGGGAGCAATTGAAGAAGCACCGGGCAGACTACCTCGAGGCGCGGCTGGAGGAGAGCCAGACGAGCCACATCACCTACCGCGGCCGGGGACTGGAATCAATCGGGCGGGCCGCCGCCAGCGGCGGTAACCTGCGGGCCCTGGTGAAGGGCGGCTGGGGCTTCACCAGCTTCAACACCCTGGAGGACCTGCCCGGCCGCGTGGCGATGGCCGTAGAGCAGGCCCGCTCCGCCGGGCACGGTAAGAGCCGATTGGCCAGGGTGGCACCGGTCACCGACCGGGTACCGGACGGCGTGGCTAAAAACCCGGTGACCATCCCCCTGGCGGAGAAGAAGCGCCGCCTGGACGAGTACAACGAGATTATCTGGAGCACCCCGCAGATACAGACCTCCACCATCGGCTATACGGACAGTCATAAGCGGGTCATCTTCCTGAACTCGGAGGGGAGCTTCATCGACCAGTCCCGCGCCGATGTCACCCTGCGGCTGACGGCCATCGCCGCCAGAGACGGCGAGGTGCAGCAGGTGGGGCTAAGCCTGGGGAGCCGGGGGGACTTAGCCGCCATCGAAGGGCTCCAAGGGCAGGTCGGCGAAATGGCCCGTCACGCCGTCGCCCTTCTCGCGGCACCGCAGGCCAGGGGCGGCGAGTATACCGTGGTGCTCGACCCCGTTCTGGCGGGCGTCTTCGTGCACGAGGCCTTCGGCCACCTGTCCGAGTCCGATTTCGTTTACGAGAACGAGCGACTCCGCGAGGTGATGACCCTCGGCAAGCAGTTCGGCGGCCCGCACCTCAACATCGTCGATTCGGCCGCCGAGCCGGGGCTGCGCGGCAGCTACAAATACGACGACGAGGGCGTCCCCGCCGTCAGGACCTACCTCGTTCGCGAGGGCAAGCTGGTGGGCCGGCTGCACTCCCGGGAGACCGCCGCCCGCATGAAGGAACAGCCCACGGGCAACGCTCGTGCCCTGAGCTACCGCTACCCGCCCATCGTGCGCATGACCAACACCTACATCGAGCCGGGCACGACCTCCTTCGAGGAGATACTCGCCGGTATCAGGGAGGGCATCTACGCCAAGAACTGGTACGGCGGCATGACCAGTATGGAGATGTTCACCTTCTCCGCCGGCGAGGCCTACATGATACGCGACGGCAAAATCGCCGAGGCGCTGCGGCCGGTGACGCTCACCGGCAACGTCTTCAGCACCCTCCAGAATATCGACGCCATCGGCAACGACCTTGACATGAACCAGGGCGGCGGCTGCGGCAAGGGGGGACAGATGCCCCTGCCGGTCTCCAACGGCAGCCCCCACATCCGCATCCAGCGTTGCCTGGTCGGGGGTAAGTGAATGGAAGAAGTCCTGGCCCGGGCCCGAAAGGTGGCCGAGGAGGCGGAGGTCTACCGGGTATCCTCGGAGGAGACCCAGGTCCGCTTCGAGGCCAACCGGCTCAAGCAGCTCCAGACCAACCAGCAGACAAGCCTGGCCCTGCGCATCGTCAAGGGCGGCCGCATCGGCTACGCCACGACGACCGGAACGGGCGACATCGACACCCTGGTGGCCAGCGCCGTGGAGACCGCCGAGTTCGGCACACAGGCGAAGTTCCAGCTTCCCGGGGCGACCGACTACCCGGCGGTGGCCATCTTCGACCCCGCCGTCGAGGCCGTGCCCATCAGCGAGATGATTCACCTCGGCGAGACGATGGTGACCGCGGTGACCCGGCATACCCCCGGTATCATCTGCGAGGCCGGGGCGAGCCGGGGGGTTATCCAGGTGCGCATCGTCAACTCCCGCGGCGGGCAGGCGGAATACCGCAAGAGCTTCTTCAGCCTGGATATCGAGGGCAACCTGATAGAAGAAACGGACATGCTCTTCGTCGGCGAGACCGATAGCTCCTGCCACCCGCTGGCGGACACCCGGAAACTGACCGATGCCGTGCTCCGTCAGCTCGACCTGGCGAAAAACAAAGCCGCGGTGCCCACCGGGCCGCTGCCGGTCGTTTTCACCCACCACGGGGTCGCCAGCGCCCTGGTCATGCCGCTGATGTCCGCTTTCAACGGCAAGATGGTCCTGGAGGGCGCCTCCCCGGTGGGCAATAAAATGGGACAGGCTTTCTTCGATAAGAAGCTGAGCCTGAGGGACGACCCCACCCTGGAGTTCCGCCCGGGGAGTCGGCCCTGCGACGACGAGGGAGTCCCCAGCCAGCGTACCTCGCTGGTGGAGGGCGGCATCGTGGCCGGTTTCCTCTACGACCTCCAGACGGCCGCCCTGGCCGGCACCAAAAGCACCGGCAACGGCAGCCGGAGTCGCGGTGGCCTGCCCAGCCCCTCCCCCGCCACCTTCACCATCGCCGCCGGGGACACGTCTTTTGAGGACATGGTAGCGGACATCAGGGAAGGACTGGTCATCGAGCAGCTGATGGGGGCGGAGCAGGGTAATATCCTCGGCGGTGATTTCAGCGGCAACGTTTTGCTGGGCTACAAGGTGGAAAATGGTAAAATAGTGGGCAGGGTGAAGGATACCATGGTCTCCGGCAATATCTATAAGGTGCTTAAAGATATCGCCGCCGTGGGCAGCGAGTTAAAATGGGTGGGGGGCTTTTTACAGGCCCCGCCCCTCTACTGCCACGGGATTTCGGTGTCCAGCCGGGGGTAGAATATTGATTAAAGGTGAACGTAATATGAGCGGTACGATAAAAATCCAGGCCCGGCCCAAGCTCGATACACCTAACCTCCTGGCGGCCTGGCCCGGCATCGGCAACGTCGCCATGATAGTCGCCAGCTACCTCAAGAGCAACCTCGATTTCAAAGAGCTCGGCTACCTGGAGCCCTCCGACTTCTTCGACCCCATCGGAGTGCAGGTCAAGGACAATATCGTCGAGGCGCCCACCTTCCCCCAGAGCCAGTTCTACTACTGGAAAAACACCGGCGACGGCAGCGACCTGATACTGTTCATCGGGGACGACCAGCCGTCCGCCAAGGGCTATGACCTGGCCAACTGCGTCCTGGACGCCGGCCTGAAGTTCAATATCCGGCGGGTCTATACCTGCGCGGCGGCGATAACCCGCATCCACCATACCGAACCCCCCAAGGTCTGGGGGGTGGGCACCAACTACGAAGCTACCGAGGACCTCCGCAAGTACAACCTGGAATACGCCAGCAACCTCCAGATTGCCGGGCTCAACGGCCTGCTGCTGGGCGTGGCCAAGGAGCGGGCGATTGACGGCATCTGCCTGCTCGGGGAGGTGCCCGTTTACGCCAGCCGCGTCCCCAACCCCATGGCGGCCCTGGCCGTGATGAAGGTCCTTACCACCATGCTGGAGGTCAAAATCGACCTGGCCGACCTGGCCAAGATGGCCGTCGAAGCCCGGGAGAGGATAAAGCAGGTGGCGGCCCAGGCCATGGAAGAGTATATCGACTACTTCACCGAGCCGATATGGGAGCGCGGCGAAGAGGAAGACGAAGAGGAAGACGAGGACTGACGTCCTGAAGAGATGAGACTGCGTAAAGCCAGCCCCCCGGCCGGTCTACGGGGTCTGGGGTTTAAAGTGATAACCGGGAGCAAGGTCAGGCTCCGCGAGAAGAAGCTGTCCGATGTCCGCAACGACTACGCCTGGCAGTCGGACCCGGAGCTGGCCCGGCTGGATGCCGCGCCGCTGCTCACGGCCTCCTTCCCCTTCTACCTGCTGGACTTTACCGACCAGCTCCGCCACCCGGTGCCCCACCGCTACCCCCTGGCCGTGGAGACGCTCGACGGCCGGTTCATCGGCAACTGCACCTGCTACGACATCGATGAGAAGAAGGGCGAGGCTCAGCTGGGCATCATGATCGGCGACCGTACCTACTGGGACCGTGGCTACGGCGCCGATACCGTCACGACCATCGTCAACCACGTTTTCATGAACACGGAGCTGCGGCGCATCTACCTCAAGACGCTGGACTGGAACCTGCGGGCGCAGCGGTGCTTCGCCAAGTGCGGCTTTACGGCCTGCGGCCAGCTGAGGCGCAACGGCGACGACTTCGTGCTGATGGAGCTTACCCGGGAGGAGTGGGCCAGGCAGCCGGGGGGCGTCTAAAAGGGCTTCTCTGTCATTCCCGCGCAGGCGGGAATCCAGTAGTGAAGGAGCGTTGTCTGGATTCTCGGGTCAAGCCCGAGAATGACAGGAGGAGAGGGGGATACAGGGGGTGAGGTTAAATAAATCCATGGATAACCTTCCCATCGAGTGGCTCGGCGACCACGTCCGGATAATCGACCAGACGCAGCTTCCCCGGAAGGAAGTCTACCTGGAGCTGGACGATTATACGGAAATCGCGGCGGCCATCCGGGAGCTCAAGATAAGGGGGGCGCCAGCCATCGGCATCGCCGGGGCCTACGCCGTGGCCCTGGGCGCTTTGAAAATCTCACCGACCGATAAAAGCGATTTCCTCCGCCTATTACGCGGCGTCATCGATACCGTCGCCGCCACCCGCCCCACCGCCCGCAACCTCTTCTTCGCCCTGGAACGCATGAGGAAGGTGGCGGAGGCGGGCAAGAGCGTGTTAAAAATAAGGGAGGCGCTGGTGGAGGAGGCCGTCTGCATCCACGGCGAGGAGGCGGACGCCACCATGCACCTGAGCCTGTTTGGCACCGAGCTGCTCCAGGAAGGCGGGACGGTGCTGACCCACTGCAACACCGGGCCGCTGGCCACCTCCGGCTACGGCACGGCCCTGGGCATCGTCATCCAGGCGCACCGGCAGGGGAAAAACATCAGCGTCCTGGTGGACGAGACCCGGCCCCTCCTCCAGGGGGCGCGGCTGACCACCTGGGAGCTCATGCGGGCCGGCGTGCCGGTGACGCTGATTACCGACGCCATGGCCGGTTGGTTCATGCGGAAGGGGAAGGTCGACTGCGTCATCACCGGGGCCGACCGCATCGCCGCCAACGGGGATACCGCCAATAAAATCGGCACCTACACGCTGGCGGTGCTGGCCAGGGAGAATAAGATACCGTTCTACGTGGCCGCCCCCACCTCCACCATCGACGCCGCTTTGAAGACGGGAGACGAGATACCGATTGAGGAGCGTAAACCGGAGGAAGTCACCCACGTCCGGGGCGTGCCCATCGCGCCGGAGGGCGTGGCCGCCGCCAACCCCGCCTTCGACGTCACCCCCCACG
>MGNX01000069.1:0-7133 GCA_001796935.1 Chloroflexi bacterium RBG_16_60_22
TCCGCAGGCCCTGAATGCCTACAACATCAGGATGAGGGATGAGCTCTACGAGGTGCTGGGCGCCGTCCGCGACGACCCCGAAATAGAGGTGGTTATTCTGAAGGGGGCGGGGGAAAAGGCCTTCTGCGCCGGCGCCGACCTTACCGAGTTCCTCACCGCGCCGTCGCCGGTAATCGCGCGGCAGGCGCGCTGGGGGCGGGATGTGTGGGGTCTCTTCCTGAGTCTGGAGCAGCCGCTCATCGCCGCCCTGCACGGCTACGTGCTCGGCTCGGGCCTCGAGATGGCGCTGTGCTGCGATATCCGCCTCGCCTCCGATGATGCCCGCTTCGGACTGCCGGAGCCGGGACTGGGCATTATCCCCGCCGCGGGCGGCAGCCAGACCCTCTCCCGCACGGTCGGGAGAGCGGCGGCGCTGGAAATGCTGATGAGCGGTCGCAGGCTGACCGCCGAGGAGGCCCGCCGCCTCAAGCTCGTCAACCGTATTGTGCCCCGCGCCGACCTCCTCCCGGAAGCGGATAGCATCGCCGAAAAAATCAAATCTTACCCCCAAACGGCGGTGAGATACGCCAAGCAGGCGGTCGTCCGCGGGCTCGACCTCCCCCTGGCCGCGGGGCTGGAGCTCGAGGCCGGGCTGGGCCAACGGCTGGTGCTGGCCGTAAAAGGAAAAAAATAAAGTGGAAAACCGGGACTTAAACGCGCTGGCGGCCCGGGCGGCCGACCTCATCGTCGGCAGTCAAAAGCTGGTGGTCTTTACCGGCGCCGGCATCAGCACGGAGTCCGGCATCCCGGATTTCCGCAGTCCGGGCGGCATCTGGGAGCGCTTCGACCCGGACGATTTCACCATCGATAAGTTCCGCAGCAGCCCGGACTCCCGCCGCAAGCAGTGGCGCATCCTGAAAGAAGGGCTGCTCACCGATAAGGCGGCGCCCAATGCCGCCCATATCGCCGTCGCCGAGCTCTACCGGATGGGCAAGCTCGACTGCGTCATCACCCAGAACATCGATAACCTGCACCAGAAAGCCGGCGTGCCCGACGACCGCGTCTTCGAGCTGCACGGCAACATGCAGTTCGTGCTGTGCCTGGACTGCGGCCGCCGCTACCCCCTGGGCGATATCAAGCCGCGCCTCGACCGGGGCGAGGAAATCCCCGATTGCCTCGAGTGCCGGGGTATGCTCAAGCCGGATATCGTCATGTTCGGGGAGCAGCTGCCGTACGACGTGCTCCAGGAGGCCGGCCGCCGCGCCATGGCCTCCGACCTCTTTATCGTCATCGGGTCGACGCTGGTGGTCTATCCGGCGGCCTTCATGCCGCTCTACGCGGTGGAGGCGGGCGCCGGCCTTATCATCGTCAACCTCTCGGCAACGCCGATGGATGACCGGGCGGCCGTGGTCATCCGGGCCAAGGCCGGGGAGGCGATGTCCGCGGTGGTGGCGGGGGTCAAGGAGAGGCTGGGGCGCTGAGACGCCCGGCCGCACCGGGACTTCGTACTCCGTTTGATTTTAACCCTCAATCTGGGTTAAAATAACTCTCTGGTGACCTTTATTCTTACGTTGGAGGTATCGCGTGAACACGACTGATTTTCTCAATATCGCCACGGCCATCTGCCCGGATAAAGCGGCCATCGTCTTCGAGGACAAGAGGTACACTTTCAGCCAGCTCAACGAGCGGGTGAACCGCCTGGCCAACGGGCTGATTAAGCTGGGCGTCCAGAAGGGCGACCGTGTGGCTTTCATCCAGGTCAACTGTAACCAGTGCGTGGAAACGTACTTCGCGGTGGCCAAGATGGCCGGCATCTACCTGCCCCTGAACTTCCGGGCCAAGGAGAAGGAGTTCAGCTACATGCTCAACACCGCCGAGGCCAGTACCGTGATTGCCGGCGAGCGCTATCTCCCCATGATACAGTCCATCCAGGGCGAGGTAAAGAGCCTCAAGCACCTCATCTCCCTGGAGAAAAAGCACGAAGGTATGCTTTATTACGAGGATATTATCAAGTCGTCTCCGGCCGACGAGGTCGTGGCGGAAATCGGGGACAAGGATACCACCATCCTGATGTACACCGCCGGTACCACCGGTTTCCCCAAGGGGGTGATGCTCTCCCATAACAGCTTCAGCAGCTACGTGCTGGACAACGTTACCCCGGCCGACCCCGAGGCCGACGACAGCAATATCCTCACCGTGCCGCTGTACCACGTGGCCGGCATCCAGGCGATGATGGCGGCCATCTACGGCGGCCGGACGCTGGTCATGGAGCGGCAGTTCGAGCCGGAGGAGTGGATGACCCTGGTGGAGCGGGAGAAGGCCAACCGGGCGATGATGGTGCCCACCATGCTCAAGCAGCTCCTCGACCACCCCAACTTCAAGAAGCACGACCTGAGCAGCCTGCGGGTGATTACCTACGGCGCCGCGCCCATGCCCCTGCCCGTTATCCGCAAGGCGCTGGACGAGTTCCCCGGCGTCAGCTTTATCAACGCCTTCGGGCAGACGGAGACGGCCTCCACCATCACCGCGCTGGGGCCGGAGGACCACGTCATCACCGGCGCCACCGAGGAGGAAAGGGAGAGGAAGCTGAAGCGGCTGGCCTCCATCGGCAAGCCCATGGCCGACGTCCAGATGAAGGTCGTCGACGACGATGGTAAAAAGCTCGGCCCCAACGAGGTCGGCGAAATCCTGGCCCGCGGCCCGCGCGTCATGAGCGGCTACTGGAGGGACGAGGAGAAGACGGCCAAGACCATCGATAAGGACGGCTGGGTGCATACCGGGGACGTCGGCTACGTGGACGAGGACGGCTATTACTTCCTGTCGGGTCGCTCCTCGGACATGATTATCCGGGCCGGGGAGAATATCTCCCCCGAGGAGCTGGAGAACGTTATCCGCGAGCACCCCAAGGTGGAGGACGTGGCCGTCATCGGGGTGCCGGACGAGACCTGGGGCGAGGAGCCGCGGGCGGTGGTGATTCCCAGGAAGGGGGAAAAGCCCACGGAAGAGGAGATTATGGAGTGGTGCCGGGAGCACCTGGCCAGCTACAAGCGGCCGCGCACCGTGGTCTTCGTGGACAGCCTCCCCCGCAACCCCATGGGCAAGCTCATCAAGCGGGAAATCCGGGAGAAGTACGGGAAGCCGTAATTAACTGACGAAAAAAATAATTTATATCTACCTCACCCCCTTAGTCCCCCTCTCCTTACGAGGTGTCAACACTTTGCCCCAAAAGTGCTTGATCCATGTCACCCTGAGCGTAGCGAAGGGTCTAAAGCGGTAGGGATTCTTTCGTCACTGCGCTCCTCAGAATGACATTCAGGGCAAAGCCAGGTGTCAAAGGAGCGGGGGAAGAATTGAAAGAGGGGTTTCACCCCTCTTAGACGCCCCACAATTGTCATTCTGAGGAGTCCTCCGCAGGAGGACGCCGTGAGAATCACGGGAGGTAGGGCAAAGACCTCCGGGCTAAGCCGCGGACGCCGCGAGGGCGGCCGGGTGGGAATAGATAACTACCGAGGGGCGGGGAGGGGATAAAGAAGAACGGGGTCATCAAAACGCCATTTATTTTTTCATTTGAATTATCTGCTATAATATATTTACTGAATTTTTCATGGCGTAAGTCCTTGGTTGGAGCAAAAATGGAAGCATTAAAGTTCGTGTATTACCAGGAAAATAAAATGTGGGTCGGCTGGCTCGAAGAATTCCCCGATTACCGCACACAGGGCAAAACTCTGGATGAATTGAAAGAGAATCTCAAGGACTTGTACCAGGACCTTAGCACGGGTCAAATTCCCCACGCTCGCAGGTACGGGGAACTTGTCATCGGATGAAACGGGTAGAGCTCGTCAGGAAAATACGGAGTATGGGGTGTGTACTGGTACGGCATGGCGCCCGGCACGACTGGTATCAAAACCCGAATACAAAAGTTTCTCAGCCTGTTCCGAGACACCGTGAAATAACCGATAGCCTGGCGAAATATATCATCAAAATGCTTGGCGATTAATCGTGAAGATAAACCTTGCTGACAGGGTGTTAAAAGGGGACGTCCAGGCTGCCGCCAGGATGATTTCTCTGATAGAAGACCTGTCTCCGGAGGCCCTCGCCGAGATGGACAGCCTCTACCCCCACACCGGCCGGGCGTACATCGTCGGGGTGACCGGCGCGCCCGGCGTTGGCAAGAGCACCCTGACGGATAACCTCGTCGGCTTTTTCCGCAACGAGGGCAAAAGCGTCGGGGTGGTGGCCATCGACCCCACCAGCGCCCTCACCGGCGGGGCCATCCTCGGCGACCGCGTGCGGATGCTCCGCCACAGCACCGACCCCCGGGTGTTTATCCGCAGCCTGGCGACGCGTGGCTGGGCGGGGGGGCTGGCCCGGGCGGCCATCGGGGCGGTGCACGTCATGGACGCCATGGGCAAGGACATCGTCCTGGTGGAAACGGTGGGCTCGGGGCAGGTCGAGATAGACATCGTCAAGGCGGCGGACACCACCCTGGTGGTGCTCAACCCCGGCGCCGGCGATGAAATCCAGATGATGAAGGCCGGCATCCTCGAGGCCGTGGATATCTTCGTGATTAACAAGGCGGACAAAGAGGGGGCCGACCGCCTCAAGGCCGACCTCGATTTCATGCTGATGACCGGGACGAAGCACCCCGACCGTCCGTCGCCGGCCATCGTGCCGACCGAGGCTATCCACGATAAAGGCACCGCTGAGCTGGCGGCGGCGATAGCGGGCCACCGCGCTTTCCTGGAAAAGAGCGGCGGGCTTGCCCGGCGGCGCCGGGAGAGGGCCCGGCTGGAGCTCCTGGAGACGGTGGAAGGGCTGGTCAAGGACCGCATCAGGCTGCTCGATGCCGGCGACTTTCTGGAAAAGCTGGTTGACGACCTCCAGAGCGGACGGACGGACCCCCGCCGCGCCGCCCTGGAGCTGGCGGCCCGGCTGGCCGGTGACCTTAACGAATTGAAGGGGCCGGGGGAAAGATGGACTTTGAGCTGACCGAAGAGCAGAAGATGCTCCGCGCCACGCTCCGGGACTTTGCCGAAAAGGAGCTCGAGCCGACCGCGGCCGGCATCGACGAGGCCGGGGAGTTTCCCGCCCGGGAAATCGGGAAGATGGCCGGTCTGGGGCTCTTCGGGCTGACCATACCGGAGAAATACGGCGGCAGCGGCCGGGGACTGGTCGACCTCTGTATCGCCGTCGAGGAGCTGACCCGGGCCTCCGCGGCGGTGGCCGCCTACCTCCGCGTCAGCCTGTCGCTGGCCATCGTCCCGGTCATGCGGTACGGGACGGAGGCGCAGCAGAAAAAGTACCTGCCGCCCCACGCCAGCGGGGAGAAGATGGCCTGTTTCGCCCTGACCGAGGCCGGTGCCGGCAGCGACCCCGCCGGCCTGGAAGCCACCGCCACCCGCCACAAGGGCGGCTACATCATCAACGGCAACAAGCTCTTCATCAGCATCGGCGACCGGGCGCAGACGGTAGTGGTCTTCGCCACCGTGGACCGGTCGCTGGGCGGGCGCGGGGTCACCGCCTTCGTCCTGGACAAACAGACGCCGGGTTTTTCCGCCGGTCAGCCGGAGAAAAAGATGGGCCTCCACGGCCTGACCTCCACCGAGCTCATCTTTCAGGACTGCTTTGTTCCTAAGGAGGCCCGGCTCGGCCAGGAGGGGCAGGGACTGAAGATTGCGCTGGACGCGCTGGACGTCAGCCGGGTGACCGTCGGCGCGGAGGCCGTGGGCATTTCGCGGGCGGCCTACGAGGCGGCCCTGAACTACGCCCGGGGGCGCCGCCAGTTCGGTCAGCCCATCGCCAGCTTCCAGGCGATTCAGTGGATGCTGGCGGACATGGCCACGCAGATTGACGCTGCCCGTTTACTGACCTACCGGGCGGCCTGCCTCAGCGACCGCGGCCAGCCGTTTATCAAGGAGGCGGCCATGGCCAAGGTCTTCGCCTCGGAGGTCTCCGGGTTCGTCACCGATAAAGCACTGCAGATTCACGGCGGCTACGGCTATACCAGGGACTATCCGGTGGAGCGCTATTTCCGCGACGCCAAGATTACAGAAATCTACGAGGGTACCTCGGAGATAATGCGGCTGACCATTGCCCGCCACCTGCTGCGCGAGGGGTAAGTAACTTTATTCCGTCAGTTAACCAGGCTGAAAAGCGGCCGGGCGCCCTCGCCGGCGGAGTACTTATCGCCGGGGAAGACCCGGTGCCCCATCTTCACCTTTTTCCCGATGAGCTCCATGGACGCCTCTTTGGGGTCGATGCCGTCCAGGTTGCCCATCATCCAGGGGCCATCATCCAGCTCCACCATGACGATAGTATAGGGTATCTCTTCTTCCCGCCCCTCCGAGGCGACGAAAACCGTGGTGAAGGTCCTGATTTTACCGCTGCCCTTCAGCTCGATTATCTCCATATCCGGGCTGGCGCACTGGCGGCAGACCATCTTGGGCGGTATGGTGATGGCGCCGCAGGCCCGGCACTTGAGTCCCAGCAGCCTGTCCTGCTTGAGAGCTTCGTTATAGTCTTTAAAAATCAGCTTATATTCCATGTCCAGCCTCCATCTCACCGTACCCAGGGGGACATTACCAGCCCCGCTGGAAAATCATGTTGACCAGCGTACCGCCGTCGCCGCCCAGCGTATCGGTCAGGCCGGTCCGGGCGTCCGGTACCTGGCGCTCCGGCTCCACCTCGCCGCGCAGCTGCTTGACCACCTCATAGACCTGGCCCGCCCCGGTGGCGCCGATGGGGTGTCCCTTGGACTTCAGCCCGCCGGAGGGATTGATGGCCACTTTACCGCCGATATCCGCCTCCCCCTTCTCCCAGGCCTCTCCGGCCTTACCGTAGTCGAAGAAGCCGAGGCTCTCGGCGGCAATCAGGCTGGCGATGCTGAAGCAGTCGTGCAGCTCACAGAGGTCGATGTCCCGCGGCTTCACCCCGGCCATGTCGTAGGCCTGCTTCGACGATATCTCCCGCGCCCGGATGCGCGGCAGGTAATCGTTCTGGTTGGACAGCGGCCCGGACGACGACTGCCCCACGCCGGTGAGGTAGACCGGCTTGTTCGTGAGCTTTCTGGCGACCTCCTCCGAGGCCAGCACCACGGCGGCGGCGCCGTCGGAGAAGGGACAGCAGTCATGCAGGGTCAGCGGCGTGGACACCAC
>MGNX01000069.1:7263-9392 GCA_001796935.1 Chloroflexi bacterium RBG_16_60_22
TTTTATAGGTATCCGCGTAGAGGTGGGAGAGCATGGCGAAGACGGCCGGGAAGGTGATGCCGGCGGGGTACTCGTAGCGGGCATCGGAGAACATGGCGAAGGTCCGCGTGGCCAGGGCGGTGCCCATGGTGGCCGCCCTCTCGACGCCGCCGGCCAGGACGATGTCGTAGTAGCCGGAGGCCACCCAGATGAAGGCGTCCCGGACGGCCATGCTGGCCGAGGCGCAGGCGCCCTCGTAGCGGTTGGCCGGTACGCCCTGGCAGCCGATATTATCGGCGGCGAAGGCCTGCACCATGCCCTGCCCCTCGGAGAAGTCGCCCAGGACGTTGCCGACGAACAATGCCTTGATATCTTTCGGCTTGAGATTGGACCCGGTAATGGCTTCCATGGCGGCCTCGGCGAAGAGCTCGACCTCCGTCTTTTCCTGCGGGCCGCTGAACTTCGTCTCGCCCACGCCGACCACAGCTACTTTTTTCATGCGGGACCTCCTGTTCCGGCTCCGGAGTTGTATAGGATTAGCATTATCAGATTACCGTTTCAGGGTATTTGGTGTCAAACTTTTTCAGCGATATTTCCCGGTGCCGGTTGATGGTATTACCCCGCCCCTCGTAGATATCTATTCCCACCCTGACCACCCTCGCTGCGTCTGCGGCTTAGCCCGTAGATTTCCGCCCCCAGTTTCCCCCTTTGAAAAAGGGGGACTAAGGGGGATTTTTCCTCCCCACCCCTGGATTCTCACGTCGTCCTCCTGCGGAGGACTCCTCAGAATGACAATTGTGGGGCGTCTAAGAGGGGTGAAACCCCTCTTTCAATTCTTCCTCTTCTCCTGTAACACCTCGTAAGGAGAGGGGGATAGAGGGGGTGAGGCATAATCTGGATTCCGGCTTTCGCCGGAATGACAATTATGGGGTGTCTAAGAGGGGCGACAGCCCCTCTTTCTTTTCCTCCCCCTCTCCTGTGACACCTCGTCAGGAGAGGGGGACACAGGGGGTGAGGTTGGACCTGGATTCCGGCTTTCGCCGGAATGACAGAAAGGGCAGCGGCGGCTTAGGCCGTGAAGTCCCGCTTGAGTTCACCCAACTATTGCACTATACTAAGGCAAAAAGGGAGCCTTACCATTGTCACTGGACCTGACCAGGGTCGCCGCGCAGGTCGGCGCCATGATATCGGTGCTGCGGGACAACCGTGCCGAGCGTGAGAAACGCCTCGGCTTCGCCCTGAAAACCGTGGGCGACCCCGCCATCGACCTGGCCGACCTCAGGAAGAAAATCGCCGCCGCCAGGACGACCTGGCTCGTCGCCGAGCTGGTCGATGGCCTCGATAAACGCTACCCCGAACCCCCCGCCCCGCCCGACTTCACCGTCATCGGCGCCGACGGCTCCCACATCGACGTCGACCGCCACCGCGCCACCCGCTGCTACCTGATAAACATCGGCGCGGCGGTCATCCGCTACGGCCCCCGGCCGGACGCCGCGCTCTCCAGCGCTCCCCGTCTCTACTCCGACGATAATGACCTGGTGATTACTCCTCCTGGCGGCGGGCGCGAGCAGGTGGTCGAGGGCACCATCCTGGGCATCAAGCGCTCCGCCGAGGAATGCCGCCGCCTGGCCGAGCTCGCCGCGGAGCTGCCCCCCGGCACCAGGACGCTGGCCCTGCTCGACGGCACGCTGCTCCTCTGGGGACTCGAGGGCTACCCGGAGTTCGTCACGGACGCCCTGCTGCACCGCGGCCTGCTTAAATGTCTCGACGTCATGCAAAAGCTCAACGCCGACCGCCCTCTGGCGGTGGCCAGCTACATCAGCTTCCCCCGCAGCACGGACGTCGTCAACGTCCTGCGGCTGGCCGTCTGCCCCAATGACATCCCCGACTGCGACCGCGACTGCCCGCCGGGGAAAGGGCGCGACTGCGAGGCGGTGGCCGGCGTGCGCGACCGCGACCTTTTTATGGAGCTGCTCGGGGATGGAGAACGGTCGGCGCTGTTCGTCAGCCCCTCGAAGATAGTCCGGCACTACGGGGAGCACCGCGTCCATTTCTTTTACCTGCGCGCCGGTGACGAGATTGCCCGCATCGAAGTCCCGCAGTGGGTCGCCCAAAACCAGGCACTCCTCGACCTTACCCACGCGCTGGTC
>MGNX01000070.1 GCA_001796935.1 Chloroflexi bacterium RBG_16_60_22
CCCGGCCGGCCTGCGCAGTCTCCCCGGGGATGAACTGGCCCGGCTCATCTACTCCTGCGGCTACTACAACGTCAAGGCGCGCAAGCTCAAGGCCTTCGTCCGGTGGCTCGGGGAGGAATACCGGGACGACTTGGACGGGATGCTCGCCGTGGACACCGGCGTGCTGCGCCGGCAGCTCCTGGGCATCTACGGGATAGGGGAGGAGACCGCCGACTCCATTCTGCTCTATGCCGCGGGCAAGCCCAGCTTCGTGATTGATGCCTATACGCGCCGTATCGTCGGGCGTCTGGGACTGGATACCGGGAAGTGTACTTATGCCGCCTGCCAGGCCCTCTTTACGGACAACCTCCCGGCGGACGCCAGCCTGTACAACGAATATCACGCCCTGCTCGTGCAGCTGGGAAAGGACGTCTGCCGCACCCGTCCCCGCTGCGGGCCCTGCTGCCTCAATCCGGGCAGTCTCAACGACCCGGCCAGTCCTTCCGCGGCTTTCCCCTGCGCCGCTCTCGTCCGGCGTTGACGGACAACTGCACCCTTTCATCTCTGAAAGGACGCCCCAGACTTGAAAATTGGCCGGAAATATGCCAGAATTAACTCATATTTGAATGTGAAAAAGCATCTCTCGCGGATGTAAACCAAGGAGGGTACTACCATTAACAGCCACATTAGCAGGGTCGTCGTTACCGGCATCGGGGCGCTGTCCCCGCTCGGCCTGGATATGAACACTACCTGGGAAAACCTCATCGCCGGGAAGTCCGGCATTGACTATATCACCCTCTTCGACGCCGCCAGGATGGAGACCAAGTTCGCCGGCGAGGTCAAGGGATTCGAGCCCTCCGACTACATCAGCCGCAAGGATGTCCGCCGCATGGACCGCTTCGCCCAGCTGGCCGTGGCCGCCGGATACCAGGCGGTCAAGAACGCCGACCTCAAAATAGACGAGAGCAACCAGGACGATATCGGCGTCTTCATCGGCAGCGGCATCGGCGGGCTGACCACGCTCTTCGAGCAGGCCCAGATACTCATCGAAAAGGGGCCGGACCGGGTCAGCCCCTTCCTGGCGCCGATGATGATAGCGGATATCGCCGCCGCCCAGATATCCATCGCGCTGGGTGTCAGGGGGCCGAATTTCTGTACCACGTCGGCCTGCTCCAGCGGGTCGGACGCCATCGGGGTGGCCTACGAGCTCATCCGGCACGGCGAGGCCGAGGTCATGATGGCCGGCGGTGCCGAGTCTATCATCAACCCGCTGGGCATCACCGCCTTCACTGCCCTCAAGGCCCTCTCCACCCGCAACGATGCCCCGCAGAAAGCCTCCCGCCCCTTCGATGCGGAGCGCGACGGATTCGTCATGAGCGAGGGGGCCGTCGTCCTTATCCTGGAGAGCCTGGAGCATGCCCGCAAGCGTAACGCCAATATTCTGGCGGAAATCGTCGGCTACGGCGCCACCTCGGACTCGTTTCACGTCACCCAGCCGCTGGAGAACGGTTCCGGCGCCGCCCGGGCCATGCAGAACGCCCTGAAGAAGGCCGGCATCGCCCCTGACGAGGTCGATTACATCAACGCCCACGGCACCTCCACGCAACTCAACGACGCCATGGAGACCAAGGCCATCAAGTCCACCTTCGGCGACCGCGCTTACAAGGTGCCCATCAGCTCGACGAAGTCGATGACCGGCCACCTTATCGGCTGCGCCGGCGCCATCGAGCCGGCCATCTGCATCATGACCATTCTCAAGGGGGTCATCCCGCCGACGATTAACTATGAGAACCCCGACCCCGCCTGCGACCTTGACTACGTGCCCAATACTGCCCGCCAGGCCAATGTTGACATTGCCCTGACCAACTCCTTCGGCTTCGGCGGCCACAATTCGGTACTGGTTCTAAGGAGATATAACGGGGAACAGACTTGAGCCACCAACGCTGGAACCTTCTGCCGGCCGCACCGGTCCTTCCGGCGAAGGACAGCGGTTCCGCTTTGTCCCCGCTGCTGGTGCAGCTCCTCTACAACCGCGGCGTCTCCCGGCCCGAGGACTTCGAGTCGTTCCTGGCCAGTGACCGCAGCCTCTCCGCCGACCCCTTTCTGCTGCCGGACATGCGGCCGGCCGTCAGCCGGCTCTACCGGGCCCTGCTCTCCGGCGAGACCATCGGCATCTACGGCGACTTTGATGCCGACGGCATTACCGCCACGGCTCTTATGGTGCAGGGGCTGTCTCTCCTCAACGGGAATACCGTCCCCTATATCCCCCACCGCCAGACCGAGGGACACGGGCTGACCGCCACCGTCCTCAAACGACTTCACGAGCAGGGCGTCAGCCTGGTCGTCACCGTGGACTGCGGCGTGACCGACGTCACCGAGGCGAAAAAGGCAAAAAAGCTCGGGCTGGATATCATCATCACCGACCACCACAGCCCCCTGGACGAGGTGCCGGAGGCCGTGGCCGTCATCGACCCCAAGCTGGGTAGCTCGACTTATCCTTTCTCCCAGCTGGCGGGGGTGGGAGTGGCCTATAAGCTGCTCCAGGCGCTCTACCGCAGCCTCGGGAAAGAGGACCGACTGGACATCGTGACGGACCTGGTAGCCATCGGCACCATCGCCGATATGTCGCCGCCGCTGGGCGAGAACCGCTACCTCATCAAGCAGGGCCTCAAGCTCCTCAACGAACGGCCCCGCCTCGGCATCGGGGAGCTGATGCTCCAGACGAGAATCGAGGCCGGCAGCATCGATGCCGAACGCATCGCCTGGGTCATCGCCCCCTGCCTCAACGCCGCCGGCCGCCTCGCCGACGGCCTGACGGGCTATAACCTGCTGGTCACCGATTCGCCCCAGGAGGCGCAGGAGCTGGCGGTCTGGCTGGCCAGGAAAAACGAGGAGCGACAGAAGCTGACCACCGCCACGCTGGCCCGGGCCCGGGAGCAGGTCATCGCCCGGGGGCTGCCGCCGCTGCTCCTCACCGCCGATAACGAGTACCCCATGGGCATCGCCGGCCTGGTGGCGAGTCGGCTCACCGAGGAGTTCTACCGTCCCTCGGTGGTGGTGCATACCGCCGATACGGTCAGCCACGGCAGCTGCCGCAGCGTCCCGGAGTTCAACATCATCGAGGGCCTGAACCGTTTCGGCCACCTCCTGTCCCGCTACGGCGGGCACGCCGCGGCGGCCGGATTCACCATGCCCACGAAGAACCTGCCGCAGCTCGAGGAGGGCCTGGCGGCGGCGGTGGCTGAATCGCTGGCCGGCGTCGAGCTGCGCCCCCACCTGGATATCGACGCCGTGCTGACGCTGCCCGAGCTCGGCGGGGATACCTACCCGGTAACGCAGCAGCTGTCCCCCTTCGGCATCGGCAACCCGGTGCCCATCTTCTTGAGCCGGGGGGTGGAGGTGCTGGAGCGGCGCACCATGGGCAACGGCGGCGAGCACCTGAGAATGAAGCTGAGGCAGGGGGGCGCGGTCTTCGACGGCGTGGCCTTCCGCCTGCGGGACCACCTCGACCAGATGGCGGACCGGCTGGACGTCGTCTATAACCTGGAAATCGACCGCTGGGGCGGCCGCAACCAGCTGAGGCTGAACGTCCTGGACTTCAAGGGGAGCGGGGGGTAACTAGCCGCGCCTCTCCCGCACCATCCCGTAGGCCAGCAGCGCGAACGGCCCGCCGAACAGCCCCGCCAGCAGCCAGAAGACAGGGCTGATTCTGCGCCAGCCGGAGTCTACGCCCACCACCACGAAGCACCCCAACCAGATAATCACCGCCAGGATACCGATGTCTATCATATTACCTCCTCGGTCGCTTCAGCTTGCCTCTCCCTGGCTTACCCGGCGCGTCCGCAGGGCCAGCCGGGTTACGGCGATGACCAGCACGATGATGGAAATAACCTGCGCTTCGTGGAGGCCGAAGAGGAAGGGCGTGCCCTCCCGGATGAAATCGATGCCGAAGCGCCACAGTGAGTAGAGCGTCAGGTAGATGAGGAACAGCGAGCCGTCCGGGCGGAACCGCCCCCGCAACAGCAGCAGCACCACGAAGACTATCAGGTTATAGATTATCTCGTAAATCTGGGTGGGGTGGACCGGGATGCCCACCGGGCCGTTGCTGGCCGGGTTGGTATAGACGATGGCGCAGAAAATATCCGTCTCCAGGCCGTAGCAGCAGCCGTTGAAGGTGCAGCCGACCCTCCCGATGGCCTGGGCCAGGATAATGCCGGGGGCGATGACGTCCGCCAGGTGACCGAAGGATATTTTGCGGAACCGACTGTATATCCAGATGCCCAGGGCCGCCCCCAGCACCGCCCCGTAGATGGCCAGCCCGGCCCCGCCGACTATCTCGTTCGGGTGCTGGCTGTAGTAGCTCCAGTAGTCGATGACGTGGAGCAGGCGCGCCCCGATGATGCCGGACGGGATACCGACGATGGCCGCGTTGATGACGATATCATAGCTGAGACGGTCGTCCTTCCTCGCCGCCGCCAGCGCCCAGACCACCAGGGTTATCACCGCCAGGGCGACGAAGATGCCGTACCAGGCGACGGTAATGGGCCCGATGGTAAAGGCGATGGGACTTAAAGGCCAGTAAATCATCTCGCTCTTAATGTCTCAGGAGCACAGCGCTTCGACGAAGGCCCCGGCATCAAAGGTTACCATATCCTCCAGCCCCTCGCCAACCCCGATGAGCTGGATGGGGACGGCCAGCTCGTCGCAGATAGCCAGCACGATGCCCCCCTTGGCCGTGCCGTCGAGCTTGGCCAGGAAGATTCCGGTCACGCCGACCGCCTCCGTGAAGTAGCGGGCCTGCGTCAGTCCGTTCTGTCCGGTGGTAGCGTCCAGCACCAGGATAACCTCGTGGGGGGCGGCGGCATCCAGCTTGGCGGCCACGCGCCTCACCTTTTTCAGCTCCTCCATGAGATTATACTTGGTGTGGAGTCGGCCCGCGGTATCGATTATCACGTTGTCAATCTTCCGGCTCCGCGCCGCCTGGAGGGCGTCATAGACCACGGCCCCGGGGTCGGCCCCCGGCTGGTGGGCGATGACTTCCACCCCCACCCTTTCCCCCTGCTTTTTAAGCTGGTCGATGGCCGCGGCGCGGAAGGTATCCGCCGCCGCCAGCAGGACGCTCTGGCCTTCTTTCCTGAGCTTACGGGCCAGCTTGGCGATGGAGGTGGTCTTGCCGCTGCCGTTGACGCCGACCAGCAGGATGACCCGGGGCGGCGGATTATCGGTCGGCGGGCGGGGGGGAACGCTGAGGATGCGCACCATCTCCTCTTTGAGGGCGGCGCTCACCTGCGGTCCGCCGAGCTTTTCATCGGCGGCGCGCTGCCTGACCCGGGAGATAAGCTTTTCCGTGGTGCCGACGCCCACGTCCGCGGAGATGAGGAGCTCTTCCAGCTCGTCCCAGACGGCGTCATTAACGGACTTGCCCTCGAGCAGGCCCATGGCCCGCCCGAACCAGGTATCGTGGGTGCGCCGGAGCGCTTTCTGGAAGATGTTGATTTAATTCACCCCCGGCTGGCTCAGGCGTCTCTGGACAGCCGCTTGAGCAGCTCGTCCTCTTTAGCCGTATGCTCTTGAATGAGCTGGCAGGCGCGGGTAAACACCGTTTTTATCTTCAAGGCGCACTGGTTCATCTCCGCCTGGCTTAATTCATGATTAATGGCGTAGTCCGCCGCGCGGATGGCGAGGGCCACCAGCTCGTGAATATCGTCATGTTCCGCGAGCGACTCATCCACGGGTGCGTTTTTGAGAAGTGCCCGGAAAATGGCCTCGTCGCGCTCAATGTGGTTGAGGACGGCCTCGCGGAAATCGTGCAGCCCCTGGCGGTAGCTCCATAGCCGCTCTTTGACATCGACCGACTTATCCGACATTTTGTCCAGCGATTTGGCGAGGAAATTCATGTGCGCCCTGATGGCCTCATGGTCTTCCAGCAACCTGGTCCTTTCTTTCC
>MGNX01000071.1 GCA_001796935.1 Chloroflexi bacterium RBG_16_60_22
AGTTATTCTGGAACCGGTAGCCCACGCCGGGCACGCTGAGGATATAGCGGGGGTTCTTGGGGTCGGCTTCCAGCTTGATGCGCAGGTGGCCGATATAGACGTGGAGGTACTCCCGCTCCGTCTTGTATTCCGGCCCCCAGATTTTGCCGAGGAGGTGGCGGTGGCTGAGCGCCTGCCCCTCGCCCAGCACCAGCTCGCGCAGGAGCTTGAACTCCGTCGGCGTCAGTCTGGCTTCCCTTCCGGCCACGGTCACCCGCCGCGCCACGAAGTCGATTTCCACGTCGCCGCCCTGGAACGATGTCTTCACCGGCGCGGTATCGTCCACCTTGTTGCGCCGCATGACCGCCCTGATGCGGGCGATAAGCTCGTCGACGCCGAAGGGCTTGGTGATGTAGTCGTCCGCCCCCAGGTCCAGGCACCTTACCTTGTCGGCGACGTCACCCCGGGCGCTGAGCCCGATGATGGGGACCTGGGAAAACTGCCGGAGGCGGCGGCAGACCTCAAAGCCGTCCACCCTGGGCAGCATGATGTCCAGTAAAACGAGGTCGAGCGGCTCTTTTTCCACCGCCTGCAGGGCTTCCGCCCCGTCCCGGGCGGTGAGAATATGCCACCCTTCCCGGGCCAGGTTGTAGCTCAGGAATTTCAATATCTTCTCGTCGTCATCAACCACGAGGATATAAGTATGACCCATAGCCGTATCACCCCGGCGCTAGCGTAACTTAAGCCGGGTATTCTCCTTCTCACTTACCGGCAGGCTGAAACTGAACCGGGAACCCCGGCCCTCTTCACTCTCCACCCAGATGCGGCCACCGTGGGACTCGACGATGGCGCGGCAAATGGACAGCCCCAGCCCGATACCCTTTTCCGGGTCCTTGTTGCTCCGGACACGGTAGAAGCGCTCGAAGACCCTTTCCCGATTCTGCGGTGGTATCCCCTTGCCCTCGTCGCTAACGCTGATGATAACGGAAGCGCCGGAGAGCTCGGCGGCGATGGTAATCCGGCTCCCCTTGGCCGAATATTTGGCCGCGTTTTCACAGAGGTTCGTCAGCACCTGCCCGAGGCGTATCCGGTCCACGTAAATATCCGGCAGCCCGGGCGGTATCACCACCTTAACCCGGTGGTCCCGGGTGACCGTTTTTAAAGCCCGGTCCGCCCACTCCAGAATCTCGGCGAGCTGGTACCAGTCCTTATCCAACACCACGGCGCCGGCATCGAGGCGGGACATGTCCAGCAGGTTCCCCACCAGCTTCGTCAAATAGTCGGTCTCCTGGTCGATGTCCAGCAGGAAGTCCAGGTCCTTTTTATCGCCCCATCCCCCGGAGTTGCGCAGGAAGGTGGTGGTATAGCCCTTGATAATGGCCAGGGGTGTGCGGAGCTCGTGGGACACCATGGAGAGGAGGTCATCCTTCAGCTGCTCCGACTGCCTCAGGGTCCCTATCTTGACCCTGGCCTCGATAATCTCCTCCTCCAGCCGCTTTCTTTCCGTAATGTCCCGAAAAACCGAAATGAGCGACGTGCTGCCGTCCGGGTTCAGCAGGGGCGCCATGGCCACCTCGTATTCCCGGCCCTTTATCGTCCGGTCGCCGATGTGCCGGGGATGGGATATTTTACCATCCGGGGACTCCGGGATGGGGCAGTCCGGGCATATCCCTTCCCGTCCCAGGACCTTCCAGCATTCCTGATGACCGTCATCGCCGAAGGCCTTCCGGGCGGCTTCATTCATAAACCGCACCTTACGGTTCATATCGATAATCATCACACCGTTGTTCATGCCGTTCAGCCAGGTCTCCAGGCTCTCCCGGGCATCGACGATATCCTGGTACAATCGCATATTCTCCAGGGTAACGGCAATCTGATGGCTGATGGTGGTCACCAGCTGCACGTCCTCGACGCCGTAAGGCTGCCCGGAGAGTTTCCTGCCCACGAGGAGCAGCCCGGATACCTCGCCGCCGCGCGACTTCAACGGGGCGATAAGCTCCGCGCCGATTCCCTTCAGGCACTCCTTCTCTTCCCAGATAACGTTCTGCAACTGCGGAATAACCTCGATATCCCGGTAGCGCAGGACACCCCCGGAGTGCTTCAACCAGGCGAGCAGCGGACCCCCGGCCTTAAAGACAACCCCCGGGGCTTCCCTGGCCTCCCCGCCGGCGGCATAGGCCACCCGGAAATCGGCGCTCCGGGAGAGCGGCTGCAGGAGGTACACGCTGGAAGCGTGCAGCGCCCCGGCCACCATCCCGACCGTGCTATGTCCCACCCCGGCAAAGTCGGAAAGGCTCTGGGTATGCCAGCTGAAGGCCTCCAGGGCCTTGAGATAGTTATAGCGGTCACGGTAATACCAGCGGTCCACCCGGTTCTGGACCTGCCCCCACAGGGCCGGCATGGCGATGGCCAGCAGGATGATGAGCGCCACGTACAGCCACGGCTCCAGCGGCGAATCTTGAGGAATGTTGACGGCCAGAAAGAACAGCCCGGCGACCGGCACGGCCACGATGGTGCTGGTCAGGAGATAGGCGGTGGTCTTGCGCAGGAGGAAGTTGATATCCAGGAGATTATACCTCATGATGGCAATCGTGGTGAGGACGCAAAAGACGATGGTGGCCAGGATGGCGCCGGGGTAAAGCGGCAGCCCTAATACCGGCAGGGCGTCAAAGATGCCGCCGACCAGGCTGATGATGATGCCGACGATGATGTAGCTGAGCCGGTTCCGCTCCTCCCCGTAGCTGATCGCCCGCCGTGCCCGGATGAAGTTCAGCAGCGTCATGATGGTGATAGCATAGAGGAGCAGTATCCATACCGGCCAGACCGGCCCGAAGATGGGAGCGTAGCCGTACGACTTCACCTGCATGCCGCTGAAGATGAGCCCGGCGGCGGCCAGAGGGATGGAGATAAGAAAGAAGGAATAGAAGAGGGGCAGGATATTACTGTTTATCCGGGTTCCGGTATAGCGCACGGAGAAATGATAGAAGAGCACCGTCATCAGCGGGCTCAGCGGTATCACCAGCCGGTCCCAGAAAAAGGCCCGCTCGATGTCCGGGCTGGCCCTCATGCCGAAGATGATGATGCCCCAGAGGGCCAGGCAGATGAGAAAGAAGGAGAACAGGCGGTGCGTGAAAGGCCCCCGCCACACGATGGCAGCCAGGACGAGGCCGCAAAAGGCCTGTACCAGCGGCAATACCAGGTAAGCGCTCATTTTAACCCTTAATTAGTATCCGGCGCGGTTTTCCGGAGACTCTCGATAATAGCGTCGGAAGCATTCATGTGAGGCGGCTTGAGCTGGGCCAGGTTGACCCCTTCCCGGCGTTTTTCCTCCAGGTACCTTTGAAAGCTGCCCCCGGCGAGAAGATAAAGGCGCAGGGGCATAACGCCGAGCATGCTTTCCAGGTTAGCGTAGTCCCGGTTGATGGCCCCCAGCTCCCGGTGGATTCTCCCGGCCAGCTCGCCGGCGTCAACCGCCTTTTTCAGCTCGATGTAGAGTCGCAGCACCGGTTTGCTGTCTTCGTACTCCTTGCGGGCCGCCCAGTCCTCGAAGGCCGCCCCCGCATTGACGAGGGCCTGCCAGACGGTCTTTTCGTCCAGCCGCGCAAAGCCGGCGATATCGATGATGTCATCGGCGCGGCTCTCGAAGCTCATCTGCGGCAGCCTGATGCCGGCCTCCCGGTCCTCCATGGCCACGATTCTCACCAGGTCGCCGAGGCGGTAGCGCAGGAATGGCATGCCGTGAAAATTGGTGGTAACCACCTCGTAGCGGTGGCCGGGCTTGACCTCGTCGAGGAGGACGGTGCGGGGCCGGAAGGCTTTATCTTCCCGGCTCTTGAGCCAGTCCTCCTCGGGGATGAACTCCAGGAAGCAGAACGAGGGCACGAAGGTCATGTATTTCTTGTTCCAGGCGTGGGTGGCAATCAGCCCCGTCTCGGTGGCGCCGTAGCTCTCGAAGGGCTCCTTCCCCCAGTAATACTTCAGCCGCTCGCGGTAGATGCCGGTGTCCATGCCGTAGCAGGAGAGCCCTTTCAGTGGCCAGAGGTCGCGCGGGAGCATGGTACGGCGCTCGCGCTTGCTGCGCAGCCAGGCGGTGAGCAGTCGCCACATTATCACGGGGTGCAGCATGCCCCGGCTCAGCTTGAGGCTGCCCGAGCTTTCCGTGAAGCGCTCGCCCATCTTGAGCAGGACGCTGGACATGGAGGTCAGCACGTCCACGCCGGAGCGCAGCGCGATGGCGAAGCCGGCCCGTATCTTCGTCTCGAAGTCGGCGTCGGCATACTCGTCCGGGGGTGGGATAATGCGGGCGCCCATCCGCGGCACCAGGATATCGGCGAGCAGTCCCGTCATGTAAGGGGCGGGGGGCAGGTTGGTCAGTATCCGGATGCCGCTCCCGAAGTTGACCTCGCCCTTGCGGCTGGCGCAGGCCAGGATGATGGAGGCCACCCCCACGTTGCTGAACATCTCGATGGCGCGGTCGGTGTAGGGCACCCACTTGGGTGTGCCGCCCCGCCCCGAGGTATGCGCCCAGCAGTAAGGCTTGAGCGCCAGGACCGCCTCGTTCTTCTCCCTCAGGGCCCAGGCGTAATCGTCGTAGGTGGTCAGAGGAACGGTCTCGCGGAACTCCGCCACGCTGGCGGGCTTGGACGGCATGAACTGCCGGGCCAGGGGGCTGTCACCGACCAGGTCAATCTGCTTGAGGAGGAGCTGCTCCTGGATCTCCATGAACTCCGGCAGGGACAGGTCGAGGAAGCCGCAGTACTTGTTCCAGGCCTTCTCCCGGCTCCCCAGGCGGAATACCTCATCTTCGGTTATCATGCTGCCTCCCTCACGGGTTGTGCACCCGGATGTCCGATATATTCTAGCTTCGGGACCTTCTGGTTTCAAGATAAAGCGGCGCTATTATACCTTAATCCCCGAAGATTAACAATCTTTTAGCAATCTCCCGGGTCCCGCTCTTACCCGGTTGATTAGCTTTACTACGTAGCTAAATTGTGTTAAAATAAAAAAGGCTGATATGCATGTTTTGTTTCAACCGGCCGGCCCGTCAGGATGCCGCCCCGGCGGCGCGGGTTCCCCGTTCCCGCCGGTTTGCGCCTTGCGTTGAAATATTTCTTGGCGTAAGAGGTTCGTAGAATAATGTATGGGAATGCCCAAACCGCCGCGTAATCCTAACCGGTACACCGCCGAGGACATCCAGGTGCTCGGGGGGCGGGAAGCGGTGCGCCGCCGCCCCGGCATGTACATCGGCAGCACGGACCAGCGGGGCCTGCACCACCTCGTCTACGAGGTGGCCTATAACAGCATCGACGAGGCCATGGCCGGCTGCTGCGACCGCATCCTGGTCACCATCAAGGAGGACAACTCCGTCAGTGTGGTGGACAACGGGCGCGGCATTCCCGTGGAAATCCACTCCACCACCAAGGTCTCCGCCCTGGAAACGGTGATGACGGTGCTCCATGCCGGGGCCAAGTTCGGCGGCAAGACATACGCCGTATCCGGCGGCCTCCACGGCGTCGGCGCCTCGGTGGTCAACGCCCTCTCGGAGTGGTGCACGGTCGATGTCCGGCGTGACGGCAAGGTCTACCACCAGGAGTACCGGCGCGGCGTACCCCAGGGACCGGTGCAGATAATCGGCGAAGCCGCGGACACCGGCACTACCTTCACCTTCCTGGCCGACCGCGAGATATTCGCGGAAATCAGCTACGATTTCAACACGATAAGCGAGCGCCTGCGGGAGATGGCCTATCTCAACAAGAGCGTGGAGATAACCCTCCGCGACGAGAAGAAAGACCTGGAGCGGACCTTCTACTTCGAGGGGGGCATTACCGGCTTCGTGCGCCACCTCAACCGCAACCGCGTCGTGCGGCACCCGGTGCCTATCTACATCTCCAAGGCCGTCAACAGCACCCAGGTGGAGGTGGCCCTCCAGTACAACGATGGCTTTAACGAGTCGGCCTTCAGCTTCGCCAACTGCGTCAACACCGTCGACGGCGGGACCCATATCACCGGCTTCCGCTCGGCGCTGACCCGCGTCCTCAACGACTACGCCAAGAAGAGCAAGGTGCTCAAGGAGGACGACACCAACCTCACCGGCGAGGACGTCCGGGAGGGGCTGACGGCCATCATCAGCGTCAAGCTCCCCGAGCCGCAGTTCGAGGGGCAGACCAAGGGCAAGCTGGGCAACATCGAGGTCAAGAGCCAGGTGGAGAGCGTCGTCAACGAAGGGCTGGCCCTCTACCTGGAGGAGCACCCCGACGACGCCAGGAAAATAATCGAGAAATGCATCACCGCCGCCAAGGCCCGCGAGGCCGCCCGTAAGGCGCGGGACCTCATTATCCGCAAGAGCGGCCTCGAGACCGGCACCCTGCCCGGCAAGCTGGCCGACTGCTCCGAGAGGGACCCGGAGCAGTGCGAGCTGTACCTGGTGGAGGGCGACTCCGCCGGCGGCTCGGCCAAGCAGGGCCGCAACCGCCGCTTCCAGGCGATACTCCCCCTGCGCGGGAAAATCCTCAACGTGGAAAAGGCCCCCATGGACAGGATGCTGGCCAACGAGGAAATCCGCACCATCGTCACCGCCCTCGGCACCGGCATCGACGACGATTTCGACCCCGCCCGCCTGCGGTACGGTCGGGTCATCCTGATGACGGACGCCGATGTTGATGGCTCGCACATCCGCACTCTCCTGCTGACCTTCTTCTTCCGCCACATGATGGAGCTCATCAGCACCAAGCACCTCTTCATCGCCCAGCCGCCTCTCTACCGCATCAAGACCACCGACGGCCTGAAATGGGTCTATTCCGAGCAGGAAAAAGACGATACGCTCAAGACCATCACCACCCGGAAGACGGAGCTCCAGCGCTACAAGGGCCTGGGGGAAATGACGCCGGAGCAGCTCTGGGAGACCACCATGAACCCGGCCACGCGCACCATCCTCGAGGTGAACGTGGAGGACGCCACCAAGGCCGACGAGACCTTCCAGATGCTCATGGGCGGCGAGGTGCCGCCGCGCAAGGCCTTCATCCAGGCGCACGCTAAGTACGCCAACCTGGATATCTAGAGAAATTACAGAAAGACTCAGAGTAACTCAAGAAATGCATCCCTCGTCAGCCCGGCATCTCGAATCAAAGCTCGTAAAAGCCCACGACCTAACTCTTTGTGTCTTGGTACAGAAAGTCTGCCTTTGGATGGGTGAAGCAGTATCATGTGGCTTCCTTCGGAATAGTCCCATTGATAGCCCACCTTCCGCATAGCTCTGGCGAAATCATCTCCTGATATCACCGGGAGGTGAGGCATTAAACGGCAACCTCCACCTCTCGTACCTCGGTGATGGTGGGTATCGGCTCCCCGTGCCGACGCATACTGGCGATATAACCGCGGATGGCTTCTCTGATATTGGTAATCGCCTCCTCTTCAGTTCTCCCCTGAGAATGACACCCGGGTAGTGCGGGACAGCTGGCGACGATGACACCGTCTTCATCCTGTTCCAAGGTAATAGCGAACTTCTTAGTACCCTCTACATCAGCACCAGTAGTGGTGCTTCGTACCGGCTCTGTTCCATTCACGACCTCTAATGAGCGGACTGTAAAACCCAATTTCTTTAAAATGCGCTGAGCGTCTTGCGCACCAAAAGGCCCTGTATAAGGTAATCCCGTTACCAAGTGGATAGGTTGTTTAATTGGATACCTTAATCCGTGAAGTTCTATATAGTACTTATTTCGGCCATCGAACGCTTTCGGAGCAATGCCTCTCGTCGCATTAAGAATACTATCCCGATTAATTTCGTAGCCATGACTATTAATTACAAATCTCATAAATCCCTCCTTCTTTCTTTTTACTTTCTATTTTAAGGAAAAGGGGATGATTTGTCAAGAGGGCTATGGATGATACAGTGCCATATGGTAGGAAAAACTAACATGGTAAGGGCGGCGGTGTGGTACCTCCGGGCTAAGCCGCCGCTGCTGCGAGGGAGGCCCGGGTGGGAATAGATATTACACGAGGGGTGGGGGTGGGGTAATTCCAGCGGGATAAGCCGTCGCCGCCACAAGGTGGTCCGTGCGTGCCGCACCGCATTTTCTCACCGTCTTTCCGGCTACCGGCGTCGGTAAAACGGCCAGAAGCTCTTCAGTATCCCCAGCCGAGCAGCACGCTGGGCTTCGGGGTGGTCTCGAAGTAAAGCTCCAGCGAGTCCAGTATCAGCGCGCACTCCTCCAGCAATTCATCGCACCTTTTAAGCTGCTCGATGGCGATCCGGTGGTACTTATTTATATGGTCTTCCGCCATTTTCATCTACGATTGCTGAGGTGGCGTAGCTCCCTGACCTTAAAAATTATATCACATATCAGTTTTTATTTCCCCTGAATCAGCGAGAAGAACTCGGCGCGACTGGCCGGCTTGCTGCGGAACGTCCCCCGCAGCGCCGAGGTAATCACGTTGCTTCCGGGCTTGTTGATGCCGCGCATCACCATGCAGAGGTGCTCCGCCTGGATAACCACGGCCACCCCGGCCGGCTTAATCCCAGCATCGATGGCGTCAGCGATATCCGTGGTCATGCGCTCCTGCACCTGCGGGCGCCGGGCAATCGTCTCCACCACCCGCGCCAGCTTGCTGATGCCGACGATGCGCCCCTCCGCGTTGGGGATATAGCCCACGTGGGCCACCCCGAAAAAGGGCAGCAGGTGATGCTCGCACATGGAGTAGAAGGGGATGTCCTTGAGGACCACCATCTCCCGGTGCCCCAGCTCGAAGCCCACCTCAAGGTCTTCCCTGGGGTCTTTTTCCAGACCACAAAAAAGCTCGGTGTACATCTCCGCCACGCGCTGCGGCGTGTCCCGCAGTCCCTCGCGGGAGGGGTCTTCCCCGATGGCTTTTATAATATCGGCAACCGACTTCTGAATCCTGGCCTCGTCAATCATGCTCCAACTCCTCTCCCCCTTTAAAAAGGGGGATGTTCACCTATCCCCAGCCCAGGGCGCGCTCCACCGCCGCCAGGTCCGCCGGCAGCTCCAGGAACGGTACGGCACCCTTCAAAGCGGCCTCGGTGTCCTTCAGGCCGGTGCCGGTCACCACGCCGACGATGACCTTGCCGGAGAAGTCCTCCCCCCGGCCCGCCAGCTTGATGAGGCCGGCCAGCGGGGCGGCCGAAGCCGGCTCCCCGAAGACCCCGGCCTCTGACGCCAGTATTTTCTGGGCGGCCAGTATCTCCGCGTCGCTGACCGTGTCGATGATGCCGCCGGACTCGTCGCGGGCGGCCACCGCTTTCTGCCAGCTGGCCGGGTTGCCGATGCGTATCGCCGTGGCCACCGTCTCCGGCTTCTCGATGGGGTGGCCGCGGACGATGGGCGCCGCTCCCTCGGCCTGGAAGCCGTACATCTTCGGCTTTTTCGTGGCCCGGCCCGCCGCGTGGTACTCCTTGAAGCCCTTCCAGTAGGCGGTAATGTTGCCGGCGTTGCCCACCGGCAGGAAGAGGTAGTCCGGGGCTTCCCCGAGGACGTCGATAATCTCGAAGGCGGCCGTCTTCTGCCCCTCGATGCGGTGGGGATTGAGGGAGTTGACCAGCGTCACCGGGTGCTTTTCGGCCAGGCGGCGCACTATCTCCAGGGCGCGGTCGAAATTGCCGTCGATGGCCACGATTTTCGCCCCGTGCACGATGGCCTGGGCCAGCTTGCCCTGGGCGATATTGCCCCTGGGGATAATGATGACGCAGCTGAGCCCGCAATAAGCCGCGAAGGCCGCCGCCGAGGCGCTGGTATTGCCCGTGGAGGCGCAGATGATGGCCTGGCTCCCCTCCTCCACCGCCTTGGCCACGGCCACCACCATGCCGCGGTCCTTGAACGAGCCGGTGGGGTGGCACCCCTCCAGCTTGAAATAAAGCTCGCCCACGCCGTACCTTTTCGCCAGCTTATCGCACCTCACCAGCGGCGTATCCCCCTCCCCGATGGTGAACCGCGGGGTACGGGGAGTCAGCGGTAAATAATCGCCGTACCTGGCCAGAACGCCCGTTTTCAGCGCTAACCCCCTTCTATCTCTTCGACGCGGATGAAATTGCTGATTTCCCGGACCACGTCCAGCTTGTCCAGCTCGCGGAGCGCCTGTTGCACGTCCTTCTCGCGGGCGGGGTGGGTCATAATCACTAACTCCGCCGTCTGGGTTACGTCGTCGGATTCCGGCTGGATGGCCGACGCGATGCTTATCTCATTATCTCCGAACACCGTGGCAATCCGGGCCAGGACGCCGGGCCGGTCCGCGGCACTCATCCGGATGTAGTACTGCGTCTCGATTTCGTCCATGGGCCGGATGCGCTTACCCGCCACCGCCTTCCACACGGAGACGCTGCCGATGCCCAGGACAATCTTCCGCGCCGAGGCCACCACGTCGGCAATCACGGCGCTGCTGGTGGGCAGGGGGCCGGCCCCCTGTCCCATGAAGAGCACCTTGCCGGCGAGGTCGGTCTCCACCTGCACGGCGTTATAGACGCCGTCCACCTTGGCCAGGAAGGACTTCTCCGGCAGGAAGACCGGGTGCACCCTGGCCTCGATGGCGCCGCCGCTCTCTTTGGCGATAGCCAGCAGCTTGATGCTGAAACCCAGGTCCCGGGCGTAGCGGAAGTCCCGACTGGTCAGGCGGGAAATGCCCTCGCGGTAGATGTCCTGTGGACGCACCCGACTCCGAAAGGCCAGCGAGGCCAGTATCGCCAGCTTGTAGCTGGCGTCGATTCCTTCGACGTCGTTCTCCGGGTTGGCCTCGGCGTAGCCGAGCTCCTGCGCCCGTTTCAGCGCCGAGGCGAAGTCGATGCCTTCCCGGGACATCCGGGTGAGGATGTAGTTGGTGGTGCCGTTGATGATGGCGAAGATACCGCTGATTTTATTGGCCACCAGGTCATGCTTCAGCGGGGCGATGAGGGGGATGCCCCCGCCGACGCTGGCCTCGTACTGGAGGCCGACCCCGTGCTCCCGGGCCAGGGCCAGCAGTTCCAGGCCGTGCTTGGCGATTACCTCCTTGTTGGAGGTGACGGCGTGCTTGCCGCCGGAGATAGCCCGCTTGAGGTAGTCCAGTGCCGGTCTCTCCCCGCCGATGGCCTCGACGACAATATCTATACCGGGCTCGTTGAAAAAACTATCGTCGTCGGTGGTGAAAAGCCGGGCCGGCAGCTCCCTGGCCAGCGGGCGCGAGAGGTCCGCCGGCAGCGCCTTGATTTTACGCAGCACCAGGGGGCAGCCGACCTTCTCCGCGAGGTCGCCGGCCCTCTCCGTGAGGACCCGGGCTACCTGTCCGGCTACCACCCCCAGGCCGATTACTCCCACGCCGATGCTATCCTGGCTCATGCCTGCCTCCCTAATGCCTGCAAGTCCCTGGTTACCCTCTCCACCACCAGCGCCTGGACTTCCCCATCGAGACGAGTATCGTCGATTTCCGCCGCCGATTGAAGCCAGAGCTGGCTGACCCACTCCTGGTAAGCCTGGTTCAGCAGGACATTCTTGTCTTCCGGGGAAAGCTCCCGGTCATCGTCCTTATCGACTATCTTAATCAGCCAGTACCCGCCCTGGGTCCAGTACTGGTCGTCGCGGATGGGCTGGCTCCATACCCCAATCTCGGCGTTCAAATTAAAAACATATTCATCAAAGGCCGGGCTAATCCCCCCCCGCGCCACCAGGCCCAGCTCCCCTCCCTTTTCCCGGGAAGGGCTGTAGTGGGAATATTCCTTGGCCAGCGGCGCCAGCTCCTCGCCGGCTTCCAGCCTGGCCCGGATATTTTCCGCCTCCTCCTCACTGGTTATCAGGAGGGCCTGTACCTGGGCTTCCTCCTCGTACTGCTTTTCCAGGACCTTTATCAACCAGTAGCCCACCTGCTTGTAAATCTCTTTTTCAGGAAGGGGCTGGCTGAGCCTCCCCGGTTCCGCGCCGAAGGCATATCCCGCGGCCACGGTGGAACCCAGCTGCTCCTTGAGGACGACCTCGGGGTGCCAGCCGAAGTCGCCTTTATTTACATTTTTGGAATAATAATTGAGCGCATACTCCTCGGCCAGCGCCGTGAAGTTCCCGCTGTTCTGCAACCGGTTCCTTATCTCCTGCGCCTGCCGCTCGCTCTCCAGGAGCATGGCCATGATATGCACCTGCGGGGCCGAGCCCGGCACCTGGGAGTCGAAATACTCCTGAAAGAGCCGGCTCCGCAGCAGCTCGGTCCGGATAAGGTCGATGCTGGCCCTGTTCACCGGCAGGCCGGCGGACTCCAGCGTCTTCCCGGCATCGTCATCGCTGACGGTTATTCCTAGCATGGCGGCGCCCTGCCTGACGAGCGCGGACTCCTCGATGCCCCTGGCCGTAACGCCGACTATCGAGCCGATGTCATCGGGCTGCTGAATCAGGGCGGCCGTCGCCACGGCGTCGATGAGGTAGCCCGTGTTGAAACCAGCATCGTTCACCCTGATGACCGTCCGGTGCAGGGGCAGGAACTCGCCCAGGAGCCAGCCCAGCAGGACAATCAGGACGACCACGGCAATCACGGCAACACCGCCGATATAGACGATGCGCTGGCGCCTTGCCTGCCGCCGGTGCGCGGACAGCTGGCGCCGGGTCATTTCACGCTGGGGTTTCTCCGTTTTCTTCTTCTTAGCCAAAGCGGTACTCCTTGCCTGAAATATTTTACATGCCGCCCATATATTTATAATGCATCGGCGGATGCTTTTTCAAATGGGACGCCCGGGGAGCGGAGCGGGGGACGGTTTTCTACTTGCGCCACACGATATGGCACTGCCACTTCGGCGAGCTCTCCGGGAAGTCCGTCCGGAAATGGGCCCCCCGGCTCTCCTCCCTAATCAGGGCGGCTTCTGCCAGGAGCCGGCCGGTCAGCACCAGGTTGCTCAGCTCGCAGGAAGGCTGGTCGGTGGGTGGGGGCAGGGCCTGCTGCCAGGCCGCCAGCATCCCGGCCGCCTGGTTCAGGCCATCGCGGTCGCGGATAATGCCCACCCCGTCCCAGTGCGTCTGCTGCAGGATGGTGAGGCTGGGCTGGGGCACTATCCGGGGGACCGGCCGCTGACCGAGCGTGGAGTACACGTCCTTGACCCTGCCGCCGGGGGACGGCTTTTTCTGGGCCTTGCTCCGGGCCCGCTCCACTATCCGGCGGCTGAAGACGATGGCCTCCAGGAGGGAGTTGGAAGCGAGGCGGTTGGCGCCGTGGACGCCGGTGCAGGCGACCTCCCCGGTGGCGAAGAGGCCGGCGATATTCGTTTCTCCCCAGGTGTTGGTCCGAATGCCGCCAATCATATAGTGGGCGGCCGGCGCTATCGGGATAAGGCTCCGGGTGATATCCAGGCCGTGGTCGAGGCAGAAACGGTAGATGTGAGGGAACCGACTGGCCACGGTCGGCGCCGGCAGGTGGGTGACATCGAGAAAGACCTTGTCCGAGCAGGTCTTTTTCATCTCATAAAGGATGCTGCGGGAGACGACGTCCCGCGGCGCCAGTTCGCCCCTCTCGTGGTAGTCCGCCATAAAACGGTAGCCCTCCACGTTACGGAGCACTCCCCCCTCCCCGCGGACCGCCTCCGAGATGAGGAAGGGCAACACGCCGGGGATGCGCAGGGCGGTGGGATGGAACTGAAAAAACTCCATATCGGCGATTTCCGCGCCGGCGTTGAAGGCCAGAGCGATGCCGTCGCCGGTGGCGATGGCCGAGTTGGTGTTGTACTTGAAAAGCTGCCCGGCGCCGCCGGTGGCCAGAATCAGGTAGCGGCAGGGGAACTCCTCGATGGTGCCGGTGCGGCAGTCCAGCGCCCGGATGCCGGCCACCTTCCCCTTTTCCACCAGGATTTCCGTGGCCAGGAAGTCCTCCAGCACCTGGATGCCGGAAGAGCGCACCTGCCGGCTTAAAGCCACCTCGATATGCTCGCCGGTGGCGTCACCGCCGGCGTGGAGGATGCGGGGCATGCTGTGGGCCGCTTCCATGGTCAGGGCTACCTCTCCGTCAAGGGTATCGAAGGGGACGCGGTAGTTCACGAGGTCGGCAATGCGGTACGGGGCCTCGCTGGCCAGGATGCGCACCGCCTCCTCGTCGGAAAGGCCGCAGCCGGCTTTGAGGGTATCCTGAACGTGTAGCTGGGGGGAATCGCCCTTGCCGATGGCGGCGGCGATGCCGCCCTGGGCGTGACGGGTATTGCAGTCGTCGATGCTGCCCTTGGTGATAACCAGGACGCTGCCCTGCTCTTTAGCCAGCAGGGCGGTGTAAAGCCCCCCGATGCCGCTCCCCACCACGATGAAATCGTAGGTGTCCATCTAGACCTTTAGCCCCTGGAGGATGTCCCGGGCGATGATGCTCCGCTGCAGCTCCAGGGCCAGTTCGGTGGCGCTGGCCGCCAGGGCGCGGCGGCACAGCCTTTCCATGGGCAGCCCTTCAATGTAGGGCGGTCCGTTAAATACATGGGCAACGCGGTCGGCCACGGTATGGACCATCTGGGTGGTGTACAGCTTGACCATGGCCGCCTCGCGCGTAATCGATTTCCCGTTGTCGGCTTTCCAGGCCGCCTCGTAGACCATGAGCCGGCCGGCGTGGACGGACACGGCCATATCGGCCAGGGCCGCCTGGATATTGGTCCGCTGCCCGACCGACTGCCCGAAGGTCTCGATGGTCCGGACGCGCTCGGCGGCCTCTTCGAGGAGGCGGCGGGCCGCGCCCACGCCGCGGGCGCCCCGCACCACCCGGCGCGGCGGCAGCCACTTCCGCCCCAGGCTAAAGGCCCTGCCCTCCTCGCCAAGGATGTTCCCCCCGGGGACACGGCAGTCCTTGAAATTCAGTAACATCGGCTCGCTTATCTGGGAGGCCCACCCCACCTTTTCCTCACCGCCGCTGACGCGGAACCCCGGCGTGTCCCGGTCCACCAGGAAGCAGGTCACGCCTCTGTCACTTCCGGCGGCGGCGAAGACCACGGCGAAATAGTCCCCGCCGGGACGGGACAGGGAGAGCTTTTTACCTTTTAAGATATAGTCGCCGTTGACCTTCGCCGCCTTCATCTTCAGGCCGGAAAGTTCGGCGCCGGCGTCCGACTCCATCAGGGCCAGGTAGGGCCTTTTCCGTCCCTCCAGGGCGGGCTGCAAATATTTTTCCCGCTGCTCTTCATTACAGTCGAAGAGAAGGGGTGAGACGTCCCCGAAGTGGAACGGCACCACCGTCCGGGCCAGCTCTTCCTCCACCAGGCAGACGCCCAGGGTGTCCAGCCCGGCGCCCCCCAGCTCCTCCGGCACCCCGATGCCCCACAGCCCCATGTCCCGGACCATTTTCACCAGCCCCGCCTCCGTTGCCTCGGGGAGATAGGCGCGGGCGTCGCTCATGTCGGCGGCGCGTCCCATGACTTCCCTCTCCAGCGGCCGGAGGTGGTCGGTGACAAAGTCGCGCGCCAGGCTTTGAATCATCTTGTGCTCTTCGGACAGCTCAAAGTCCATGTTGCATCACTCCGCGCTAACGGCTTCTTCCAGGAAGAGGTCAAGGTCGGGCTCGTCCTCGTCGGCGATGCGCCGCCCGAGGCGGGACATCACCTCCACCATGCGGTGGTTGACGACGTAGTTCTTGATGGTGGTATCCACCTGGGGACAGACGAGGACGCAGGCATGGCAGAGGTCGCAGTCCTCCCCGACGGTACTTTCCAGGGCCATCGAGGTGCGCTGCTCGGTCTTGTCGCGCCGGGCCGGTTCCCTCGATAAAAAGGGGCAGATATCGACGCAGTTGCCGCAGCCCAGGCACTCTTTGTGCCCGCTGATATTCTCCGCGATGTTCAGGGCATGGGCCGTGCCGAAACCGCTGGAGAGCAGGCGGCACCGCCCCACCGGCGGGCACCGGGTGTTCAGGATTTCATTCAGGATAGCTTCAATCTCTTTGATATCCCGCTGGACGGGTAAAGGCATTTTAGCTCTCTCCGTCTAAATTTCCTGGCGGGCATGGCTGTGGCCCCGCCGCGTGTAGTCCGGCAGCAGCCGCGGGGATAAAGGACGCTCCCGGGCCAGGCCGGCCTTCTCCAGCTCCTGCTGCCAGCGGCGCACGTGCTCCAGGGTGGGGCTGCCCCGCTTCACCTCTCTGGCATATAACGCCGCCGCCCGGCCGGCCCGCCTCCCGAAGACGAACAGGTCCAGGGTGGAGTTGCCGATGAGACGGTTCCGACCGTGCACGCCGCCGGTGCATTCGCCGGCCGCGTAGAGTCCCGGCACGTTGGTGGCACCCTCGGTGTCAATCTTGATGCCGCCGTTCTGGTAGTGCAGGGTGGGGTAGACCAGGATGGGCTCCCGGGTGATATCGATGTTATAGCGGCGGTACTGGCGCACCATGGCGGGCAGCTCCCGGGCAATCGTCCCTTCGCCGCGCATGATGTCAATCATCGGGGAGTCCAGCCAGACGCCGACCTCGCCGTGGGGCGTCCGCAGTCCCAGCCCGCGCTCGCGGCACTCGCGGATAATCGCCGAGGCGACCACGTCGCGGGGCTCCAGGGGCATGACGAACTGCTCCCCGTTGAGGTTGGTCAGCTGCGCGCCGAGCGTCCTCACCTTCTCGGTGACCAGCTGGCCGAGAATCTGGAGGGGATAGATGGCGCCGGTGGGGTGGTACTGCATGGTATCGATGAAAATAAGCTCGGCGCCGGCGCGGTAGGCCAGCACCAGGCCGTCGGCGGTGGCGCCGTAGTGATTGGTGGTGGGGAAACCCTGGATATGCAGTCGGCCGATGCCGCCGGTGGCCAGGATTACCGCCCGGGCCCGGACGATGATGAGCTCCTCGGTCTCCAGGTTGAGCAGGATAGCCCCGGCTATCTGGCCGCGGTCGTCCAGTATCAGCTCGACGGCCGGCACGAACTCAATATAGTCGATTTTCTTGTTTTTTAGCTCGTCGCGCAGGACGCGCATCGCCTCCAGCCCGGTGTAGTCGCGCGCCGAGTGCAGGCGCCGCCGGGACGTGCCGCCGCCGGAAAGCTCGTGCATGGAGCCGTCCTTGTCCTTGTCCCAGTTGACCCCCAGCTTTTCCAGCCACCGGATGGCGGAGGGGGCGTCCTTGACCAGCACCTCGACCAGCTCCGGGATATTATCGAAGTGGCCGCCGCCCATGGTGTCCAGGTAGTGAATCGCCGGGGAGTCGTTGGGGCGGTCGGCGGCCTGCGTGCCGGCCTGGGCCCCCACGGTGTTGGCGTCACCCAGGCGCAGCTTGGTGGTGACGAGCACCCGGGCGCCCTGCTCGTGAGCGAGCAATGCCGCCGAAGCCCCCGCCCCGCCGCAGCCGATGACCAGGACGTCCACGTTGTAGTCCGGCCGGGAGGGGTCGATTTTTTCCGGGTCGATACGGCTGTTCCCCTCGAGGAGGTCGGCCAGCTCCACCGGGGTGGCATCGCCCTTGTTGACGCCCACCAGCAGCCGGCGCATGCTCGATTTGATGTAGTCCGGGTGGAACTGCTGCAAAAGGTCGGCCTTCTCCAGCTCGTTCAGGCGCGGTATCGACTCGATGAGTCGCCTCACCCGGGTATCCTCGACGATATGAATGCTTTCTTCCAGATAAGCAGGGTACATCTTAAATCGCTCTTACTCCCAGCTCTGCTCCAGGGCCGACTCCACATCGCGCTCGGCGTAGCGGCGGCGGAGCTCCTGCCCGCCGGTCTTTTTCAGCTCTTTAATCTCGGCATCGAACCGGCCGGACTCTACCTCCTTGATTCTTTTCTCCAGGTGCTCGGAGACGGGCGTCAGGTAACGACCGTAGAGGCGGCGCGCCAGCAGGGCTACGTAGTAGGGCGCCAGACCCTGCGGGCAGCGGGCGGCGCAGAGGCCGCACATGAGGCAGTCGAAGGACCTGTCCGCCACCGCCCTGATGTCGCCCCGCAGGGCGTCGGTCATGAACCACATCACCTCCAGCTCCTGGGGGCAGGTCTTGGTGCAGGTGTTACACCCGAAGCACTTGACGATGTCCGGGTAGAGGGCCTTGAGCTTCTCTCCGTCCGCCTTCATCTTCTCCAGGTTATAGATGGCCTTGAGCGCCGGGAAGTAGGGTATCTGCACCAGGCACATGTCCGGCTCCACGGCCTTCTGGCAGGCCAGGTCATGGCGCAGCTGGGGGTCGTTCTTGAAGTTGTAGATGGTGGCGCAGGCGCCGCAGAAGCCGGCCCGGCAGCCGCAGCCGCGGACCAGGCGGTAGCCGCTGTACTCCAGGGCGGTGAGGATGGTGAGGCCCTCCGGCACCTGGACGTGCCGCCCCATGATATAGATATCGATTAACCTGGCCTGCTCCGCCATCTAGCTCCTCGGTTGTAAGTATAACATTTATGTCAAATCAGGCACGGGAAAAACTGGCGCCCATAATACAATAGTGCGAGATGAATGGTTTATATGTCAAGGGCAAAGCTTTTGTCCCGCCCGACTCTCTCTTTTTTATTGTATGGTGCCGAGGGGGAGATTTGAACTCCCACGAGCTTACGCTCACCACCCCCTCAAGATGGCGTGTCTACCGTATTCCACCACCTCGGCGTTTAATAAACTGGCAGGAGTGAGAGGACTCGAACCCCTGACCGGCGGTTT
>MGNX01000072.1:0-5217 GCA_001796935.1 Chloroflexi bacterium RBG_16_60_22
AAGCAGGTTGTCGCGGGTTCGAGTCCCGTCTCCCGCTCCACGCCTTCATTCCCCGTGGCTTATTACCAGGGTTTTTCCCTTTCTTTCAGCGTGGCGATAAGGTCGTCAATGCTGATGGCGGCCAGGGTCAGCGTCTGGGTGGTCCCCTTGGCGCTCAGGCGGATAGCCAGCTTGGCCACGGCCTCGTTGTTGGGGGCTTCGACGATATTCACGAAATCATACTGGCCGAGCAGGGCGTACTGGGTCATTATCTTCACGCCCATGTACTCGGTCTCTTTATTTATCTCCTTGAGAATCTCCGGGTCTTCCTGGAGGGCCTTTCTCCCGGCATCGGTAAGCGTCGTCAGCATCAGATAGACGGACATCTTATCCTCCTTAAGGCATAATATCCGGCCTATTATGAAGCCATTACCGCCCCTTTTGTCAACCGCCCGCCGGTTTTGCGCCGCTATCACTTGTGCTATAATGGAGCGAAATTATTACCTGTTCAACGGAGGGAACATGCCGGCCGCCGGAAAGGGAGTGCCCGATAACGTTGCGGAACTGAAGCAGAAAGAGGTCGGCGAGCCAATCGCCGGCTTCCTGAGGATGGAGCTGGCGGAGCTGTCGCCGGGCTACGCCCGGGTGACCATGAAGGTGTCCGCCGAGCACCTGAACTTTAACGGTATGGTCTTCGGGGGAATCATCATGTGCCTGGCGGACCAGGCCTTCGCCTATGGCATCAACTCCCTGGTTACCCCCAGCATCGCCACCCAGTTCAATATCCACCTGATTGCCGGTGCCGCCGTCGGTGACCTGCTGACCGCCGAGTGCCGGGTGGTCAGGAGCGGGCGGCGCATCGGCGTCTCGGAGATGACGGTGACCGACCAGGACGGCAAGCTCATCGCCAAGGCCACCGGTACCACCATTACCACGGCCTGAACGCGCCGCCTATCAATCCAGCTTCATTTTGTATTGACATGGCGAATATCATCATGGTAAGCTTAGGCCGTTGTTAAGCCGGTGCGAAGCAGTACCCCGATGTTAGTTTCACGCGGTGAACTGGACAAGCCCAAATTCATCTTTACCGGGCGCACGGCAGGTGCGCGTGGGAGGTTTGAAGACCGGCTTTAGAAAGCAGATAGCAGCAGCTACCAAGGGTTACTGATTACCTCCCGCCGGGGAGGTAATTAAGTTTAAGGGAGACATGGCGGACGTTTCAACCCGGGTAGAAAAAAGAGAGACGATTCCCCAGATTATCCGGAGCAACTATGTCCGGTGGGGCCGGCGGACGGCCATGTGCATGAAGATGTTCGGCGTATGGCACCGTTACAGCTGGCAGGACTATTATGAAAACGTCAAGTACTTTTCACTGGGGCTGGTGAGCCTGGGGCTGGCGCGTAACGATGTCGTCTGCATCATCGGGGACAACGAGCCGCAGTGGTTCTGGGGCGAGTTCGCCGTCCAGGCGGCGGGGGGCATCGCCACCGGCGTCTTCGTCGATTCCATTCCGTCGGAGGTCAAGTACATCGCCGAGCACTCCGACTCTAAATTCGCCATCGTCAACGACCAGGAGCAGACGGACAAGCTCCTGGAAATCAAGGACGGACTGCCACTGCTGAAAAAGGTCATCTACTGGGACCCCAAGGGGCTGCGGAACTATGATGACCCCGCCCTTATCAGCTTCGACGAGGTCATCGCGCTGGGCCGGGAGTATGAAAAAACGCACCCCGGCGCCTTCGAGGAGACCGTGGAGTCAGGCCGGGGCGACGACATCGCTTTCATCTACTACACCTCCGGGACCACCGGCCTGCCCAAGGGGGCCATCCTGACCCACCGCGCCCTGATAACCACCGCCCGGGGGTTCGTCAACCGCTACCCCATGGACGAACACGATGACCTGCTTTCCAACTTCCCGGCGGCCTGGGTAGGGGACAGCTTCTTTGCCACCATCCCCCACCTGCTGACGGGAGCCAAGCTCAACTTCCCGGAGGAGCCGGAGACCGTCGCCGAGGACACGCGGGAGGTGGGGCCGAACTTCGTCATCTACGGTCCGCGGCAGTGGGAGGGGCTGGTCAGCGAAATCCAGGTGAAGATGGTGGACGCCAACCCGCTGAAGCGCTTCACCTATAACCTCTTCCTGCCGGTGGGCCATAAAATCGCCGATATGAAGTTCGATGGCAAGACGCCCGGCCTGTTCTGGAAGATACTCCACGGCATCGCCTACCTGGCGCTGTTCCGGCCGCTCAAGGACCGGCTGGGGCTGAGCAAGGTCAGGTTCGCCGTCACGGGAAGCTCGGTGCTGAGCCTGGATACCTTCCGCCTCATCCACGCCATCGGCGTCGAGCTGCGGCAGTGCTATGCCAGCACCGAGGCCGGCCTGATATCCTCTCACGGCAAGGGCGAAATCAAGTTCGAAAGCGTGGGACGGCCGGCGCTGGGCACCGAGCTCAGGATAACCGACAAGGGAGAGCTGCTCGTCAGTTCCGACTGCATGTTCCGGGGATACCACAAGGACCCGGAGAAGACGGCGATTACCCTTATCGACGGCTGGTGCCATACCGGCGACGCCGTAAATATCGACGAGGAAGGGCATTTGATTTTCATGGACCGCCTCGAGCACATGGGCGAGCTCAGCACCGGGGCCAAGTACGCCCCCCAGTACATCGAGGGTCGTTTGAGGTTCAGTCCCTACATCAAGGACGCCATGGTCATCGGGGGGAAGGACAAGGACTTCGTCTCGGCGATTATCAATATCGATTTTGCCATGGTGGGTAAGTGGGCGGAGCGCCACCGCATACCCTATACCACCTTCGTCGACCTTTCCCAGAAAAAGGAGGTGGCCGACCTGGTACGGCAGGACCTGGAGCGGGTCAACGGCTACCTTCCGGAACAATCGCGCGTGCGCAAGTTCGTGCTGCTGCACAAGGAGTTCGACCCCGACGAGGCCGAGCTCACCCGGACCCGCAAGCTGAGAAGGGAGTTCATGGAGACGCGGTACAGGGACTTGATCGGGGCCATGTACGGCAACCGGGACAAGGTAGATGTCCAGGCGCCGGTGACCTACCGGGACGGGAGAAAAGGGGTGGTGACCACCGGCATCCAGGTGAGGAGTCTCTAGATGGCCGAGCTTCTCCAGTTTACCATCACCGGCATCTCCGTGGGCATGGTCTATGCCCTGATTGCGCTGGGCTTCGCCCTTATCTGGAAATCGAGCAGCGTGGCCAACCTGGCGCTGGGCCAGATTGTGCTGGTCTCCTCATGGTTCACCTACTCCATGCTCGTCCAGGCCGAGCTGCCCCTCTGGCTGGCCTTCCCGCTGGTAATCGTCTTCGCCCTGTTCCTGGGCTGGGTCATCGAGCGGTTCGCCCTGCGGCCCCTCATCGCCCAGCCGATTCTCTCCCTCATCACGGTGACACTGGGTATAGGATATTTCATCGAAGGTGTTATCACCTTCATCTGGCCCTGGAGCGTCGATGCGCTGCCCCGCCTCTTCCCCAAGGAGGTTATCCACATCGGCCAGGCGGTGGTCTCCCAGGAATATTTATGGGTGGTGGTCATCTGCCTGGTCATCTTCGTCCTGCTGACCCTCTTCTTCCGCTACCACCGGATGGGCATCGCCATGCGGGCCACCGCCGACGACCAGTTGGCCGTGCAGGCCTGCGGCATCCCGGTGACGCGGGTATTTTCGACGTCGTGGATGTTTGCCTGCGTCGTGGCGGCTATCGGCGGCATCCTTATCTCCAGCATCAGCGGCATCACCCACGGCCTGGTGGAGACCGGCCTGAAATCTTTCTCGGTGGTGATACTCGGCGGGCTGGACTCCTTCCTCGGGGCTATCGTGGCCGGCCCGATAATCGGACTGCTGGAGAGCCTCGGCGGGGGCTACCTGACCCCCTTTACCTGGGCCGGCGTCAAGGACATCATACCCTTCGTGGTGATTATCATCGTCATGGTCATCAAGCCCTACGGACTCTTCGGAGAGGTACGCATCGAGAGGATTTAAAGGATATTACGAGATGAGTTTACCCTGCGGGACGCGCAACTACACCTACGGCGAGGACATGGCCATCGTGCGCACCAGGACGCATTGGGTACTGCTCTTCGCGTTTCTCATCGCTTTATTTTTAGCGCCCCTCTATTTCAACGACTACTGGCTGGGCGTCGGCAACCTTATCGGCATCACCCTCATCGCCGCCATCGGCCTGAACATACTGGTCGGCTACTGCGGTCAGCTTTCCATCGGCCATGCCGGCTTTATCGCGGTGGGGGCCTATACCGCCGCCATCCTGACCAACCGCTTCGAGCTGCCCTTCCTGGTGGGGCTTATCTCCGCCGGGCTGGTGGCGGGGGTAATCGGTATCATCTTCGGGCTGCCCTCGGTGCGGGTCAAGGGTTTCTACCTGGCCATCACCACCATCGCCGCCCAGTTCATTATCATCTGGGTCATCAACCACTGGGGCATCACCGGCGGTTTCCTCGGCATCAAGGTGCCCTATGCCTCGATAGGTCCGATTGTCTTCCGCAGCGAGTCGAGCCAGTTCTACCTTATTTTCGTCATCGCCGCTATCTGCATCTTCCTGGCCAAGAATCTGGCCAGGACCAAGGTCGGGCGGGCCTTCATCGCCATCCGGGATAACGACCTCGCCGCCGAGGTCATGGGCATCAACCTGCTCTACTACAAGCTGCTGGCCTTCTTCATCGGGTGCTTTCTGGCCGGTATCGCCGGGGCCCTGCTGGCCCACTGGATAGGCTTCATGAACGCCGAGCAGTTCAGCTTCACGGAGTCGATATTGTACATCGGTATGATAATCATCGGGGGGCTGGGCACCTCCCTGGGGCCCATCTTCGGGGTCGTTTTCATCCGGGTCCTCCAGCAGGTGCTGACCATCGAGCTGGTTCCCTTCCTGGAAAAGACGTTCACCGCCCTGCCGGCCGGCTTCGCCACCGGCGTTACGCCGATGCTCTTCGGCCTGGTAATCGTCCTTTTCCTGATACTGGAGCCGCGGGGGCTGGCCCACCGCTGGGCGTTGTTCAAGGCCGCATACCGTCTGTGGCCTTTCTCTTACTAACTCTGGAAAGGGAGGTAGGGTTATGTAGTTCACCGCTATCAAAACAGCGAACCGGAAAAACCAACAAGGAGGTAAGGAATGAAAAACAGGAAAATCGTTTTAGCTACGGTAGTTTGCCTGGTGCTGGTCGTGGCGTCTCTGCCTTTCCTCAGCGCCGGTGGGGGCG
>MGNX01000072.1:5269-10123 GCA_001796935.1 Chloroflexi bacterium RBG_16_60_22
CCCGAAACCGGCACCCACTCCGGCACCGGCTCCCGCCCCGGCACCGGCCCCCGCTCCCGCTCCGGCTCCCAAACCCACCCCGGCCGGGCCTTTGACGATAGGCATCACCACGCCGACGACCGGGGTCGCCGCGGAAAAGGGCGCGCCCATGGGCCACGCCAACCTTGACGCCATCAAGTACATCAACGAGGAGCTCGGCGGCGTGGACGGTCACCCGATAAATGTCATCTGGCTGGACAACGGCTACGATGCCGCTAAAGTGGTCACCATCGTCAAGAGGTTCATGAGCGAGGGCGCCCTGATGTACGCCACGTCCTCTTCCGCCATGATGACGGCCTCCATGGAGATTGCCAACCGCGCCGGGTTCCCCGGCATGGCCGCCTTCTCCTCCCCCATCATCTACCGGCCGCCGCAGCATATCTACGGGCAGCTGCCGGACTACGGCGACGACTTCCTGGCGTTCTCCCGGTATTACCTGGACAATGTCTGGAAGGGCACCGGGAAGCCCAAGGTAGCCATTCACGCGCTGAACAACTCCACGGGCAAGGGCGCCGTGGATGCCGCCCGGGCCTACGCTAACCAGCTCGGCCTGGAAATCCTCTGGGACGGCCAGGAGGGCAAGCCCTTCGAGCATACGGCGACGACCATCTCCGAAATGGAGTCGCTGACCCGCATCAAGGCCAAGAACCCGGACGTCATCTACATCTCCAGCACCCCCAAACCGGCCGCCCAGATTATCAAGAACGCCTACGAGCTGGGCATGTTCCCCGGCGTCACCATCGGGCTGGGCCACGCGGCCATGACCAAGGCCATGGTTGACATCGCCGGGGCGGACATTGCCGAAGGCGTTTACGGCGTGTTCCCGACGGTCAGCTGGGGCGACAACGTACCCGGCATGGCCAAGGTGACGGAGTACGTGAAGAAGTACCACCCGGACGACTTCGGGAACATGGACTACATCACCTCCTGGGCGCAGAGCCTTGTCATGGCGGAAATCCTCAGGACGGCCCTGAAGAATGTCGGCTACGACGTCCTGGCCAAGGGCGACGCCAACTCCTGGAAAGCCATCGAGGAACAGGGCATTCAGAAGCTGAAGGACTATGACGTCGGAGGACTGCACGGTCCGGTAAGCTATACCCCGGGCGATAACCGCCTGTCCAAGTCCGTCCGCGTCTTCCAGGTAAAGAGTGGCAACATCACCCCGCTGACCGGCTGGATTGATGCGCCGGTGGTCAAGTACGAAGACTTCCCGTGGTTCGGGAAATAGACAGTTAAGATACGGGGCCTCGCTTACCGGCGGGGCCCCGTGCCGGGGGGACAACCGGATATGCTCAAATTGAATAACATTGAGGTCACCTATCTCAATGTCATCCGGGTACTGCACGGCGTCTCCATGCAGGTAGAGGATGGCGCTATTATCGCGCTCCTCGGCGCCAACGGCGCCGGCAAGAGCACCACGCTCAAGGCCATCTCTGGTCTGCTCCACGTCGAGGAGGGGGAGGTCACCGATGGCAGTATCGACTGGAACGGGGAAAGGATAGACCGGAAGAACGCCGAGGAGATTGGCAAGCTGGGCATCATCCAGGCGCTGGAGGGTCGCCACGTCTTCGAGCACCTCAACACCGAGGAGAACCTGATGGTCGGCGCCCACAACCGGCGTGACCGCGCCGCGGTCCGGCAGGACCTGGAGATGGTCTACGACTACTTTCCGCGCCTCAAGGAGCTGCGTAAAAACACCGCCGGCTACCTGTCCGGGGGCGAGCAGCAGATGCTCGTCATCGGCCGGGCGATGATGGCCACCCCCAAACTGATGATGCTGGATGAGCCTTCGCTGGGCCTGGCGCCGCTGCTCGTCGAGGAAATCTACGATATCATCCGCCGCTTCAACACCGAGCAGAAGACGTCGGTACTGCTGGTGGAGCAAAACGTCAGGATTGCCCTGAGCATCGCCCACTACGGCTATGTCATGGAGAACGGGCGGGTGGTGCTCGACGGCAGCGCCGATTTCCTCAAGAACAACGAGGACGTCAAAGAGTTCTATATGGGACTGTCCGCTCTGGGCACCAAGAAGAGCTACCGCGAGGTCAAGCACTACAAGAGGAGAAAGAGATGGCTGTAAGAGCCCGGCCGGACGAGTTCTTCGACGACCTGGAAACGATGTCGGCGGCGGCTAGGGAGAAGCACCTTGACGCCGGGCTGGCGGCGCAGGTCAGGCACGCTTACCGCCATGCCCCCGCCGCCAAAGGCCTCCTCGACCGCGCCGGCGTCGGCCCCGGCGACATCCGCCGCGTCAAAGACCTGGAAAAGTTGCCCATTACCCGGAAGACCGACCTCCTGGAGATGCAGAAGGCCGCTTTACCTTACGGCGGGGTGGCCGCCATCCCCGGTGAGGCCGTGGAGCGCGTCTTCATCTCCCCCGGTCCTATCTACGAGATTCAGCCGTCCGGTATCAAGTGGTTCGCCAAGTCTTTCTGGGCGGCGGGGTTCCGCAAGGGTGACGTGGTCATCAACACCTTCACCTACCATATGTCCCCGGCCGGCATCCTCTTCCACGAGGCCATCCGCGACTGCGGGGGGACGGTGGTGGTGGCCGGCACCGGCAACACCGACCTCCAGATACAGATAATGAAGGACCTCGGGGTCACCGGCTTCGTGGGGACGCCCAGCTTCCTGATGACGGTTATCAACCGGGCCGGGGAGATGGGCCTTGACGTCCGCCAAGACCTTACTTTAAAGCGCGCCTGGTTCACCGGCGAGATGCTGCCCCCTTCTCTCCGTAAGACCTTCGAGGGCGACTACGGCATCGATACCTACCAGGCCTACGCCGTGACCGAGCCGGGCGGCGCTATCGCCTACGAGTGCCGCCGGAAGTCCGGCATGCACCTCATGGACGAGTATGTCACGGAGATAGCCGACCCGGAGACAGGGAAACAGCTGGGGCCGGGCGAGGTGGGGGAGATTGTGGTCACTCCCATCCATAATCGCACCTGGGGGCTGCTGCGCTTCGGCACCGGCGATTTATCATCGTATAATCCCGAGCTGTGCCCCTGCGGCCGCACCGCCTGGCGGATTACCGGCATCGTCGGCAGGGCAGGGGACGCCGTCAAGGTACGCGGCATGTTCGTCGTCGCCAGGCAGGCGGAGCAGGCGATTATGGGCTTCAGCCAGGTCGCCCGCTACCAGCTCGTCGTCGGCCGCCGCCAGCACCGTGACGAGATGACCCTCCGGGTGGAGCTGAAAGACGCCGGCGCCGATATAGCGAAGCTATCCGACGGCCTGAATAAAAAGTTCCAAGACACCTGCCGCATCAAGATAGACAGGATTGAGTTCGTGGCGGCGGGGAGCATCCCGGAGGGGAAGCAGGGCATCGTTGACGAGAGGAAGTGGGAGTAGGGATTAACGTCATTCCCAACTTGATTGGGAATCTAGAAGATAACGGAGAAGGGTAAGCTTGCCATCTTCTCTGGATTCCCGCTTTCGCGGGAATGACGGCTTGCTAAACTGGTAACTAGCGTTTCCCCTCGCCAAGGTAGGCGGCGACAACCTCAGGGTTGTTTTTAACCTCTTCCGGCGTACCCTCGGCGATTTTCTTCCCGAAGTCCAGCACGATAATGCGGTCGGCGATGTCCATGACCACCCCCATGTCATGCTCCACCAGCACGATGCAGCTGACGCCGTCCCGCAGCACCGGGGTATCCGGGTAGGTGACCCCCTGGCCCTCGAAGATATCGATTATAAATCGGGCGATGTCTTCCTTTTCTTCCAGGTTCATCCCCGCCATCGGCTCGTCGAGCAGCAGGACCTTCGGCTCCAGCGCCATGGCCCGGCCCAGCTCCACCCGCTTGCGCATCCCGTAGGGTAGCATGCCCACCACCTTCTTCCTGATGGGCTCGATTTCCAGGAAGTCGATGATGTCCTCCACCGTCTTGCGGTGGACGATTTCCTCTTTATGCGCCCTCCCGAAGTAAAGAGCGCTGCTGACCATGTCCTGCTTCATGAGGACATGGCGGGCGGCCATGATGTTGTCCAGAGAGCTCAAACCGGTATAAAGCTCGATGTTCTGAAAGGTCCGGGCGAGGCCCAGCCGGGCCGCGCGGTCGGGGCGGATACGGGTGATGCGCCGGCCGTCGAAATATATCTCGCCCTGCTGGGGCTTGTAGAAGCCGTTGATGCAGTTGAGCAGGCAGGTCTTGCCGGCACCGTTGGGCCCGATAATCGCCAGGATTTCCCGGTCCCTGATGTCCACGCTGATATCGGTCAGCGCCCGGACCCCCCCGAAGGAAAGGAACAGGTTTTCTATCCTGATGCGTACCGTCCGGGCGTTTTCGCTGGTGGGAGCTTCTTTATCAGATGCTGTCACTTTAAAAAGGTGCCGGCAGGCTTACCGGGCCTCGTTCCTGGAGCCCAGCAGCCTGTCCCGGTATCGGGTTATTCGGGAGCACCCCGTAGCATCGCAGCCGAGCGGCTTTCTCAGCTGCCGGCCTTTCTTTTTCAGGGAGCGGGTCGTTTCTTTATCAGGGCTGGTGTACTTCTTTTGGCCGGTACACCTCGGGGGGCCGTCCCGCGAGACGAGCAGGGTTACTTCGTCATCGACGGCCTCACAGTAAACGGTGGTGGCGGTGACTTCCCATTCGGGCATAATATCCAGTGGCCTCCTCTTTATCGCTCTCTATCTTACTATGATTCGGGCGGGAATTCAAACACCGGGGAGAATACTTGACATAATATTATTAGCTGCTTTACCTTGATATTGATGGTATGTCGGGGTAAAATAATGGGGAAGGGCTCGTAGCTCAGTGGCAGAGCGGTCGGCTCATAACCGATTGGTCGCAGGTTCGAACCCTGCCGAGCCCA
>MGNX01000073.1 GCA_001796935.1 Chloroflexi bacterium RBG_16_60_22
TAACATGGTTGAATTACTTTTAAGGCAAAGCCCCGGAATGACAAAGAGGGAAGGGGATAAAGGGGGATTTGAAATCCCTCCCGGTCTCCCCTGAGAGAAGAAAGCGGGTATAATATCAACTGTTTCCGCACACAACAGGGGAGTGCGCCACCGAGAGGGGGCTAAGCCCCCTCTCAAATTATTTCCCCCTCTCCAATCAAATCATCTCAGGTTGGGAAATACAAACCTGATTGGAGAGGGGGATAAAGGGGGTGAGGTAAATAAGGTCTGACCCCTGTAAAAACTGCTTAATTTTCCCTCGCCTTGCACGTCCGCGAGCTTTGCAGTAAAATGGGGGCAGTTTCTGCTAAATGGAGCTTGCGGGTATGGTCAATCATCCGGTGCTTGTCCTGAACCAGAGCTACGAGCCGCTCACGGTCTGCCGGGCACGGCGGGCGGTGGTGCTCGTCATCCAGGGCAAGGCGGAGATGCTGGAAGACGGCCTGGGCCATATTCACACGATAAGTGAAACCGTCCCCCTGCCATCGGTCATCCGGCTGGCCCGGATGATTAAGCGGCCGCGCCGGGAAAAGAAGCTGACACGCTACGAGATTTTCAACCGGGACCGCTACACCTGCCAGTACTGCGGTGAGCAGAGCCGTCAGCTCACGCTGGACCACGTCATCCCCCGCTACCGGGGCGGCCGGCACACCTGGGAGAACGTCGTCAGCGCCTGTGTCGCCTGCAACCGGCGCAAGGCGGGCCGCACCCCGCAGGAAGCCAACATGAAGCTGGTTCGCCAACCCGGGCCTCCCAGCGGCGGCCACTTCTTCATCGTCCCCTATCATTACCTCAACAAGCGGGACGAGTGGCGGAAATACCTCTACCAGTAAACGCCGTCAGTAAGAGACCTCGGCCAGGGGCAACTCCACCGTCGCCTCGGTGTCCAGCTCCACCATTACCGTTTCCTTCAAGGGGTTATTGGATACCACGGTGGCCTCGCCCATTTGCGTGGAGACCCGTTGTCCCACCTTGGGCATCTTCGCCTTCATGGCGCGGTACTGCTCACCCTCGTAGGCCAGGCAGCACATCAGGCGACCGCAGGCGCCGGATATCTTCATCGGGTTAAGGGGCAGGTCCTGCTCCTTGGCCATCTTGATGGAGACCGGCGTGAACTCGGTGAGGAAGCTGGTGCAGCAGAGGTGGCGACCGCACCGGCCGTAGCTGCCGATTATCTTGGCCTCGTCCCGGCTGCCCACCTGGCGCAGTTCCACCCTCACCTTGAAACGGCTGGTCAGCTTCCGGACGAGGTCGCGGAAGTCCACCCGCTCCTCGGCGCTGAAGAGGAAAGTCAGGCGGCTGCTGTCCAGGTTATACTCCGCCGAGAGCAGCTTCATGGGCAGGTTGAGCTCGTTAATCATCTTGCCGCACTCGATGAGGGCCTCCTCGGCCTTGGCCTCGAGCTCCTCCGCCTTGGTGATGTCCTCCGCGTCTGCCTTGCGTACCACCGGGCTGAGGGTTTCCTGCGACTCGCTGGCCAGCACCTGTCCGGGCGCGATGACGACGTGTCCCAGCTCGACGCCGCGGCTCGTCTTTACCACGGCGTAGTCGCCGGGCTGGAGCTCGATATCGCCCGCGTCGAAGTAGTAAATTTTACCCGCCCTCCGGAATCTTATGCCCACAATGTTAGCCATCTCTATATCAGACCCGTGCCGCCGGGTCCTTCTCTCCTTCCTTTCCCGGTATATCGAGCATCAGCACCTCCAGCGCCAGCCGCGGATTGACGTTCTGCCTCAGCTGCGCCGCGGCCGCCTGTATGCCCGCGATGAAATCCTTAATCCGGGCCAGCCGGTAGCTATCAGCCATTACGGCCAGCCTCTCTTTACGGTCGACATTAGTAATCATATCACGGTAGCCGAGTTTCACCAACATCAGGTCGCGCCAGATATCGAGCCACCGCTCGAGGACTTCGTAAACCGTGCCCCGGTCCTGCCCGAACCGCGCCGCCAGCCGGCCAGCGTAGGCGAACCGTCCTTCGTAGTCGCCTTCGATGACGGCCAGCAGCCCTTCCATCTCCTCGCCGCGCTGCCGGAGCAGGCTTTCGTCATCGGCCGCCGCCAGCGCCCAGCCGGGACAGCCGTGGGCCAGCCCGGCGAGCAGCCTGGCCCGCTCCGGGTCGAGGCCGCGTTTCTTTACCAGCTCCGCCGCCAGCTCGTTAACGGCGAGGGGCGGCAGCTCCAGGCGCTGGCAGCGGGAGACCACGGTGGCCGGCAGCAGCTTATCGTTATTTGTCAGCAGGAGGAAGGTCACGTGGTCGGCGGGCTCCTCCAGGGTCTTGAGCAGGCAGTTGGCCGCCTCGATGGAGAGGAGCTCGGCGGGGTCGATGATGAATACCTTGTGCTTCCCCTCGAAGGGTGGCAGGCTGGCATCGTGCTGCAGGTCCCTTATCTGGTCGATGCTTATCAGCTTGGCCTCGCCGGAGTCCTCGTCCCGGGCCAGGCCGATTACCTGGACGTCGGCGTGGCGCATGGCGGCTATCTTCTGACAGGAGGGACACTCGCGGCAGGGCCGCTCTGGCGCCACGCAGTTGAGCGCCTGGGCCAGGTGTACGGCCAGGGTCATCTTGCCGACGTGCGGCGGCCCGATGAGCAGGTAGGCGTGGGCCTGTGTCCCCACCTCCAGGCTGTTCTGTAAAAGGGAGACCGCCCGGTCCTGTCCGATTACCTGCCACATTGAGAAGTCTCCTCGTTAAATCAAATCGCAGCGGGTGAGGTCTTCCAGCGTCTCCCGGCGCCGGACCAGGCGGGCTTTACCGTCCCTGACGAAGATAATGGCCGGTCGGAAAGAGGCGTTATAGTTGCTCTGCATCGGGACGCAGTAGGCACCGCAGTCGGCCACGGCCAGCAGGTCGCCCGCTTCGACCGGGGGCAGCTTGATATCCGTAATCAGGATATCGCCGGACTCGCAGTACTTGCCGGAGATAGTCACCAGGTCGGTGGCTTCCGCCCGCGCCCTGTTGGCCAGCACCGCTTCGTGGCGGGCACCGTACATGGCGTGGCGGATGTTGTCGCCCATGCCGCCGTCCACCGAGACGTAGCGCCGTATGCCGGGGATGTCCTTGATGGCCCCCACCCGGTACAGCGCCACCCCGGCCCGCGCCACGATGGCCCGGCCCGGCTCGATGATGAGCCCGGGTAATGAAAGACCCAGGCGGCGGCACTGACCGGTAAGCTCGCCGGTGATAAGCTCCGCCCAGGCGGAGACGGGCGGCGGTTCCGCCTCCAGCGTGTAGGGGACGCCGTAGCCCCCGCCGACGCTCAATACCTTCGTGACGAAGCCATGCTTCTTCTTCATGGCCGCGGCGAACTCCAGCACCACCTCAATCGACTTCCGGTAAGGCTCGGTCTCGAAGATGCCGGAGCCGATGTGAAAGTGCAGGCCGTCGACCTTCAGGTTGGGCTCGCCCCGGGCCGTGGTCAGGGCCTCCTCCCAGGTGGACCGGGTAAACCCGAACTTGGAGTCCACCGTGCCGGTGGTATTGTACTTGTGGGTATGGGCATCGATGCCCGGCGAGAGGCGCAGCAGGATGCTGGCCTTCTTCCGGCCGGCCATCCCGCGCAGCAGGTTGAGCTCGTGGAAGTTGTCCACCACGATGTGGCCGATGCCGTACTCCAGGGCCATCTTCAGCTCCTCGGCCGACTTGTTGTTGCCGGGGAAGCTGACCATATTCATCGGGAAGTCCACGGAGCGGGCGATGCCCAGCTCCCCGCCGGAAACGACGTCCAGTCCCAGCCCCTCCTCCTTGACGAGGGCGAGCATGGCCCGGGGGGTGAACGCCTTGGCGGCGTAGAGAACGGTAACGTCCGCGTAGCGGCGGCCGAACTCCTTCTTGAACTCGGCGCAGCGGTCCCGCAGGCCCCGCTCGTCGAAGACGTACAGGGGCGTGCCGAACTCTTCGGCCAGCGCCTCGGTATCACAGCCGCCCAGGACCAGGTGTCCCTTCCGGTTCACCCTGGCGCCCGGCGGGAAGAGAGAAAGTACCGGGATTTCGGGTCGCGTCGCCATCTTCACCTCACACTTTTATGTTAGCAGCGCCCGTGAGTGAAGTCAACGGGAGGCCGCCGGGGTACTATTTGCATTTGGTTGATTAAACTGTCATTGCGAGGAGCGCCGCGACGAAGCAATCTTATCCATCAGAAAAAGGGATTGCTTCGCTTCGCTCGCAATGACATACCAATCGGAACTGGGTAATACCGCCACCGGCTACAGCTTCAGCAGCTCTTCCAGGGGCTCGTCCGGGGGCACCGGCCCCACCACCGCCAGGCGGAGCCCGTCCCTCACCAGCAGCTCCCCGGCCAGCTTTTGAAGCTCCGCCGCGGTAATGGCACCGACGATTTCGATGACATCGTCGACGGAGATAATTTCCCCGGTGAGGACCTCCTGCCCGCCGGCCCAGCCGGCCACGCTGCGGCTGTCCTCCATGCGCAGCATGATGCGCCCCTTGAACAGCTCCTTGGCCCGGCTAAGCTCCTCTTCCGGGATGGGTTCTTTGAGACGGGCCAGCTCGGCCAGGATGGCAGTGATGGCCACCTTCAGCTTGCCGGTAGCCACCCCGGCCGCCACCGTCATGGCGCCGGTGTCCAGGAAGTGCTCCGCGTAGCTCTGGATGCTGTAGGCCAGCCCCATCTTATCGCGTATTTCCGTGAAGAGGCGGCAGCTCATCCCCTCCCCCAGGATGACGTTGAGCAGGTCGAGCTTGAAGCGCTCGGGGTGGACGATGGAGACGCCCGGCAGGGCCAGGCAGAGCTGCGTCTGCTCGGTGTCACGGTTCTCGATGGCCACCCGCCGTCCGGTGCCGCCCCGGTAAGGAGGGTAGTCGGCACGCGGTCGCTTTTGCTTCCAGCCGGCGGTCAGCCGGCTCACCATGTCCAGCACCTCGTCGTGGCGGATATCACCGGCAATCGCCAGCACGGTGTTGCCCGGCCGGTACTGCCGGTCCAGGTAATCGAGTATCATCTCCCGGGTGATAGCCGCCACCGTCTCCTTGCTGCCGGCGATGTCCCGTCCCAGGGGGTGGCCTGGCCAGAGGAGCTCGTCGATGAGCATGGAGACGCGCTGCGGGGGGGAGTCCAGGGACATCTTTATCTCTTCGATGATGACCTGGCGCTCTTTCTCGATATCGGCGGGGTCAAAGCGGGAGTTGATGAGGATGTCCACCAGCACGTCGAGGGCGCTGGCGAAGTGAGGCTGGGCTACCTTGCACCAGTAGATGGTCATCTCCTTGTCCGTGCCGGCATTGAGCATGCCCCCCACCCCTTCGATTACCGTGCAGATGTCCACCGGGGTGGGGCGCTTCTCCGTGCCCTTGAAGCAGAGGTGCTCGACGAAGTGGGATACGCCGGCCCGCTCATCCGTCTCGTAACGGGAGCCGGTGCCGATAAAAAAGCTGATGGCCACCGACCGGGTATGGGGCATGGCGGCGGTGACCAGGCGCAGTCCGTTGTCCAATGTAACCTTCTGGTACAATGATCTACCCTTTCAGTCCGAATAAGTAATTCTAAGTTTTTCCCCGGGCGGTGTCAACGCGGAAAAGTCTATTCCAGCTTGCGCAGGCGGGGGGAGAGGGAGAGGATGAGCAGCGCCACCACGGTGAGGGCGATGGCCAGCCCGCCGATGGACCACTGTACCCCGGCCGCCTCCGCCAGCAGCCCCCCGAAGAAGGTGCCCAGGCTGCCCAGGCCGAAGCTCATCATGAAGAAGCTCATCACCCGCCCCCGGTACTGGGCGTCCACGTGGTACTGTATCAGGGTGTTACCGAGCGCCCGCTGCCCCGTATCCCCCAACCCCACCATGAACATCAGGAACAGGGAGAGGAACCACCAGCGGGAGAAGGCGAAGCCCAGCAGCGCGAAGCCCAGGATAAGGCCGCCGATGAGCAACAGCCGGCCGCGTTTCCGGTTGGGCAGGGAGGCCAGCGTGCTGGAGCTCACCAGCGCCCCGATGCCGGAGACGCTCATCAGCAGTCCCAGCCCGGTGCCGCCCACCTTTAAAATATCCTCGGTGAACATGGGCATCAGCATCCGGTGGGGCATCCCGAAAACGGTGCAGACCAGGACAAAGACCAGGACCAGCAGGATGGTCTTCTCACGGCGGACGTAGCGCACGCCATCCAGCACCTCATGGAGGGTGCCGCTCCCCTGGACGGGTGTTGTCTTGAAACGCGGCAGGAAAAAAACGCCGATGGCGGCCAGGGAGTAAAGGCCGGTGGTGATAAAGTAGATGACATTGAAGTCGAAAATATCAATGAGGAAACCCGCCGCCGCCGGGGCCAGTATCTGGAACATGTTCATCCCCAGCGTGTTCAGGGAAATAGCGTTCATCAGCCGCTCCGGGCCGACTATCTCCGGGATGATGGCCTGGCGCGAGGGCATCATCAGTCCCATGATTGACCCCTGGACCACCGCCGAAGCGATGAGTATCCACCACGAGCCGGGTACGTCTTTGCTGAGATAGCCCAGGGTCAGGGCCAGGGCGATGCCCAGGGCCAACACCGACGAGGCCGCCTGGCCGGCCAGCAGCACGAACTTCTTCTGAATACGGTCGGCCATGGCCCCGCCGAGGAGGGACAGAGTGATCATGGGTATGGCGTTGGCCAGGGACATTACCCCCAGAATGGCGCCGGACTCGGTGAGGCGGTAGATGAGGAGGGAGCGGGTGACCATCTGCATGTTCGTGGAAATCCAGTGTCCCGCCATGATGCCGAAGTAGAGGCGGAAGACAGGGACTTTAAAGGAATCGAAGGTCCTCAGGCCACGTAACGAGAAGCCGCCGCTGCCGGCTTCTCCCGCCTCCACGCCCGCACCACGGTATTCGCCGAGTTTCTTGTTCATCTACTGTTTTTCAAAGCGTTCAGACAGCGGTTAAGCCGGGGAATGTGAGGGTACGGTCAGGGATGGGAGCTTCCGGAGGGCACAACCCCATTCTACTCCGATATCCGCCGGACGGCAAGAAAAAGAGGGTTTTTACGGCCTCACCCCGTTTTTACCTCACCCCCTGACCCCCTCTCCTGACGAGGCGTGCCGCCGGAGAGGGGGAGAAATAAGAAAGAGGGGCTCCGCCCCTCTTAAACACCCCTCAACTGTCATTCTGAGGAGCCGCCTGGGGCGGACGACGTGAGAATCCGGGGGTGGGGAGTAAAAATCCCCCTTAGTCCCCCTTTTTCAAAGGGGGAAACAATACCCACCTTGACCCCCTTCCTTTTAGTAAAGGGAAGGGCCGGGGTTAGG
>MGNX01000074.1 GCA_001796935.1 Chloroflexi bacterium RBG_16_60_22
ACCCCCATTACACCTTCGACTCCTTTGTCGAGGGCAACAGCAACCGCCTGGCCCGGGCCGCCTCGCTGGCCGTCTCCCGCAACCCCGGGCACAGCTATAATCCGCTCTTCATCTACGGTGGGGCCGGCCTCGGCAAGACGCACCTGCTCCACGCCATCGGGCACGCCGCCGTGGCCAACCATATCAATGTCATCTGCGCCAGCGCCGAGCAGTTCACCAACGAGTTCGTAGTGGCCCTGCGCGATAAGAGCACCGAGGAGTTCCGCAACAAGTACCGCAGCATCGGCATGCTGCTCATCGACGATATCCACTTCATCGGCGGTAAGGAGCAGACCGAAGAGAGCTTCTTCCACACCTTTAACGAGCTGCACAACACCAACCGCCAGATTGTCATCACCAGCGACCGCCCCCCGAAATCGATGCCCCTGCTGGAGGAGCGCTTGCGCTCCCGCTTCGAATGGGGACTTACCGTAGATATACAGCCGCCTGACTACGCTACCCGGCTCGCCATCCTGGAGCACAAGGCCCGGCAGCAGGGCGTCGGCATCCCGGGGGAAGTTCTGGCCCTCATCGCGGAGCAGTCCCGGGACAACGTCAGGGTACTTGAGGGCTCGCTCAACCGGGTGGTCGCCTACGCCCGCCTGCTCCGGGTCGAACCCACCACCGAGACCGCCTCCCGGGCCCTGGCTGACGTGGCGCAGAAAGACCCGCTCCCGGACGATATCACCCCCTCCCTGATTGTCGGGGCGGTAGCCACCAGCTTCCAGCTTTCCCCCGAGGAGCTTTCAGGACGGAAGCGGGACAAGGACACCGCCTTAGCCCGCCGCCTGGCCATGTACCTCATCCGGCAGGAGACCAACTGCTCCCTGACGCAAATCGGCCGGGAGCTCGGCAACCGGGACGCCGCCGCGGTGACCGCCGCCTGCAAGAAAATCACCGGCGATATCAACGAAAGCCCCTACCTGAAGCGCAAAATCCGGGACATCCAGAAGCTCATCCAGCCGGACCCCAGGTCACGCAAGGTCAGCTAAAACCCCCGTCCCGGCCGCTGCGCCAAAAGTTCCCCCAGGTTTTCACCATCATATTTTTTATGAGATACCGGATTATTTTGCCATTCTTTTGTGAACATTTTAACGAAGTTTTCGGTTTTTTCACGCCTGTTCCACGCCGGTTTCACTCGCATTTCCTGAAATTCACCGGTGTATTAATAGTAGTCCTGTTATTAAAAAAAGATGTATTGAGTATTGTTGTAAAATCATAATATTATTTAAATGGCTTATAATTATATGCGAGCTTAAATATGATTGACAGGGCGGAGATAAGGGTAAAGGCCGGAGACGGAGGCAACGGTGTGGTTGGTTTCCGGCGGGAGAAGTTCGTCCCCTTGGGCGGTCCGGACGGGGGCGATGGCGGCCATGGCGGCGGTGTTGTTATCCGGGCGGAGGCGTCACTGGACAATTTGCGGAGATATCGGCAGAATAAGACCTACCGGGCCTTGAAGGGGCAGGACGGGGCCGGCAACCGTCGTCACGGCAAGAACGGCGAGGACCTGGTGCTGGCCGTCCCAGCCGGTACCCTGGTGACGCTGCCTGCGGAGGACGGTAATGCGGCGTTACTGGCCGACCTGGAAAAGCCGGGTGACGAGGTGGTCGTGGCGCGGGGGGGCAGGGGAGGCTGGGGAAACACCCATTACGTATCGTCCACCAACCAGGCCCCGCATATCGCCCAGCGGGGCGAGGCCGGGGAGGAGATGACCGTCGTCCTGGAGATGAGGCTGATTGCTGATGTCGGCATCGTCGGTTTGCCCAACGCCGGAAAATCGACCCTGCTGGCGGCGGCCTCGGCGGCGCGGCCGAAAATCGCCAGCTACCCCTTCACCACCCTGGAGCCAGTGCTGGGCGTGGTCGAGCTGGGTCTGGAGAGCTTCGTCATGGCCGAGATACCCGGGCTGGTCGAAGAAGCCCACCTCGGGCGGGGGCTCGGTCTGGACTTTCTGCGCCATGCCTTGCGCACTAAAATCCTGATACATATAATTGACGGTAGCGCGGCATCGCCGGCGGCGGACATGATAGCCGTCAACCGGGAGCTGGCGTCATACGACCCGGAACTGGCGCGTAAGCCGCAGATTATCGTCGTGAACAAGGTTGACCTGCCGGAAGTACAGGAGAGGCTGGACGAAATCAAGAAAGAGCTGGCGGGGGCCGGCGTGAAAGCCCATTATATCTCGGCGGCCACCGGCCAGGGGGTCCACCGGCTTATGGACGAGGCGCTCCGGACGCTGTCGGTGACGACTACGACACACGTTGGCGCCGAACCACCCCTGAAGGTGTTCCGACCTCAGCCCCGGGGTGCCGCCTTCAGGATTGAGCGGGAGGGGGACAGTTTTGTTTTACACGCGCCGGAGCTGGAGCGGATTATCCCCGGCGCCGGGGCCGGTCCCGCCGAGGTGCGCTGGCAGCTTAACTACCAGCTGGCCCGGCTGGGCGTGAACAAGGCACTGGAGCAGGCCGGTGCCCGGCCGGGCGATAAGATACGCTGCGGGGAGCTGACCTGGGAATGGTAAGGAAAATCGGGGTGCTGGGGGGGACCTTTGACCCGGTCCACCGGGGGCATATCCTGATGGCCGGGGAGGCCCGGGCCAGGCTGGGGCTGGAGGAGGTAATCATGGTGCCGGCGGGGCAGCCGATGCTCAAGCCGCCCCACGCCATTACCCCGGCCGAGCACCGCCTCGAGATGCTGCGATTGGCCGCGGCCGGGAAGCCTTACATTAAGATATCAACCGCGGAAATAGAGCGGCCCGGGCCGTCCTACACCGTGGAGACCGTTGCCGGGCTGAGGGCGCGGTACGCTAAAGACGACGAGATTTACTTCATCCTGGGCTGGGACAGCCTGGCGCAGCTGCCGCAGTGGCGGGAGCCGGGGCGCCTGGTGGGGATGTGCCGCCTGGTGGCCGTGCCCCGCCCGGGCTACGCCCGCCCGGAAATCGACGCGCTGGAAGCGGGCGTCCCCGGCATCGCCGGGAAAATCGTCTGGCTGGAAAAGCCGCAGGTGGCTGTCAGCGCCACGGATATCCGGGAGAAGCTGAAAAAAGGGGGGCCCATCGGGCGCCTGGTACCCGGCCCGGTGGCCAGATATATCAGAGAGCACAGGTTATACACAGAATAGTCAGGAGGAAAACGTTGAAAGCAGTTGGCATTGTCGGCAGCCCGCGGAAGGGCGGCAACTCGGAGATAATTACGGCGCACTGCCTCAAGGCGATGGCCGAGGAAGGGCTCGAGACGGAGCTGGTCAGGCTGGCCGGCCTCGATATCAGGGGGTGCAACGCCTGCGGCTATTGCCGTGAAAAAGAGGGTTGCTCCATCAAGGACGATTTTCAGGCCGTTTACGACAAGATGATAGCCACCGACGCCCTCGTCGTCGCGTCGCCGGTGTACTTCGGGTCGGCCACCTCCCTGGTGAAGGGACTACTGGAGCGGGCGGGGTTCATGTCCTACCGCACCCGGCCCTTCAGCGGTATGGTGGGCGGGCCGCTGGTGGTGGCGCGGCGCGCCGGGAAGAACTTCACCTTCATGGAGCTGATGCACTGGTTCCACATCATGGCCGTCATCAACCCCGGCTCCACCTACTGGAACGTGGCCATCGGGCGGGAGAAGGGGGAGGTGGAAAAGGACGAGGAGGGGATGCGCACCGCCTGGAACTTCGGCAAGAACGTCGCCCGGGTGGCCAAGCTGGTGAGGGGATAAGGCCGCGCCGCGGCCGGTTGGCCGTCTCCCATCTGTTTAAGCTATAATAAAAAGGAGGTATTCCTTTTGAGCGACGTGCCGGTAATCAGCGCCGAGATAGAGGGCCTGCTCAACGTGGAGTTCGGCCCCGAGGTCTACGAGATAGAAAAAGGGATGGTCGCCAGGTTCGCCGCGGCCATCGACGACCCCAACCCCGCCTGGAGGGAGGTCGTTCCCCCCACCCTCGCCGGTGCCGCCCTGGCGCCCTCCGCCCTGATGCACCGGATTTTCAAAGCCGAGGGACCGCTCAAGCGCATCCTCAACGGCTCCAGCGAGCTGGAATATTTGCAGCCTATCCGGGTGGGCGATACCATCTCCGTGACCGGCAGGCTGACCCGGCTCCGGCAGGTGGAGGGCAAGGACGGCCCGACCCTCTTCATGTTCACCGAGGTTACCTACACCAACCAGCGGGGCGAGGTGGCGGTGCGGGGGAAAAACACCATCGTCAGGTACTAAGGATACAGGATTCTGTCACTCTGAGCGCCGCGAAGAGTCTCCGACGGGTCTTTTAGATTCTTTCGGTCGTTTCGCTCCCTCAGAATGACAAATAACAGCATCAGAATGACAACAGCGAAAGCAGCGGAGAAATAATGGCCGAGCAGGTTTACTATGAAGACATCGAGGCGGGCAGCGAAATTCCGGCGCTGGTCAAGCGCCCCGACACCAGGCAGCTGGTAAAGTTCGCCGGGGCCTCCGGTGACTATTACCAGATACACTACGACAAGGACTTCGCCCTCGCTAGCGGGCTGCCGGGGGTCATCGTGCACGGCTGGCTCACCCTGTCCTTCCTGGGGCAGGTGCTCACCGACTGGCTCGGGGAGAAGGGGACCCTGGTGAAGCTGAACGGCAGCTACCGGGGGATGAACCTCGTCCACGAGGACATCATCTGCGGCGGCAAGGTGACCAGGAAGTACGAGGAAGATGGCCGGCAACTGGCCCGGGTGGAAATCTGGGCGGAGAACCCCCGGGGGGAAAAGACCGTCACCGGCCAGGCGGTGGTGGCGCTGCCCTCGCGGGCCTAGCCCTTTTTCCGCGGCTTCTTCACCTTTTCCAGCGCCTCGGCCACCAGCTCGCTGAGGTCCATCGCCCGGACAGACCCTTCGGCCTCTCTGGCCTTCAAGCCGTCGTCGAGCATCGTCAGGCACCAGGGACAGGCCGTCGCCACGCACTTGACGCCCGCCTTGAGAACCTCCTCCACCCGGCGCGTGTTGACCCGCTTATCCGGCTCCTCCTCCATCCACATGTGGCCGCCGCCGCCCCCGCAGCAGAAGCTGTCCGTCCGGCGGCGGGGCAGCTCCACCGGGGCCGTGCTCAAAGCCTTCAAGATGCGGCGGGGCTCGTCGTAGATGTCGTTATAGCGGCCCAGGTAGCAGGAATCGTGGTAGGCCGCCCGGCCCAGCCTGGCGCCGGGGATGGTCAGCTGGCCCCCCTCAATCAGTCCGGCGATGAACTGGGTATGGTGTATCACCTCGTACTCCCCGCCGAACTGGGGGTACTCGTGTTTCAGGCTATTGTAGCAGTGGGGACAGGTGGTCAGAATCTTTTTAACGTTGTAGCCCTTGAGGACTCCGATGTTCTGCTGGCAGACAGTCTGAAAGAGGTACTCGTCGCCCAGGCGCCGGGCGGGGTCGCCGCAGCAGGTCTCCTCGTCGCCGAGTATGCCGAAGCGGACGCCCGCCGCGTTGAGGATTTTGGCCGTGGCCCGGGCCACCTTCATGTTGCGGTCATCGAGGGCGGCGCTGCAACCCACCCAGTAGAGCATCTCCACGTCGGCTCTTTCGGCCAGGGTCCTGACGGGCAGCCCTTCGGCCCAGGTAGTCCGGGTGGCGGTGGTGCCGCGGTAGGGGTGGCCGCGCGTTCCTAAACATTTGAGGGCTTCCCGGGCGGCCTCCGGGAAGCGGCTCTTCTCCATGGCCAGGTTGCGGCGCATGTCCACAATCTTGTCAACGTGCTCGATGTAGACCGGGCAGGCCTGCTGGCAGGCGCGGCAGGTGGTGCAGTCCCAGATGACCTCCTCGGTGATGGCCTCCCCGAGCATCTCCGGCCGGGACTCCGCCGGCTTCAGGGAATACAGGCTCGGATAGACGCCGTACAGGTGGTCTTTCAGGTCCTGGATGACCTGTTTGGGGTTGAGGGCTTTACCGCTGAAGTAGGCCGGGCAGGCGTCCTGGCAGCGACCGCACCGGGTGCAGGCCTCGAGGTCGAGCAGCTGCTTCCAGGTGAAGTCCTCGATTTTACCGGCGCCGAAGAGCTCGGTCTTCTCGAAGTCGATGGGCGCCAGCGCCCCCCGCGGCCCCA
>MGNX01000075.1 GCA_001796935.1 Chloroflexi bacterium RBG_16_60_22
CGATGAGCATGTTGAGCAGGTCCGCCTCCGGGATGAGCTCGCCGGGGGGAGCGTAGGGGCTCTGCTCCAGCGATTTCAGGAAAGCGTCGATATTAGCCTGCTGTCCCGGGGTAAGTTTAACGCTGTGGTCCGGCAGGCGCAGTATACTCCCCTCCTCGACCAGCACCCCCGTTTTCACGAGATTGGTGATGGCCGCCCCGGCCCGGCCGCCCAGCTTCAGCCGACCGCTCAGCTCGATTCTGGGCATGCCGCCGCGGGCCGGGAACCGGCGGTGGTACTCCGCCAGCGCCGCCGCCGCCTTCTCCCCGAGGCGCTCCCAGCCGGCCGAGGTGAACAGCAGACGGCTGTCACCCTCGCCCACCGCCACCACCCGCCCCCGCCGGACGAGCTCCTCAATCAGCCGCCCGGCCTTATCGGCGGGGAGGTTGCCCCGCGCCGCCAGGGCGGCCGGCTCCAGCGGCTGCCGGGCCTCCAGCAGCGCCAGGATGATGTCCTCCTCGGAACCCTCCTCCTGGGCTCTCAGGTTTTGAATCACCTCCGGGCGGAACCGGCGCAGTCGCCGGGCCTGCGCATCGACGATGCCGCCCCCGCCCAGCGTTTCCATCGGCGAGCGGACAATATAGCGGTCGCCCTTAATGGTCGCCACGGGACGGTCCAGGGCCAGCTGCGCCCAGGTGGCGGCGCCGGGCCGGAGCTCGTCGGCTTCCAGGAGGCGGACCCTGGCCATCGTCTCCGCCGCCCCGGTGTGAAAGCTGACCGCGGCGCCGTGACGCAACGGACGCGGCAGGTAGGAAATGAGGCTGAGCTTCACCGTCACCAGGCGGGTGGGCACGAGCCATCCCGGCCTCGTCACGACGTCGCCCCGCTGCAGCTGGGAAGTGTTGACCCCCACCAGGTTGGCCGCCACCCGACTCCCCGGCTCGGCCGTCTCGATTTTCGCCCGGTGCGTCTGCAGCCCGCGGAGTCGGGACTTTATCCCGGCGGGCACAATCTCCACCTCCTGCCCGACGGACAGCGTGCCGTCAATCAGCGTACCGGTGACCACCGTGCCCGAGCCGGCCATGGTAAAGACGCGGTCGATGGGCAGGCGCGGCCGGCCGAGGTCGGGCCTCGGCTGGGTGGTCTCGAGCAGCCCGTCGATGACGGCCAGCAGCTCCGGCAGTCCCTCGCCGGTGACGGCGGAGACGGCCACGACGGGCGCCCCGGCCAGCGCCGTGCCGGCGATTATCTCCTCCACCTCCATGCGGACCAGGCTCAACAGCTCGTCGTCCACCAGGTCTTTCTTGGTAATGACCACGATGCCCCGCCGCACCCCGATGATGTCCAGGATGGCCAGGTGCTCGCGGGTCTGCGGCATCGCCCCCTCGTTGGCGGCCACGATGAGCAGGGCCAGGTCGATGCCGCCCACTCCGGCCAGCATGTTCTTGACGAAGCGCTCGTGGCCGGGGACGTCAACGACCCCCACCTCGCGACCGGAAGGGAGCTTGAGCCAGGCGAAGCCGAGCTCGATAGTCATGCCCCGCTCCTTCTCCTCCCGGAGGCGGTCGGGGTCTATCCCGGTCAGCGCCCGGACCAATACCGATTTACCGTGGTCGATGTGACCGGCAGTACCCAGTACGAACATGACAGATTTCTCGGAAAACTATTTAAGATTGTCGGCCAGGCTTTGCAACGCCCTGACGACGATTTCGTCTTCTTCCGGCAGCACGGTGCGGGGGTCGAGGAGCAGCGCGTCCTCGCTGATGCGCCCGATGACCGGAGTCTCCAACAAGCGCAGTTTCCGCGCGATGGCCGCCGCGGTGCCTTTTTTCCCGCCCCCCACCGCCACCAGGAACGTCGGCAGGCTCCCGCCGGGCAGGCTGCCGCCGCCCACCATGGTCTCCCCCGGCACCACCCTTGCCGCATTACCCAGCGTTTTGGCCCAGAGCCCGGCCCGCCGCTCGATTTCCTCCGGCGGCTCGGCTATCATGCGCCAGACCGGTATTTTAGCGGTGGCTTCTTCCCGGAGATAGTGCCGTAGCGTCGCCGCCAGCCCGGCCAGCCGGGTCTTGTCTATCCGCAGCGCCCGCGCCAGCGGGTGCCTCTTCAACCTGTCCACGTAAGACTTCTCCCCCACGATGATGCCTGCCTGCGGCCCGCCCACGAGCTTATCGCCGGAGAAAAAGGTCAGCGCGGCGCCGGCCCGCACGCTCTGCTGTACCGTTGGCTCGCGGGCCAGCCCGAAGGCGGTGGTGTCCAGGAAGCAGCCGCTGCCGAGGTCGTCCAGCACGGGCAGGTCGTACTTCTGGCCGATGGCCGCCAGCTCTTCGATACCGACCTCCCTCACGAACCCCACCACGCGGAAGTTGCTGGAATGAACCCGGAGCAGCGCCGCCGTCCGCGGCGTGACCGCCTGCTCGTAGTCGGCGGCGTAGGTGCAGTTGGTCGTCCCCACCTCGACGAGCTTAGCGCCGCTCTGGCGCATGACGTCCGGCACCCGGAAGCCGCCCCCGATTTCCACCGCCTGCCCGCGTGAGACGATGACCTCTTTGCGGCGCGCCAGGACGGTCAGGCCCAGCAGCACCGCCGCGGCATTGTTGTTGACCACCAGCCCCGTTTCGGCGCCGGTGAGACGACAAAGAATTTCCTCGACGTGGACGTGGCGGGAGCCCCGGGCGCCGCTCTCCAGGTTAAACTCCAGGTTGGAGTAGCCCCGGCTGACGGCGTCCATGGCCGCCAGGGTCGCCTCGCTGACCGGGGCGCGGCCCAGGTTGGTATGCAGTATCACCCCGGAGGCGTTGATGACGCGGCGCAGGCCCGGCTTCTCCAGCGCGTCGACTCCCGCCAGCACCGCTTCGACGATTTTTTCCAGTGAAGCGCACCTCTTCCCCGCCGCAATCGACCGCCGCTCGGTCTCCAGGCGCTCCCGGATAACTTCCACCAGCAGGTCGTGCGGGTACTCCTCGCCAAGTCGCACCATGCGCGCGTCGGCCAGCACCTTATCAACGCCGGGCAGATTCCGGAACTCCTTGTCCACCGGAGAATATTCTACTAAATCACGGGGGCAGTTTCAAAGTTGACGGTCTTATTCACGCCAGGTTGGTCTGTCATTGCGAGCCGGAGGCGAAGCAGTCTCTATAAACGTTTTGAGATTGCTTCGTCGCTACGCTCCTCGCAATGACATCCTCAATCATAGGCGAACAGAACCAGGTTGACACCTTTGCCGATGCATGCTAGACTGAACATTGTTTACCAATTCAGTCAACAATATACCTGTTTAATGTTGGCGCGCTATGCGGTAAAATAGGGTATAATAGTAAAAAGGGACCGCTGAAGTGTTCAAGACGTTGCGAGAAGATATCCGGACGGTATTTGACAAGGACCCGGCCGCCAGGAGCGTGCTGGAGGTGCTCACCTGCTATCCCGGCCTGCACGCGTTATGGTCGCACCGGCTGGCGAACTACCTGTGGCGCCACAAGCTCCGGCTGATAGCCCGGCTATGCTCGCACTTCACCCGCGCCTTCACAGGGATTGAAATCCACCCCGGCGCTACCATCGGGCGGCGGTTTTTCATCGACCACGGTTCCGGGGTGGTCATCGGCGAGACCGCGGAGATAGGCAGCGACGTCCTGCTCTACCAGGGCGTGGTGCTGGGCGGCACCACGTTAGAGAAGAAGAAACGGCACCCCACCCTCGGCAACGGCGTGGAGATGGGCACCGGCGCCATCGCCCTCGGGCCCATCAACATCGGCGAAGGCGCCCGCATCGGCGCCGGCTCGGTGGTGATAAAGTCGGTCCCGGCCGGGGTAACGGTGGTGGGCATCCCGGGGAGAATCGTCACCAAGACGGAGAAACCCACCATGGACCTGGAGCACGGCCGCCTGCCCGACCCCGTCGCCGAGGCCATCCGGCTGGTGTTGAAAGAACAGCAGAACCTGGAAGAGCGTCTGGAACGACTCGAAGAAGCGAGCGGCGTGGCCGTCCCGCAGGACGAGCTGAAAGAGCAGCGAAGGGAAATCGAACGGGAGTTCGCCGAAGGTGCCGGCATCTAGCGCCGCCGGCACCGTGGCCTGATGCCACCCCGGCCACCGGGATGCCTTCCTTCCGGGACGACCCACCGCACCTTTACCGGATAATAACTGAAAAGCGGAATCGCAGGACATAAGGAGATGAGTATGGAAAAGTTCAGTCCCGTCGGCGAAAAGGACATCACCCGGGCCATCGTCAGCGAGTTCTCCCGCCAGTTCGAAGAATACGTGGAGTCGGACTGCATCATCATCGGGGCCGGTCCCAGCGGGCTGATGGCCGGCCGCGATATCGCCCGGGCGGGGAAAAAGGTGCTCATCGTGGAACGGAACAACTACCTCGGGGGCGGTTTCTGGATCGGCGGCTACCTCATGAACAAGGTAACCATCCGGCACCCCGGGGAAAGGGTCTTGAAGGAGCTCGGCATCCCCTGCACCGAGGTCAAGGAAGGCCTCTTCGTGGCTGACGGGCCGCACGCCTGTTCCAAGCTCATCGCCGCCGCCTGCGATGCCGGCGTCAAGTTCGCCAACATGACCATCTTCGAGGACCTGATTTTGAAGGAGGACGGCCGGGTCTGCGGGGCGGTCATCAACTGGACACCGATTACCGCGTTGCCCCGGGAGATAACCTGCGTTGACCCGGTGGCCATCGAGGCGCCGGTGCTGCTGGACGCCACCGGCCATGACGCCACGGTCGTCAGGAAGCTGGAGGAGCGGGGTCTCATCAAGGCCAAGGGCTTCGGGGCGATGTGGGTGGAGAGGTCGGAAGACCTCATCGTCGAGCACACCGGGGAGGCCCACCCCGGCCTGGTGGTCTCCGGCATGGCCGTTTCCACCCTTTACGGGCTGCCCCGGATGGGCCCGACCTTCGGCGGGATGCTGCTCTCCGGCCAGAAGGCCGCCGAGGTCATTGTGGAGATACTCTCCTAGCCCGGCGGGGAGCCATGGCCATTATCCTCTACGATGAGGGGGCCGATAGCCTCGACCTGGCCGGGATTGCCGACTACCTGCGACAGAAAACCGGAGAGCCCGACATCGCCATTAAGGGCAGCCCTTTCGGCGGCCTCACTGGGGACATGGTCAAGAAATTCGCCGGCCGGTTCGCCGCCATCAGGGTCCCGGCGCTCGACCGGGAGCCGGACCCGGAACAGGAAGTCCTCTACGCCGAGATTGCCTACGAGGCAAGGAAGCTCCGGGGACAGACCCGGTCCACGGGTATCGTCTATGACGGCTGGTACCTCCCCGGGCTGTACCGGGCGGCCATACCCCGGGAGGAGCGCCGCCCCGATGACATCAACATCGTTTTTACCAACCGGCTCTTCGGCACCTGGGACGAGAACAACCGCCGCTATCACCTGAGGACCAGCATCTACGGCCTGCCGTCGGTCATCTCCACCACCGGCATCGTGGCGGCGCCGGCCCTTCCCCGCGAATACTACCGTCTCAAGCAGCAGTACCTGGCCCTCGGGCGGGACATCTCCGAGCTCAAGGACCGGTTCGGCGGGCGCTTTATCGACTATAACGACGCGCGATTGACCGAGGTGGTCAAGGGATACGCCATGCAGGCGGTCTTTTACTCCCTGACCGGCGAGCCTTTCTGCCAGGACCGGGGCTGCCGCCTGTTCAACGCCCACTGGCAGGAAGACCTTATCTTCGCCCAGCTGGA
>MGNX01000076.1 GCA_001796935.1 Chloroflexi bacterium RBG_16_60_22
CCACCTCCGCCGGAGAGCGCAGAAAGTACTCCGCCGCCGAGGACGTTTCCCCCGGGCCGACGTAGACACTCCAGCCGTCCGGGCGGCGCACCACTCTGAAGGCGTCTTCGTCAGTGGCATCATCGCCCAGGCAGACAGTCAGCACCCGCACCAGCTTCCGCGCCGACCTTATTTCACGGCTGATAGACGTCACCGCCCTGCCCTTGTGCCAGTCAATCGGGGGACGGACCTCCCAGATTTTCTTCCCGGTGGTCACCTTGATTTCACCCCCGGCCACCAGCGGCGCGGTCAGCCTTTTAAAGGTCTCCGCCACCACGCCCTCCTCCCCCTTTTTCACCAGCCGGTAGTGGACGCTGATACTCAATCCTTTGTCCTCGACGATAACCCCGGCGATGTTTTGAAGCGCCGCCGCCAGCTGCCCGGAGAGGTCGTTAATCGTGGCGCGGGCCGTCTCCGCTTCCGGGCTGACCCAGTTCAGGCCGGGGCCTTCAATCTCCAGCCCGTGGTTACCGGCGTAGTAGATGCCGGAGATGGCCACCAGCGCTTTCAGCTCGTTCATGGCGCGACCGCTGATGATGCCCACGCTGAAACGCGGCTGATGTGTCAGGGCGGTGAGCTTGTCCCGGACGGCGCCGGAGAGCACGGCATCTTTAGGCCGCCCCACGATGGGCGTCAGCGTGCCGTCGTAGTCGGAGAGGAGCAGGACGTGCGGTGCCTCCCGGCAGGCCGCCGCGAAGTCCCGCCACGCCGCGAAGAGGTGCTCCACTAGACCCCCGCTATCTCGATGAGGCGGGCGACCATGGAGGCGCCCCAGCGGTAGATATTATTGGCGGACACGATGTCCCGCATCCTGGCCATGCGCCGCCGCCGCTCCGCTTCCGGCATCTCGATGGCCTCCTTGATTTTAAGGGCAAACTCGCCGATGGCGTAGGGATTGATGAGCAGGGCGTTCCGCATCTCCACGGCGGCCCCGGTGAACTTGCTGAGGATGAGAACGCCGTCGCCGTCAACGCGGGCGGCGACAAACTCCTTGGCTACCAGGTTCATGCCGTCGTGCAAAGAGCTGACGACGCAGAAACGGGCCAGGCGGCGCAGGGCGTTGAGGGTATCGTGGGAGAGCTGCCGCGTCATGGGGACCACCGGCTGCCAGGCGTCCGTGCCGTACTTTTTATTGATGCCTGCCATGAGGTCGTCGATGCGCTGCCCTATCTTTTTATAGGTGTCAATCTGGGTGCGGCTGGGCATGCCGGCCTGGATGAAGACCACCCTGCCGCGGTATTCCGGGTTGTCCTCCAGGAACCTGTCCAGCGCGAGCAGTCGCTCCGGGATGCCCTTGGTATAGTCCAGGCGGTCCATGCCGATGCCGAGGTACTTGCCCTCCAGGTGGAACTCCTTTTTAAGGGCGGCCATCTCCTTCTCCACCGCCGCCGACCCCGCCGCTTCGGAAATACCGTCGAAGTCAACGCTGATGGGGAAGGGCTCGACGACGGTGGTGTTGCCCTGGCGGAAGATGGTATCCTCCTCCCGCACCGTCCTGGCCTCCAGGCTGCGCTCCACCGACTCGATGAAGTTGTTGCAGAAGGCCTGCGTGTGGAACCCCATGAGGTCGTTGCCGCGCTGCCCTATCTTTTTATAGGTGTCAATCTGGGTGCGGCTGGGCATGCCGGCCTGGATGAAGACCACCCTGCCGCGGTATTCCGGGTTGTCCTCCAGGAACCTGTCCAGCGCGAGCAGTCGCTCCGGGATGCCCTTGGTATAGTCCAGGCGGTCCATGCCGATGCCGAGGTACTTGCCCTCCAGGTGGAACTCCTTTTTAAGGGCGGCCATCTCCTTCTCCACCGCCGCCGACCCCGCCGCTTCGGAAATACCGTCGAAGTCAACGCTGATGGGGAAGGGCTCGACGACGGTGGTGTTGCCCTGGCGGAAGATGGTATCCTCCTCCCGCACCGTCCTGGCCTCCAGGCTGCGCTCCACCGACTCGATGAAGTTGTTGCAGAAGGCCTGCGTGTGGAACCCCATGAGGTCGTTGCCCAGCATGCCGACGAGGATTTCCTGGTGCCAGGGGCAGGTGCGCAGCACCTCGTAGGCCGGCCAGGGGATGTGCCAGAACTGCCCGACCGTCAGCCCCGGGTTCCTTTCCTTGAGGTAATGCGAGAGCAGGGCGAAGTGGTAGTCCTGCACCAGCACCACCGCCGGGCGGTCGCCTATCTCCTTGATGACGGCATCGGCGAAGATACTGTTCACCTTCTGATAGGTCTGCCAGTCGGCCTCGTTGAAGACCGGCGGCGTGAAGGTGACATGGCAGAGCGGCCAGAGCCCCTCGTTGGAGAAGCCAAGGTAGAACCCGGCCACCTCGTCTTCCGTCAGCCAGACGCGGCGCAGGGTATATTCCGGGTTGTCCGGCGGCACGGCAACGCGGTCGTGCTTGTCGACCACTTTACGGTCGGCATCGCCGGTGCCCTGGGCCACCCAGGTGCCCCCCGAGGCCCGCATCACGGGGTCGAGCGCCTCGGTCAGCCCGCTGACGGGGCGGTTCCACTTTATTTCCCTACCGGACAGGCTGTGGACATAGGGCTCGCGGTTGGAAACGACGATGAAGAGGCTGTCGCCGAGCTTGCTCTGCACCAGGCGGTAAAGCCGGTCCTTGTTCCACTGAAGTTCATCCATGCTGCGTCACCTGCCTTTATTCCGGACTGGCCCCCGCCGCCCCCTCTAGGGTAATTGAAGCACCCCGGACTGTCAAGCAAGGCGCGGTATTTATTGGTTTTGGCCGGTAATGTCATTGCGAGCCGAAGGCGAAGCAATCTCTATAACGTCTTGAGATTGCCGCGTCGCTACGCTCCTCGCAATGACAGTTAAATCAACCAAATGCAAACAGCACCTAGGCGCGGCTTTTCCGGTGCCGGCCGCGGAGGCGGGTTATCAGGCGCTGGATACGCCGGTACTTCACCGGCCGGAACTTGCCGAGGCCGAAGAGCTTCGGGAAAAGGGCCTTGCGGGTCTCCTCGATGACGAAGAGGCTGCCGCCGGCCAGGACGGCGATGCCCCACCGCTCGATGCCCAGGGGGACGGTGCGGAAGGCCGCCTGGAGGAAGGGTACGTACACCACCGACAGCTGCAGCAGGATGGCCAGCGAGATGGAGCCCACCAGCCATCGGTTGCGCAGGACGCCCAGCTTGAAAACGGTCCGCTCGTCGGAGCGGGCGTTGAAGGCACGGAACCACTCGAAAGCCACCAACGAGCAGAAGGTGACGGTGCGCGCTTCCTCGATGCTCATCCTCGCCTGGGCCCAGTTGAAAATCAGGAAGACCCCGACGCCCATGATGGCGGCCATGGTGGCGACGCGCATCAGCAGGCCGGGGTAAAGTATGCCCACCCCGGGGTGGCGCGGGGGGTGCTTTAGCTCGTCCCCGACCTTGGGCTCCAGCCCGAGCGGCACCGCCGATGCCGTGTCCGTGACCAGGTTGACCCAGATAATCTGCACGGCCAGCAGCGGCGCCTTACCCACGAACAGTATGGTGAGAATCAGCGCCAGAAGCTCGCCGATATTGGTGCTCAACAGGAAGAAGATGACGTTACGCAGCCGGGTGAAGATGGCCCGGCCTTCGTCCACCGCCGCCACCACCGTAGCAAAATTATCGTCGGCCAGGGTCATGTCGCAGGCTTCCTTGGCGACGTCCGTACCGGTGATGCCCATGGCGATGCCGATATTGGCCGCCTTCAGGGCCGGGGCGTCGTTGACGCCGTCGCCGGTCATGGCCACCACGTGCCCGCGGCTTTTCAGGGCATTAACAATTCTCAGTTTCTGTATCGGCTCGATGCGGGCGAAGACGGAGATACGCTCTACCTGCTCCGCCAGCTGCTCATCGCTCATCTCATGGAGCTCTTTTCCGGTTACCGATTTCCCCTCCGGAAGGTCGAGCTGGCGGGCGATGGACTCCGCCGTGACCCGGTTGTCCCCGGTAATCATGATGACCCTGATGCCGGCGCCCTCGCAGAGCCGGATGGCTTCTTTAGCTTCCTCGCGGGGCGGGTCGGCCATGCCGGAGAGCCCCACCAGCGTCAGGTTCCCCCGGAGGTGCCCGTCCTCCAGGTCATTGATGTCGGCGGGGAGGGTGACGTACGCCGTGGCGATGACCCTCATGGCCTCGCGCGCCATGGCCTCGTTAGCCTGGAGGATATCCTGGACATCCGGCTCTTCCAAAGGAACGACTTCAGTCCCTTGATAGTGGTACTTGCTCAGGGAGAGTACCTTCTCGGCGGCGCCCTTGACGTAAGCCACCCGGCTGCCGTCCCCGGGGTGCAGGGTGGCCATGTAGAGCTTTTCACTCTGGAAAGGAATCTCGTCGAGGCGGGGGAAAGCCCGGTCCAGGTTCTCCCGGTTCATCCCGGCCTTGGCGGCAGCCACGATTAAAGCGCCCTCGGTGGGGTCGCCGAAGATGCCGCAACACCGCTCGTCCTGCATCGTCAGCACGGCATCGTTACAGAGGGCGCCTATCCTGAGATGCAGGTCCAGGACGGGCTCGTTTTCCGTTTCCAGCTTAAGACCGTCGACGCGGAACTCCCCCTCGGGTACGTAGCCCTCGCCGGTGACTTCCACCCACCTGCCCCCGAGATACAGGCGGCGCACCGTCATCTGGTTCAGGGTCAGCGTCCCGGTCTTGTCCGAGCAGATGACGGTGGCCGAGCCCAGCGTTTCCACCGCCACCAGCTTGCGGACGACGGCGTGGCGGTGAGCCATGTACCTCATGCCCATGGCCAGGACCACGGTCACCACCGCCGGGAGGCCCTCCGGTATGGCGGAAACGGCGGCGGCCACCGCCAGCAGGAACACGTCCAGCCACGCCAAACCCTTGAGGAGTCCCACGATGACCAGCAGGGCGCAGACGGCGAGGAAAAGCCCGACGATATACCGGCTCAGCTTGCCGATGCTCTTCTGTAGCGGCGTCTTCTCCGGCTTGACCTCCTGGATGCCGGTGGCAATCTCGCCCATCTCGGTGGTCATGCCGGTCCTGACCGTCAAGGCGGTGGCGCGACCGTAGGTCACCACCGTGCCCATGAACACCATGTTCTTGCGCTCGGCCACCGGCAGCTCCCCGGGGAAGGTCCGGGTGCTCTTGTCCACCGGCACCGACTCGCCGGTGAGGGTAGCTTCGTTGACCTTGAGGTTGGAGGCTTCCAGCAGGCGCGCGTCGGCCGGGACGCGGTCGCCGGTCTCCAGGAGCAGGATATCCCCGGGCACGAGCTCCCGGGCGGGTATCTCGCGGACCGAGCCGTCGCGCCGGACGCTGGCCCGGGGCGCCGCCAGCCGGATGAGGGCCTCCATGGCCTTTTCCGCCCGCGTCTCCTGGACGAACCCGATGGCGGCGTTGAGTAAAAGGACGCCGAGGATTACCCAGGCATCGAGGAAGTGACCGACGATAATGGAGATTACGGCGGCGACGAGCAGGACGTAGATGAGGGGGCTGAGGAACTGCCCGGAGAAGACCATCAGCGGCGGGGTCTTTTTCCGGGCCTCGAGCTGGTTGGGGCCATAGCGGAGGAGTCGGGAAGCGACTTCCCCGGCCGCCAGGCCGGCGCGGCGGGAATCGAGCGCCTGGAGGGCCTCGTCTATGGTGAAATTATGCCACTGTTTGTCCATTACCTGAATATTTTAACACAGCCAGTCCAGACGAGCGCTATCGCGCGGGGGCGCATATTATTCGAGAAAAACCAGCATCGCCATTATCCCGATGCCGAGCAGTATCAGGGCAAACTGTAAAATGGACTTCCCTATCTCGACATCGTGGTGCAGCTCCGGCAGCAGGTCGCTCCCGGCGATGTAGATGAAACCCCCGGCGGTGATGGGCACCAGGGCGACGGTATAGCCCTGGATATGAGGGCCGATAGCCAGGGACAGGACAGCGCCGATAACGGCAAAAAGGGCGGAGATAAAGTTGAAGGTTAAAGCTTTTCGGGGCGAAAGACCGCCGTGGATGAGCACCCCGAAGTCCCCCATCTCCTGCGGTATCTCGTGGAGTACGATGGCCAGCGTGGTGGTGACGCCCAGCGGAAAGCTTACCAGGTAAGTCGCGGCAATAACCATCCCGTCAATCAGGTTGTGAACGGCATCGCCGACCAGGTTCATGGCGACGACAGGATGGATATGCTGCGTGTCTTCCGAAAGGTGACAGTGTCTCCAGCGGAGGAACTTTTCCATGACGAAGAATATCATGATGCCGAGGATGACCCACAGCGGCGTGATGAGATTGTTGCCCAGCTCCTCGAATGATTCCGGCAGGAGGTGAATGAAAGCATCACCGAACAGGCCGCCGACGGCGAAGCTGACCAGCAGGAAGGTTATCTTTTGGGTTTCCTTGTGCAGCAAAAGTGCCCCGATGCCAATCAAGGAAATCAGGCTGACCAGAAAGACGCTGACGATGCTGTATATCCAGACGTTCATCGCTGTCACGCACGCAGGTTACGCTTCACTCCCGACATCTCTTAAAACTTTACCATTATACTAAATACCGGCTGCCTCGCGGCAGGTCCGGCACTGCCCCACGAACTCGAGGAGGTGGCCGCTTATGCGGAAACGCTTCTCCCTGGCGAGCCGGCGTTCCAGCCCGGCGAGGTCGCAGTCCGTAAAATCAATCACGGTACCGCAGTCGGAGCATATCAGGTGGTGGTGGTGCCCGGCGGGACGGCGCACCAGGTAGCTCCGGCAGCTGCCGCCGGCGTGCGTCTCGCAGATAAGACCGAGTCCGGCCAGCGTCTCCAGCGTGCGGTAGACGGTCACCAGCCCGATGCCGGGGTGCTCCCGCCGTACCCGACCGTAGATTTCCGCCGGGGTGAGGTGCTCGCGGCACCCGGTGATGGCCCGCACGATGGCACGCCGCTGCGGGGTAATCTTATAGCCGCGCTGCCTCAGCGTGCTCTCAATCTGCCTGACGTTGTACAGCATCCCGTATGCCAGATGAAAATGATTATCGTTTAGCAGTATAGCAGGGCGGGGCAAGGCTGTCAAACGGAACAGGCGGGTAACGTCATTGCGAGCCGGAGGCGAAGCAACCTCTATAATGCATTAAGATTGCTTCGTCGCTGCGCTCCTCGCAATGACAGTTTACAATTGTCGTGAGCCTGCAAGGTGTGGTAGAATTTAGTTAAAGATACTCTCAATCAAGAGAATGCGTAATATTTTATTGAAAATATTACTGGAACTGATATATAATAAAGTAATTATCGTTGTATTGCGTGGTTAGAAATGGAAAATAATCTGCAACTGCTGTCCGGCAACGAGGCCCTGGCCCTGGGCGCTTATCACGCCGGCGTCCAGCTGGCCGCCGCCTACCCCGGCACCCCCAGCACCGAGATACTGGAGAACCTCTCCCGCTTCAAGGACATCTACGCGGAGTGGTCCACCAACGAGAAGGTGGCCATGGAGGTGGCCATGGGGGCAGCCTATACCGGCGCCCGCGCCATGGTATCCATGAAGCACGTGGGGCTGAACGTGGCCTCCGACCCCTTCATGGCGGCCTCAATAACCGGCATCGTCGGGGGGCTGGTGGTGGTCTGCGCCGACGACCCCCAGATACACAGCTCCCAGAACGAGCAGGACAACCGCCACTACGCCCGCCTGGCCAAGGTGCCCATGCTGGAGCCGGGCGACAGCCAGGACGCCTACGACCTCATGGGGTACGCCTTCGACATCAGCGAGAACTTCGATACCCCGGTGCTGCTGCGCACCACCACCCGCATCTCCCACTCCAAATCGGTGGTGGACGTCAACCGCACCCGCGCCGTAAAAAACCAGCAGCCTACTTTCCACTACAACGTCCAGAAATACGTCATGCTGCCGGTCAACGCCCTGCCCCGGCACGCCCTCGTGGAGGAACGGATGGTCAAGCTGGCCGACTACGTGGAGACGTTCCCCATGAACCAGATAACCCGGGGCAGCCACGACCTCGGCATCGTGACCAGCGGGGTCGCCTATAACTACGCCCGGGAAGTTTTCCCGGACGCCTCGTTCCTGCGCCTGGCCATGACCTGGCCGCTGCCGGAGAAAATGATAAAGGAATTTGCCGACGGGGTGAAAAGGCTCATCGTCATCGAGGAGCTCGACCCGTTCCTACAGGACAATATCAAGGCGATGGGCATCAAGGTCAGCGGCAAGGAGTTCATCCCCCTGGTGGGCGAGCTGAACACGCGCATCGTCGGGGAAAGGAGCGCCGGCGCCGGCCTGCTGCCGGAGAGTGAAAAGGTCGAGGCCATGTCCCCGGCCCCCGGACTCCCCAGGCGCCCTCCCCTGCTCTGCCCCGGCTGCCCCCACACCGGCATCTACTTCGTGCTCAACAGCATCGGGCAACGCTCCCGCCTGCTGGAAAAGAAGGATGACGGGCCGCAGGAGCCCAAGCTGATTATCACCGGCGATATCGGCTGCTACACCCTGGGCGCCCTGCCGCCGCTCAACGTCCTGGACACCACGGCCTGCATGGGCGCCGGCATCGGCCAGGCGCTGGGCATGGAGAAGGCGGGGGTGAAAAACCGGGTGGTGGCCGTCATCGGCGACTCCACCTTCATGCACTCCGGCATTACCGGGCTGGTGGACGCCGTCTACAATGACGGGCACATCACCATCCTGATACTGGACAACCGCACCACGGCCATGACCGGCCACCAGGACCACCCCGGCACGGGCGTGTCCGCCCAGGGACAGGATACTTACGCCGTGGATATCGAAGCCCTGGTGCGGGGCATCGGGGTCAGGGACGTCAAGGTGGTGAACGCCTTCAACCTCAAGGAGGTGCGGGCGGGAGTGCGCGATTCCCTCGACCGGCCGGAGGTATCGGTCGTCATCGTGCGCGGCAACTGCGCCATGCTGGTCAGAAAGCGCGCCCATCCCCGGGTGATAGACGCCGGGAAGTGCGACCAGTGCGGCATTTGCCTGCGCCTGGGCTGTCCGGCCATCCAGAGCGAGGACGGCCAGCCCTTCATCGAGGCGACGCTCTGCGCCGGCGACATCTGTACCATCTGCGAGCAGCTCTGCCCCCAAAAGGCTATCAGTAAAAGTGAGGATGTTGCGTGATGATTCGTAGTCATTCCAGCGAAAGCTGGAATCCAGCGGAGGGGGAAATGGGTCTGGATTCCCGGGTCAAGCCCGAGAATGACATTAATGTTATAATATCGTTTAATTCGGGTGCGATAATATAAAATGGATAAAATGGACTTACTGGTTACCGGGGTGGGGGGACAGGGGGTCGTGCTGGCCAGCGATATCATCGGGGAGACGGCCCTGGCGGCCGGCTACGACGTCAAGAAGACGGATACGCTGGGCATGGCCCAGCGCGGCGGCAGCGTCGTCAGCCACGTGCGCCTCGCCCCCAAGGTGTGGTCGCCGCTGATTAGAGAAGGTGAAGCCGACCTGCTCCTGGCCTTCGAGAAGCTGGAGGCGGCGCGGTGGGGCCACTACCTGAGGCCCGGCGGGGTGGCCATCGTCAACAGCTACCAGCAGCCGCCGCTTTCCGTCAGCCTGGGGCAGGAGGACTACCCCTCCGATGACGAGATTGCCGCCGTCCTGAAGCGGCGCACGGAAAATATCTACTTCATCGACGGCACAGGTCGGGCCAGGGAGCTGGGCAACGTCCGGACGCTCAATACCTTCATGCTGGGGTGCTTTTCCGTGTTCGCTTCCCTTGAGACGGATGCCTGGCGGGAGAGCATCGCCCGGCGCATGCCGGAGAATATCCGCGAGATAAACCTCAACGCGTTCGAAGCGGGACGAAAGGAAATCGAAGGTGTCCGTATCGGCCAGAGTTAAAAAGGGCATGGAGGTGGGGTCGTGGATAAGGCGGATGTTCGAGGAAGGCATCGCCATGAAGAAGCAGTTCGGCGCGGAGAACGTCATCGACCTCTCGCTGGGCAACCCGGTCATGGAGCCGCCCCCGGAGTTCAAACGCGAGCTCAAGCGCCTGGTGGAGAACCCCTTCCCCGGCATGCACGGCTACATGGAGAACGCCGGCTACCCGGAGACCCGGGCGGCCGTGGCGGCGCAATTGACGCGGGAGACCGGCATCAGGCTTACCCAGAAGGACGTTATCATGGCCTGCGGCGCGGCGGGGGCCATCAACGTGGCGCTGAAAACGATTTTGGACCCCGGCGACGAGGTCATCCTGTTCCTGCCATGGTTCGTCGACTACTTTAACTACGTGGAGAACCACGACGGCGTCGTCAAGCTCGTGCCCACCGACGATGGATTCATACCCCGCCTCGACCTGTTGGAGGCGGCCATCGGCCCCCGGACCAGGGCGGTACTCATCGATTCGCCGAACAATCCCACCGGCGTCGTCTACAGCGCCGACCTGATGCGGCGGATGGGCGAGATACTCCGCAAGAAGGAGGCCGAGTACGGCACGGAGATATTCATCGTCAGCGACGAGCCGTACAAGAGAATAATCTACGACGGCATTAAATATCCCTCGCCGCTGAACGTCCACCGGCACAGCATCATCGCCACCTCACACTCCAAGGACCTCTCCATCGCCGGGGAGCGCATCGGCTACATCGCCCTGCACCCGGAAAGCTCGCACCACGACGAGATGATGACCGGTTTCGTCTTCTGCACCCGGACGCTGGGGTTCATCAACGCCCCGGCGCTGATGCAGAACGTGGTACGCCGCCTCCAGGATGTGACCATCCGCGTGGCCGAGTACCAGCACCTGCGCGACTTCATTTACGGCAACCTGGTCCGGATGGGCTACGAGGTGGTCAAGCCGCAGGGCGCTTTCTACATCTTCCCCAGGTGCCCCATCAAGGACGATGTGGCCTTCGTGCACGAGCTCCAGCGTGAGCACCACGTCCTGACGGTTCCCGGCGTGGCCTTCGGGACGCCCGGCTACTTCCGCCTCGTCTACTGCGTCAGGGAAGAGACGCTGGCGCGCGCCATGCCCGGCCTGGAAGCGATGGCGAAGAAATACAAGCTGGCCGCCCCGGGATAAAGTAGCCCCCTCCCGCCCGGAAAACTCACGGCCGGACCGGCCGTTTTTCCCCATGGTTCAGGCTGCGCCGTGGTTGCTTTTTTGAAAAAATATGTGGTATACTACCCAACGGCTGCCGTGTAGTTTGAAACGTTAAGGAGTCCCCTTGCTAGCGAACTACGGATTAATCGGGCTGTTTTTCATCATCGTCGCTCTTTTCTCCCTTTCCATGCCCATCATCCCCATCGTCCTCCGCTACCTGAAAATAGTCCCCAGCCACCCCGGCCCCGTCAAGAACTCCACCTTCGAATGCGGCGTGGAGACCATCGGCAAGACCTGGGTGCAGTTCAACTTCCACTACTATTTCTACGCCCTCGTCTTCCTGGCCATTGATGTCCTGGTGGTCTTCCTCTATCCCTGGGCGGTACAGCTCCGGCAGCTGGGGCTTTTCAGCTTTTTCGCGGTGCTGGTCCTCGTCTTCATCGTCGTTATCGGCTATGTCTACGCCTGGAAGAAGAAGGTCCTGGAATGGAAGTAGGCAGCGATAGAGAATATATTTATAAATCTTCAGAACTCGACCGCCATGAAGGGCAGATAATCGAAGAGCTTAAAGCCAGCGCCGGGGAATCCATCCCCGACCCCGATGCCTGGCTGGACGAGGAAGTCAGGCGCAACATCGTGCTGACCTCGCTGGACACGGTGGTTAACTGGAGCCGCCGCTCCTCCCTCTGGACGGCAATATGCTTCCCCGCCTGCTGCGCCTTTGAGCTTATCGCCGCCGAGGGTCCCCGCTTTGATCTATCCCGCTTCGGCATGGAAATCCTGCGGGCCTCGCCGCGCCAGGCCGACCTGATGATTACCGCCGGAACCCTCACCTGGAAGATGGCCCCCGTCGTCCGGCGGATATACGACCAGATGGCCGAGCCGAAATGGGTCATCGCCATGGGCGCCTGCGGCATCAGCGGCGGCATCTTCCGCTCGTCTTACAACGTGGTGCCGGGCTACAACAAGATAATCCCCGTCGATGTCTACGTGCCCGGCTGCCCGCCCCGCCCGGAGGCCCTGATTTACGGAATACAGATGCTGCAAAAGAAGATTGCCAGGGAACACCCCATACCGGACCCGCCCAGACTGTTACAGAAAGGCAAGCAGGCATGACGGTGGCCCTCTCCGGACAGGAACTGGCCAAACGGATAGAAGAGAAATTCCCCGGAAGCATCGAGGAATCAAGCCGGGACAGCCTGGTGGTCAAGGCCGGTTCCCTGCTTGATGTGGCCGCCCATCTCAAGGATGCCGAAGGCCTGAAATTCGATTACCTTAATTATGTCACCGCCGTCGATTATTTCAGCTATTTCGAGGTCGTTTACCAGGTGACCTCCCTGGAACACAACCAGACCGTGATTTTCAAGACCCGTTGCCACGACCGGGAGAACCCCACCGTGCCATCGGTCACGGGGCTGTGGCAGGGGGCCGATTTCCAGGAGCGTGAAATCTACGACCTCATGGGCATTACGTTCGAGGGCCACCCGAACCTGAAGCGCATCTTGCTCTGGGACGGCTTCCCGGGGCATCCCCTGCGAAAGGACTTCCAGCCGTGACGACGACCGAGCTGATGACGCTGAAAACCGAGCCGTTCGTCCTGAACTTCGGGCCGTTACACCCGAGCACCCACGGCGTTTACCGCATGCGGGCCACCCTCGACGGCGAGGTCGTCCTGGATATCGAGCCGGTCTTCGGCTACCTGCACCGGGGCATCGAGAAGCTCGCCGAGGAAAGGACCTATACCGGTTTTATCCCGCTGACCGACCGCCTGGACTACATCTGCCCGATGAGCAATAACCTGGCCTACTGCCTGGCGGTGGAGAAGCTGGCGGGCATCAGGGTGCCGGAGCGGGCCGAGTACCTGCGCGTCATCATGGCGGAACTGCAGCGCCTGGTCAACCATTTCATCGCGGTCGGGACATTCCTGAACGACTGCGGCGCTTTTATGACCCCGGTGGTGTATATGCTCCGGGAGAGAGAGAAGATACTGGACATGTTTGATATGGTCTGCGGCCAGCGCCTGACCTATAACTACATGAGAATCGGCGGCGTCGGCCAGGACATCCCGGAGGAGTTCCTGCCGGCTTTACGGAAGTTCCTGGGGACAACGCCCCGGTTTATCGAAGAGATGGAGTGGCTGCTCAAGCAGAACGAGATACTGCTGGCCCGTACCAAGGGCGTGGGCATCCTGCCCCGGGATACGGCGATTAACTGCGGCATCAGCGGCCCGGTGGCCCGCGCCAGCGGTGTCAACCGGGACCTGCGTAAGGCCGACCCCTATTCCATCTACGACCGCTTCGAGTTCGACATACCGACCGGCGAGGCCGGGGACTGCTACGAGCGCTACCGGGTGCGGATAGAAGAGATGAGACAGAGCCTGCGCATCCTGGAGCAGGTCACCAAACAGATACCGGGCGGGCCGGTCCGGGCGGAGGTCCCCCACCTTATCCGCCCCCCCAGGGGAGAGGCCTACGCCCACCTGGAGGCCCCCAAGGGCGAGCTCGGTTTCTACATCGTATCGGACAACTCCATCGCGCCCTACCGCTGCCACGTACGGCCCACCAGCCTGATAAACCTGACCGCCCTGCGCGAGATGGTGCGGGGCTGGAAGGTGGCCGACCTTATTGTCATCTTCGGCAGCATCGATATTACCATGGGTGAGGTCGATAGATAGTGACGACGCCAGATTTAATGATGCCTAACCTGCCGATGCAGGCGGTCCCGCCGGACTGGCCCGGCGGCTACTGGTGGCACTGGCTGTTCTTCAGCATTCTCCTTATCGCCTTCGTGGTTATCATGGTGATGGGCGCCATCTGGATAGAGCGCCGCGGCATGGGGAGAATGCAGTCGCGTCTGGGTCCCAACCGCACCGGCCCCTTCGGCCTGCTGCAGCCGGTGGCGGATGCCATCAAGGTCCTCCTTAAAGAGAATATCGTGCCGGACAGCGCCGATAAGCTGGTGCACTGGCTGGCCCCGGTAATCGCCTTCGCCCCGGTGATGATGATTTTCGCCGTGGTGCCTTTTCAGAACGGGGCGCTCCTGGCCGACCTCAACATCGGCATCCTTTACGTGGTGGCGGTCAGCTCGGTGGCCACCCTGGGCGTCTTCATGGCGGGGTGGGGTTCCAGCAACAAGTACTCCCTGCTCGGCGCCATGCGCAACGTCGCCGCCGTGGTCAGCTACGAGATGCCGCTGGTGCTGGCCATCGTCGGCGTAGTGCTGGTGGCCGGCTCGCTCTCCATGAACGATATCGTCCTGGCCCAGGACATCCCCTTCATCCTCCTCCAGCCCCTGGGCTTTTTATTGTTCTTCACCGCCGGCTGCGCCGAGATTAACCGCAGCCCCTTCGACCTCATGGAGGCGGACTCCGAGCTGGTGGCCGGTTTCCACACCGAGTACTCCGGCATGAAGTTCGCCATGTTCTACCTGGTGGAGTACGCCGAGGCCATCGCCATCTCCGCCATCATCACCACCCTTTTCCTCGGCGGCTGGCGGGGACCCGTACTGCCGCCCTGGCTGTGGTTCATCGTCAAGATATTTATCGTCTTCTTCTTCATGGTCTGGACGCGGACGACGCTGCCCCGCGTGCGCATCGACCAGCTCATGGCGCTGGCCTGGAAGTTCCTCTTCCCGCTGGCCCTGATTAACCTGTTCATCACGGCGATTCAGGTGCTGGTCTGGCCGGACGCCCTGCCGTGGGGGCTGATTATCGTCAACATCGCCATCATGGTAATACTGGTGGTGGTATGGTCCAAATTCTTTAAACTTGGGTGGGGCCGCCTTGAAGTTTGAACGTTACGGCATCGGTATCATCAAGGGCATGACGGTGACCATCCGGCACCTGCTGCGTCACCCGACGGTCAACCAGTTCCCGGAGCAACGTTTGAACGTATCGCGCCGGACGCGGGGCAACGAGCTGATATGGAGTCGGGAGAAGTGCACCGGCTGCGCCACCTGCGCCAAGACCTGTCCCCAGGGCGCCATCGAAATCGTCACCGCGACTAACGCGGAGAACAATAAGTACGAGGTCGAGACCTACCGGGTGGACACCGGCTACTGCATCCAGTGCGGCCTCTGCGTCGAGGCCTGCCCCTACGACGCCGTTTTCATGGGCTACTCCTACGAGCGGGCGAAGTACCGGCGCGGCGAGCTCGTCCAGACCAACGACGAGCTGCTGGAATCGCCGGAGCGGCCGGCCAGCGGTTACTATCACCCGGACATCGCCGGGAAGCTTCCGGTGCAGACCCTGCTCGTCGATAAGATAGTGGAGAAGAGAAAGTAATGGGACTGGCTGCGGCCTACTGGATAATGGCGGTGGTCGCCGTGCTGGCGGCCCTGGGCGTGGTGTTCCTGCGCAACGTTTTCCGCGCCGCCCTCTCCCTGGTGCTCTGCTTCATCACCGTGGCCGGGCTCTACATCACCCTCAGCGCCGACTTCCTGGCGGCGGTGCAGATACTGGTGTACGTCGGGGCGATATCGGTGCTGATTATCCTGGCCGTGATGATGACCCGGGAGGTCCAGCAGGGCAGCCCGGCCAATCGATTGAAGATACCCGCCTTTATCGTGGCGGCGGTGGTGCTGGGCATCATGATTTACACGGTGACGGCCACCTCGTGGCAGGTGGCCAGCGCGGCGCCCCTGGCGCCGACGACCGTCCCGCTGGCGGGCAAGCTCTTCAGCGAGAGCGGCTTTATCCTGCCGGTGGAAATCGCGGCCATGCTGATACTGGCCGCCATCCTCGGCGCCATCGTCATCGCGAGGGAGAAGTGAAGTGAGCGTAGGCCTGGAACACTACCTGGTACTCTCGGCGGTGCTCTTCTGCATCGGGCTGTACGGCGCGCTCACCAAGCGCAACGCCGTGATTATCCTGATGTGCATCGAGCTGATGCTTAACGCGGTCAACATCAGCCTGGTGGCCTTCTCCCGCTACGTCGTGCCGACGCTGCTGACCGGCCAGGTCTTCGCCATCTTCGTGATGGTGGTGGCCGCCGCCGAGGTGGCCGTGGGACTGGCGATTATCCTGGCCATCTACCGCGGCCTGACCGATATCGACGCGAGTAATATCAACCTGATGAAATGGTAGCTTGAAAAGGGTCAAGCAGAAAAAAGGAGCAGGGAGATGAAAAAATCAGGTGGTTTTGCCGGGGCGTTCTGGTTCGCCGGGTGGCTGTTCACCATCGGTTACGCCAACCTGGTGTGGTGGAAAATCATCCTGGGCATCGTCGTCTGGCCGTTCTACCTGGGCGATGCCGTCCTGGCGATGCAATAAATTTCGAAAGGAAACATATAGAAGTCATTGCGAGGAGCATGGCGACGAAGCAATCTCCAACACCGGTGATAAAGATTGCTTCGCTCCGCTCGCAATGACACGAGGAACATCCTGAGATGTGGGTAGAAGTTAGACAGGCCAGAACGCTGGCCACCGCCGAGATGTGGAAGGAATGCTTCGAAGGTGAGGGCATCCCCACCCGCATCATGCCGCTGGAGGGCCTGCCCATCGGGCAGGAGCTGGCCGCCTACTCCGTCCAGGTGCCCCAGGACAAGGAACACGTGATTAAGGACGTCTTGAGGAA
>MGNX01000077.1 GCA_001796935.1 Chloroflexi bacterium RBG_16_60_22
CCGGGTTTCCGGCCAACGGGCCCCGAGGCTGGTACTATGCCTCGATGAGTCCGTAGCGATGTCGGCCGCTCATGGGCACTACATGGTTTCGGGGCGGCCGCAGGTGGTTATGGTCCATGCTGAACTCGGTACTCAGCAGGTAGGCGGGGCCCTGCATAATGCCCAGTGGGGGAGAATACCCATCATACTATGGGCCGGTACGTTCTCCGAACCGCATCGCGTGAACTGGATGAAAGAGAAGTTTGACCAGGGCAGCATGGTGCGTAATTGTGTTAAGTGGGATTACCGGATAAACCCCGGTGAAAATATCCGCGGTGTCCTCGAGCAGGCATTTAAGGTTGCGCTCGCCGAGCCGCGGGGGCCGGTCTATCTCTATTATCCCCGGGAAATCCTGGCACAGAAACAGGGCACGGTGAAGGTCACGCTGCCGCCCGCCCTGGCGTTAGCTCCGCCGGCACCTGTTGACCTGGGAAGTCTTGACCGTGCGGCAGGGATATTGCTTGAGGCTGATAACCCGCTCATTGTGGCGGGCTATACCGGCCGGTATCCGCAATCGGTGGAGCTATTGGTAGAGCTGGCGGAAACCCTGTGTGCGCCGGTCCTTACCAGTCAGGTCTGGATGAACTTTCCCACCACTCATCCCCTCTGCGCCGGCATCGAACAGATTCTCGGGAGCCGAAAAGCTAATCCATATATCGCTGATGCTGACGTCATTCTGGTCATCGATTATGATATGCCGTACGCGTTGGCCGAGGGACTACCGCGGGCCGGCGCTAAAATCATTCATATTGATGTCGATTCGATGACGCAAGGCCGACCGCTGTGGGGTCGCCCGGCGGATATTTTCATTAAAGCCGACTCTAGAGAAGCCATGCCCGCTCTAAGCCGGATAATCCGGGAGAGATTAACACCAGAAAGAGGCCGCAAACTGCGCGAGCGCTTCAGCCGGCTGGGACGCGAGCACAAGAAGCAGCGGGAGGAGTGGCGGAAGCTGGCGGCGAGCCAGGCCGGCCAGAGGCCAATCTCACCCGATTGGCTCTGTAATTGCATTGCTGAGATTGTGGACAAGGACACCATCGTAATAAATCACTCTATCAGTCACTCGGCCTCCGTGACGGAGCAGATATCCCGTACCGAGCCGGGAACGCTGCTGGGTTGTGCCGCCGGTTCCATTCAGTGGGCCCTGGGGGCGGCTCTCGGGGCAAAGGTGGCCGAGCCTGACAAAACGGTGATAAGCATCATGACGGACGGCGGTTTCGTCTGGGGCTGCCCGGTAGCCACCCTCTGGTCGGCTAAAGCGTACCGCGCTCCCTTCCTGTCCATCATCCTCGATAATCAGGGATACGGCTTCATGAAGCAACTCGTTCACCGGACTTCCGGAGAGAAGGAGTTTTCCGACGAGATGGTCTTTGAGTCCGGAGTTGATTTCACCCCGCCTCCAGACTACGCTGGCGTGGCTCAGGCATGCGGCGCTTACGGACGCACGGTGGAAGACCCCGCCGATATCCTGCCGGTCTTGAGGGACGCCGTCGCTCATGTCCGCGGCGGCCAGGCGGCCGTGGTGGACGTTAAGCTGGAGAGTATCAGGCTTTTTAACCCGGCAATATAACCCGGATAGTCTGGAATATGAAGGAGTAAGAATGGAAAACGCCGCTCCGGAACAATCACCTTTCTCGAAGGTAACCCAGATAGGGATTGTGGTAAGAGACATGGATAAGGCGGTCGAGCGCCTGTCATCCCTGGGAATCGGTCCTTTCAAGCCGAAACTGTTGCCGCCCGATAGGGAGGAGTGGTTTCGTGACCGGCCTTTCGATGGAGAAGTAATATTAAGCTCCGCCAGCATCGGTGAGATGGAAATCGAGCTTGTCCAGCCGGTTGCCGGAGAGTCTCCGCATCAGGAATTTCTGGATAGACAGGGTGAGGGGATTCAGCACATAGCCTGCGCCGTAAAAGGCCTGGAAGGCCACGTGGAAAAGCTCACTAACCAGGGCTGTCACGTGTTGCTCCGGGCCCGGTTTCCGGGGGGTGGCGGGGTAGCCTACATGGACCTCGGCGTCGCCGGCCTGATTATCGAGCTGGTTGAGAGGAAATAGAAGGCTCTCGAGCCGGGCAGTCCGGTCCCGGGAGCAACGGTTAAGATGAGAACAGCTACGTTAAATCGTAAATAATAACCTGCAGAAGAGAGGAGACATCCATGAAACTGGCCGGAAAGACAGCATTAATAACTGGGGCGGGCAGCGGCATCGGCAAGGCCATCGCTTTGCTTTTTGCCGGGGAAGGCGCCGACATCGCGGTTAACGATATTGACCTACCATCCGCGGAAAAAACAGCCGAAGCCGTGAAGAAAATCGGGCGAAGGGCCATCGCCATCCAGGGTGATGTAGCCGAACCCGCTGATGTTGACGCCATGGTGGACCGGGTAATCAGTGACCTCGGCGGGGTGCATATACTGGTCAACAATGCCGGTATTCCGGTCCATGGCCTCCTGCTCGATACGCAGACCGTGGAGAACTGGGACCGGGTGGTAGCCGTAATACTCCGCGGGACATATCTCTGCAGCCGGCGGGTGGGGAAATGGATGGTGGCAAACCGTACCGGGAAAATCGTCAACATCTCTTCCCGGGCCGGCCTGGTAGGGTCGCCGACTATGGCCAGCTACGGAGCTGCCAAGGCCGCCGTCATTAACCTGACGCGTTCCCTGGCCCTGGACTGGGGCAAGTACAACATCAATGTGAATTGCATCGCCCCCGGCTTGATTGATACCCCGCTGACACGGCGTACTATCGCCAAAGACTTTCCTCCGGAGGTGGTCCGCGAGGTCGTTCCGCTCGGGCGCATGGGAACGGCTGAGGAGGTGGCCGGAGCGGCCTTGTTCCTGGCATCGGATGATGCTGGCTATATAACCGGGGTCACGCTGCCGGTAGATGGAGGCCGCCTGGCCTGATAGCCAGAATGCGTCCCGGAGGCGAACCGGATTATGGGAGACGGCATCTGGATAAGCATATTCAGCACCGTGCTCCGGCCCAGGTTAGTGATAAGATTTAGATTTATATACTTTACACATCAGAGTTCTTAGCGGCCAGCCACCACTGATACTATTACAATGCTCGGGCTCATCGGTGGTACATACATTAATGTTTGACTCCCAGACTCCGTGCAGCCAGGGCTCCTCAGCCGGTAACTCCGGAAACCACCAGCCGTGCTGGGTATCCACCACCCTCGGGTCAATGCCGTCAAAATACCGGCACTTCTGGCGTATTCTGCCCCTTGATGTTTCTACCCAGGCCCAGTCGCCATCGTTAATACCCAGCCCGGAAGCTGTCCCGGGATTGATACGCATTATGGGCTCCGGGTGCATCTGACGCAGCGGGTCTATTTGCCGGTGTTCCGAGTGAAAGAATGGCTGGTGTCTGGACCCGGTGATCAAGATTAAAGGATATTCTTTAGCGAGTTCGGCGTTGCTTATTGGTCCTTCGGTAGGCTCGATATACTTAGGCAAGGGGTCATAGCCCAGTTTTTCCAGGATGGTAGAGTACAACTCCAGTTTGCCGGTCGGGGTGCCGAACCCTATCTTTTCATACAACTTTTCTTCCATCTCGGGGACATCGAAGCCGTGCTTCTCCGTCATGAACTCTTCCAGGGTGCAGCCATATCGGGACAAGCGGTAGCTATAAGCGTCTTCCAGGGTCTGCCAGGGCCAATATTTCTGTTGGCCCATCCGGACACCCAGCCCGCGCCACAGGTCATAGTCCCTTCGCCTATCGTACTTACCCTGGACCTGGTGAGGCAAGGCGGCCACGCCAACCTCGACGACGGCCGAATTATCCCACCACGTCCAGATATTGGGTCTTTCCAGCCATGAGGCCGCCGGTAACACGTAATCGGCAATCTCGGCGCTGGGTGTCCTCCAGAAGTCCATGACCACATAAAGGTCAAGGCTCTTGAGCGCTTTATACACGTGCTTGACATTTACCTGAGTGACCAGAGGATTGCTCGCGTTGGTTATCATGGCCTTCACCGGGTAGGGTTTACCGGTTATCATGGCATCGTACACCATGAAGGGATGGGCGAAGGAACTGTGGGCCCGGGTAAATTCGGAATGTACCTTCCGGGCATTTTCAATCAGCAAATCGTAACCGCGGAAGGACATGAGCCGGAACCTGTCCCCGCCCAGCTGCTTAGCTTTTTGCTCCGGGGGCATCATATCATTAAGCTCGACATCAAACTCGCTTATTAATGTCGGGTTGGGCCGCCGGAGCATTTCACCACCGGCGATATCAAAGTTACCGGTGAGCGCGGTCAGGATAAATCTGGCGTGGAGTGCCTCGATGCTGTTAGGCAGCTGCTCTACGCCCATATAGGTGTTGATTAGCGCCGGGCGGCTGCTGGCGTAGATGCGGGTGGCTTCACTGAGCCTGTCAGCCGGCACCCAGGTAATCTCGGCGACCTTTTCCGGGGTATATTCCCTGACCCGCGCCACGAGCTTATCAAAGCCGTAACACCACTCGTCCACGTACTTCTTGTCATAAAGCCCCTCGTTGACGATGATGTTAATCATGCCCATGGCCAGGGCGCAGTCCGTCCCCGGCCTCAGCTGCAGCCAGATATCCGCTTCCTCGGCCGGTTTGGTCTTTCTGGGGTCGATAACGATTAGCTTCATTCCGTTGGCTTTCCGGCTCTGGGCGATATACAGCCAGTAACGCCTGATGGATATCGGTGAGTTGGTTCCCCACATCACCGTGCACATCGTCCGGCGGCGCGCCGGGGACATGGACGACCCGCCGCAAACCAGCGAGCTGGCTACATTAGCCGGCCCGAAGCAGATGTGCCCCTGCCCGACGTGGTTCGGGCTGCCCAACAGGCTGAAGAAGCGGCACCGGTATTCATCGGTTGTCCTGCCCGTGCCGCTGCTGGTGGCGATTGCCTCCGCGCCATATTTACCCTTTATTTCCGTAAGTCTGGCGGCTATCTCATCGAGCGCCTCGTCCCACGATATTTGCCGCCATTTGTTTTCCCCCCTTTCCCCAACCCTCTTCAATGGATAGTTGAGCCGGGCCGGATGATAGAACCACTCTGCGGCGTTCCGCGCCCGCGGGCATGACCTGACCAGCCTGGCTATAAAATCAGCGTGACGGTGTTCCCTATCCTCCTCGACCTTTAACAACTGCCCGTCCCTGGTATGCACGCCGACATTACAGTGGCTGTGGCAAAACATGCATATTGACCTTTTTACCGTTGTCTCTATTTCTGCCATGGTTTTTCCCTTTCCCGCCGGTTTCCGCATTGGAACCCCGGTTCACCGGCAAAACTCTTGCCACAGACATTTCGCAAACGATTATAGGTCAGGGAAAAGTAAAATACAAGAGACAAGAACTGCATTTGAATACAGGCTTTATATTGATTGAAGCGCCGAGGCTGGGGTACAATCAGCAGGAATGACCGGAGTTACATGGCGCCGGCCCCTGTCCCGAGAACC
>MGNX01000078.1 GCA_001796935.1 Chloroflexi bacterium RBG_16_60_22
TGGTTCGCCTTCCCCATCGCCGATACCCTCACCTTCTTGCTGACGCTGGTGCTGATTATCCCGGTCATCCGTGGGTTTAAAAAAGCCGAATCCTAGGTAGCCCCGGCCGGGCTTGCGTACCCGCCGTCCATGTGTTTAAACTGTAATCAGGGGGAATATTTCCCTTAAAGAGGAGGAGAACCATGAAACAGCTAGGAGAAATCTTCCAGACGGCTGACTGGAAGACGGAGAAACACGTCCCGGTCATCGATTGTGCCGCCAAGGTGAAAGCCGGGGAGAACTTCCCGGTCAAGGTAACCCTGGGCAAGGAAATCGCCCACCCCAACACCACCGAGCACCACATCCGCTGGATTGACGTGTACTTCCAGGGCGAGGGAGACAAGTTCCCCTGCCAGATAGGCCACTTCGAGTTTACCGCCCACGGGGAATCGACGGAGGGGCCTAACAAGGGCTCGGTATTCACTCACCACGAGGTAAGCCTCACCATGAAGACCGGCAAGTCCGGCACCGTTTACGCGGCGTCCCTGTGCAATATTCACGGACTCTGGCAGTCCGCCAGGGAAATCAAAGTATAGTCGCGATATCGCGTCGAAGCTCTATTAACAAACGGTAAGCTGACGCGGCGGGGAGGTCGGAGATGGTTGAGCCCGGCATCAAGCGGATACACAAGCGGGACGGCTCGGTGGTGGACTTCAATCCCGAGAAGATTGAAGCGGCTATCTTCAAGGCCCTGGCCGCCACCGGCATCGATAACGAGGCGCTGGCCGCCGCTCTGGCCGGCCGGGTGGTGGCTATCCTCGGGGAGAGGGCCGGCGGGGAAGTGCCCTCTGTGGAGCAGGTCCAGGACATCGCCGAGGAAGTCCTTATGAAGGACAATCCCAACGTCGCCCGGGCCTACATCCTCTACCGCCAGCAGCGGGCCGACGTCCGCCGTCTCAAGGGAATCATCGGGGTACGGGACGACCTCAAGCTCGGCATCAACGCCATCAAGGTGCTGGAGCGCCGTTACCTGCTCCGCGACGAGAGCGGCAGGATAGTCGAAACGCCCGCCCAGCTCTTCCGGCGGGTGGCTAAGGCCGTCGCCGCCGCGGAGAAGAAGTTCGACCCCTCCGCCGACGTCAAAGGGCTGGAACAGGGGTTCTTCGAGATGATGAGCCGCCTGGAGTTCCTGCCCAACACCCCCACCCTGATGAACGCCGGCGCGCCCCTGGGGCAGCTTTCCGCCTGCTTCGTCCTCCCCGTCGAGGACTCCATCATCGGCATCTTCGAAACACTCCGGGACATGGCCGTCATCCACCAGTCCGGCGGCGGCACCGGCTTCTCGTTCAGTCGCCTCCGGCCCCGGGGGGACATCGTCCGCTCCACCAGGGGCGTGGCGTCCGGCCCGGTGTCCTTCATGAGGATATTTGATGCGGCCACGGCGGTGATGAAGCAGGGCGGCAAGCGGCGCGGCGCCAACATGGGCATCCTCAACGCCGACCACCCCGATATCGCCGAGTTCGTCGGGGCCAAGAGTGACGGCGTGACCCTCTCCAACTTCAATATCTCGGCCGGCGTCACCGACGCGTTTATGGAAGCGGTGGCCCGCGGCGGCAAATGGCCCCTGGTCAACCCCCGCAACGGCCAGGAGGAGCGCGCCATCAGCGCCGCCGGGCTCTTCGAGATGATGGTCAACAACGCCTGGCTCACCGGCGACCCCGGCCTTATCTTTCTCGACGAGATTAACCGCCATAACCCCACCCCCGGACTGGGGCGCTTCGAGGCCACCAACCCCTGCGGCGAGCTGCCCCTGCTCCCCTACGAGAGCTGCAACCTGGGCTCCATCAATCTCTCCCGGATGGTCGCCGACGGCAGGGTGGACTGGCCGAAGCTGGAGCGCACGGTCAACCTGGCGGTGCGTTTCCTGGACGACGTCATCGAGGCCAATGTCTTCCCCCTCCCCGCCATCGAAAAAATAACCCGGCAGGGGAACCGGAAGATAGGCCTGGGCGTCATGGGCTTTGCCGACGCCCTGGTACAGCTCGGCGTCCCCTATAACTCCGAGGCGGCCCTGCAAACGGCCGATGAGATAATCCGGTTCATCCGGGAGAAGGCCGTGGCGGCCTCGACCGGCCTGGCTGCGGCGCGCGGCGCCTTCCCCAACTTTAAGGGCAGCATCTACGACCGCCCCGGCGGCGCCAGGCGGCGCAACGCCACCGTCCTTTCCATCGCCCCCACCGGCACCATCAGCATCATCGCCGGCTGCTCCAGCGGCATCGAGCCGCTCTTCGCGCTGGCCTTCGTGCGCAACGTGATGGAGGGCACCCGCCTGCTGGAGGTCAATCCCGTCTTCGAGCAGGTGGCCCGCCGGCGCGGCTTCTACTCCCGGGAGCTGATGGAGGAGGTGGCCCGGGAGGGCACGCTGCGGGGGATATCCGGCGTCCCCGACGATGTCCGCAAGCTGTTCGTCACCGACTGGGATATCGAGCCGGAGTGGCACGTCAGGATGCAGGCGGTCTTCCAGAAATACACGGACAACTCCGTCTCCAAGACGGTAAACCTGCCGGCGGTGGCCACCCCGCAGGAAGTCCGGCGCGTCTATACCCTGGCCCACGAGCTCAAATGCAAGGGGATTACGGTCTACCGCTACGGCAGCAAAAAACAGCAGGTCCTGACACTGGCCGGTCAGGCCACCGATGAGGCCCCTGAGGCAGGCGGTTTCGTCACCGCGGAATCGGAGTTCTCCGGGGGGTGCCTGGCGGGGACCTGCCCGTTCTGAGGGCTATTCCCCGATTCTGGACACCTTGAGCATGTTCGTGGAGCCGGCCTGCCCGACGGGTATCCCGGCAGTGATGATGACCAGGTCATCCCTTTTCGCCAGTCCCAGGTCACGGGCGACCCCGGCCCCCAGCGCGAAAAGCTCGTCGACGGACCCCGGCTCGACGATGAGGTGGGGGCGCACCCCCCAGTAGAGCAGCAGCCTCCCGGCCACCACCGGGCTGGGGGTGAGGGCCAGGACCGGCAGTCCGGGGCGGTACTTCGATACCCTCATGGCGGTGCTGCCTGACTGCGTAAAGGCCACGATGGCCCTGGCCCGCAGGCTGTGCGCCGTCTGGCAGGCGCTGTAGCTTATCAGCTCGTCCGGCACGCGCTCCAGCCAGTCCCGCCTCCCCGCCAGGAGCTGCTCGTAAGGCAGCTTCTTCTCGGCCGCCCGGGCGATGCTCGCCATCATCCTCACCGCCGGCACCGGGAACCTGCCGATGGACGTCTCGGCGGACAGCATGACGGCGTCCGTCCCGTCGAAGATGGCGTTGGCGACGTCGGTGGTCTCCGCCCGGGTCGGGCGCACCGAGTTTATCATCGACTCCAGCATCTCGGTGGCGGTTATCACCGGCTTGCCGGCGCGGTTGCACTTCCCGATAATCTCCTTCTGGACCAGCGGCACCCGGTTAAGGGGTATCTCCACCCCGAGGTCGCCCCGGGCCACCATGATGCCGTCGCTGGCGGCCAGGATGGCGCGGAAGTTGCGCACCGCTTCGCCGCGCTCAATCTTGGCGATGACCGGCACGGTCGACCCGTTCTCCAGCAGGATAGCCTTGACATCGTTAACGTCTCGGGCGCCGGTCACGAAGGACAGGGCCAGGTAATCGGGCTGCTGCCGGGTGGCGAAGAGGATATCCTCCCGGAGCCGGTCGGAAACGAAAGGGGCGGAAATACGCATGCCGGGTACCACCAGTCCTTTTCCCGGCCGCAACAGGCCGCCCACGGTGACCCGGCACCTAACCTCGTGGCCGACTATTTCCAGGGCCCGGAGCTCCATGGCGCCGTCGTCAAGGATGACGGTATTGCCCGCCCTGATGTCCCGGGGGAGGTCAGGCAAGGTGACCGGGAGCAGCGAGGCGTCGCCTTCGATATCCTCGGTGGTGAGGCGTACCCGGCTGCCCTTTTTCAGCAGTGCCTGGCCGCCCTTGAGCCGGCCGATGCGGTATTTCGGCCCCGGCAGGTCGATGAGCACGGCCACGTTGATGCCGGTGCGCCGGCTCAGCTTCCTGATTTTTGCTATGTAGCGGGCGTGCTCGGCGAGGGTGCCGTGAGACAGATTGAGGCGGGCCACGTCCATGCCCGCCCGGATAAGTCCCAGTATCACTGCCTCCGACCCCGTGGCCGGGCCGATGGTGCAGACTATTTTCGTCCGCCGCTGGTAGTACCCGGAGTTTTTCATGCCGCTAAGGTATTATTCTACCGCATATACGTTAATTTTTCACACCGGAGGCCGTCAATCCGTGGGGGGTGGGAATAAAAACGCCGCCGGGGTTAGGCCGGCGGCAGGGGAGGATAAACGGTTTCAATCAGGGCTTGGCGACGGCTATGGACCTGCCGTTAAGTGTCCTGAATAGCGGCTTTCTCGCAATCTTCCCCGGGGCGCGCTGCTGCGATGGCCGCGGCGGGCGTGACGACTCCCCTTCCGGCGCTGACTTGGTATAGTCAAAGTCCGGGAGCGTCCGGCGCTCCAGCGGCGCGCTGAGAATCTGCTCGAGGTCACGTATCCTGGAAGCATCGGCGCTGGTTACCAGGGTCAGGGCATCACCGCTCTTGTTTACCCGCCCGGTGCGGCCGATGCGGTGGATGTAGTCGTCCGTGCTGGCCGGCATGTCGTAGTTGATGACGTGGGAAATCCGCAGGACATCGAGGCCGCGGGCGGCGATGTCGGTAGCCACCAGGATCTTGTAAGAGCCGTCGCGGAAGCCGTCCAGTGCCGCCTGGCGCCGGTTCTGGGGCATGTCCCCCTGCAGCGAGGCCACCGGGTAACCCGCCCTTATCAGCTGCTGGGCCAGGCGTTCGGTACGATGCTTGGTGCGGGTAAAGATGAGCACTGACTCCGTTTGGGTCTTCTTCAGGATTTCCTTGAGCAGGGCCGTCTTGAGGTGCTGCTGCACCGGGAAGAGGGCGTGGGACACGGTCCTGGCGGGCAGCGTGCGGCCTATCTGCACGGTCACCGGGTCACGCAGGATTTCGTGGACCAGGCGCCGGATACCGGCCGGCATGGTGGCGGAGAAAAGCAGGGTCTGCCGCTCGTGCAGGATACACTCCAGGATATTCCGGATATCGGGCAAAAAGCCCATGTCGAACATCCGGTCGGCCTCGTCGATGACGAGTACCTTGAGCTCGGACAGGCTGACCGTGCCCTTCCAGAGGTGGTCGAGCAGGCGGCCGGGGCAGGCCACGACGATTTCCACGCCGTTGCGCAGCCTCCGTAACTGCTGGTCCATGTTGACCCCGCCGTAGATGGCCACACTCTGGAGCCCGGTCCTGCGCCCTAAATCGTTAAAGGCCTCGCAGGTCTGCTCGGCCAGCTCGCGGGTGGGGGAGATTACCAGGGCCCGGACGCGGCCCCGCGGCCCGGAAAGCAGGCTTTGCAGTATCGGCAGCACGAAGGCGGCCGTCTTGCCGGTGCCGGTCTGGGCCAGGCCGATGACATCACGTCCCTGCATAATCGGGGGGATGGCCTGCGCCTGGATGGGGGTGGTTTCGGTATAGCCGAGCGCGCGTACGCCGGCCATGATGTCAGGATGGAAGTTAAAGGTCTTGAAACTCATGAGACTCCTTGGTGCAATATCAGGTCGGGAGTCCGCCTGGTGGGACAGCCGCCTTAGTTTATCTGGTATTTTCTTTCTCTACTTCTATTGAAACGGTGATTCTTTTTAACCTCGAGGGGGGCCGTCCCGCTTTTATTGGAAAGAGGCAGCGCCTCAACGATGTCAATCTCGTGGTCCTTCAGTTTCTTGCCGGTGAGCCTGGCGATGGCGTTGGTGCCCTCGGACTTGGAGGCCATTTCAACGTACCCGTAGCCCCGGGACTGGCCGCTGCCGATGTAGCGGTCATTCATGATGGTCACGGATACTACCTCCCCGAATGGTATAAACTCTTCACGCAGTTCGTCCTCGGTTATCTCCAGCGGTAAGTTGCCTACATAGATGTTCATGTCGCCCCCTTTTATCAAACCGGCAATAGTCCTCCGATTTGTTACAGGTGAGTCAGCAATGATTTCCGCGACCGGAAGGGTGATAAGACGGGAACTGCCTAATATCTTCGCTGTCCCCGGCCACCCCCGGACCGGCCGCCGCCGCCGCCCCGGCCGCCCCGATAACCACCGCCATAGTTGCTACCGTAGCCGCCGCCCGTCCTGCCGCCGCCGCTGTAGCCACCGCCCCGACTGTCCGTGCGGGGACGGGACTCATTGACCACGATGGTTCGCTCTTTCAGGGTTTTACCGTTAAGTCCGGCGATGGCCGCCTCGGCCTCGGACTTTGAAGACATCTCCACGAAGGCGAAGCCGCGGGGCCGACCGCTGATTTTATCAGCCGGTACCGCCACGGACTCCACCTTGCCAAAAGCCCCGAATTCCGCCGCCAGTTCGTCCTCGGTAACATCGTAGGATAGATTGCCTACATAGATTTTCATAACCTGCCCCCTCTTTGACCTGGAATTAGTCTCCCGTTGCCTTTAATACCCCTGTCTCCGCCGTCTCTTGGCGTTGTTCTTGGCTTTAATCCGGGCGGCTTCACTCTTGGGTACGAAATGGCGGTTGGCTTTCACTTCACGCAGGACGCCGCTCATCTGCACCATTCTCTGAAAGCGGCGCAGTAATGATTCCTGTGATTCACCTTCGTTGATGGAAACTTCTAATGACAATACTCTCACCTACCAGAGTCGCGGCAGGGTCGGGTTAGTGGCCCGGCCGCGGCTCGTGGCTTGACCTCACTTATCGACTCGGTCTGACCTTGCGGTAGCAATCGCTGCAGTAGACCGGCTTGTCACCGCGGGGTTGAAAGGGGACCTCGGTGCTCTTGCCGCACTCGGCGCAGGTTGCCGGGAACATCTGGCGGGGGGCTCCGTAACCGCTACCGTACCGTTCTGCCTTTTTAGCCTGACGGCAATCCGGGCAGCGCTTGGGCTCGTTAGTGTAGCCCTTGGACTGGAAGAACTCCTGGTCTTCAGCGCTGAAGGTGAAGGTAGTTCCGCAATCGGTACACTGGATGGACTTGTCCTGAAAACTCATAGATGACCTCCTCTCTTTTAACTTAGTTAGAGTTCGGGTCATCCAACACTCGAGGAAGCTCGGTATGAGTGGCTTCTAGAAAGCTTGTAATAACCTAAACGATAACTTGATTATAGTATACCACAACAAATGGTGATTTTCAATTAACATAACTATCCGGGCGATAAAATAGCAACAGCAAGACGTTAATTGAGGGGGGTGGTGGAGCCGGGGGGGTTCGAACCCCCTACCTCCTGCTTGCAAAGCAGGCGTTCTCCCAACTGAACTACGGCCCCCTCAAGGCATTCAGAATTATAGCATATTTGAGACGGCCTTTGACATTATGCCGGCATTCTTTATCTTACCTCTCCCCTGACCCCTCTCCAGCCAGTATTATCGCCATTGGCCGGAGTTTTTCAGGCTGGAAAGGGGAGTACTGAAAAGAGGGGGCTTCGCCCCCTCTTAGTATATCTCCCCCTCTCCAATCAAATCATTTCCGTTAGCTAAATTTGTACTTGATTGGAGAGGGGGAAAAAGGGGGAGAAGTTAGGAAATGAAAAGGCGGCTTAGCCAATGAGTAATATCCCCTACCCCCACCCCCCGGCTGTTATCTATTCCCACCCCGCCACCCTCGCGGCAGCCGCCAGCAACCGGGAAATATCGGCGCAGAGGCGCTCCGGCGATACCAGTGTGGCATTGCCGACCACCTCCAGGCCCTCTCCGTTATCTACACCCGCCTGATACGCCGCTCGCCCAACTCGTTAATGACGTCAAGAAGAAGCGGAACGAGGATTTAGTCACCACTGCACGAACATCGGGATGTATGTTGATTGGTAATAAGGATGAACCGCTGAGGCTGGATTATATAATACCTTTGGCTAAATGTTAATTATGACTCTGGGAATGAATCCTGCGGCCGGCCGGATGTTTTCACGCCCAGCCTGGCGAAGAGCATTGGCGCCAAATCTGGAGCTCCCTGGTGTGGCCCCGGCTCTGGTATCGTTGAATACTCAGGACTAGCCTGCCTAGCGGCCCGGCATTTAGAAAAAGAGCACTAATTAATATACCGGCCGGCGAGGTCTACCAATTACCTGGAAATCATCGTTGAAGGCAGCCAGGTAGTCAGTACGGGGAAGAAATATATTACTACCACGCCGAGCACAAGGATGCCCAGAAAAGGCATTATACCGCGGACGCAATCCCAGAACGGCAGGCCGCTTGTCCCCTGGATTACGTAGAGGTTTGTCCCTACCGGGGGGGTAAGCAGCCCTATCTCCACCATGTAGGTGTAAAAGACACCGAGCCAGAGAAAATTGATACCTGTGGCCATAGCGAGCGGTACAAATAGCGGGAGAGTAATAAAAAATATCGGCCCCGGAGTCATGAACATGCCCAGGAATAAAAGGACGATAGACATGACCAGCACCAGTATCGGCCGGGTCAGCCCAATCGCTTCGGTCAGCTCGACCAGCGTAGGGCCAATTTGGAGCTGGGAAACCACGTTACTGAAGAGCAGCCCCCCGATAAGGATAAACAGGGCCATGGAACTCAGGTAACCGCCTTCCAGACACGCTTTCCTCGTCCCCTCCAAACTTAACGTCCTTGAGACAAACAGCGTCGTCACCAGGCCGTAGACCACGGCAACGGCGGCGGCTTCGGTGGCGGTGAATAAGCCAATATATATACCGCCGAGTATGATAACCGGCAGGAGCAGTATGGGCGTTGCCGTCCTGGTTCTTTTTAACTTTTCTCCCATGGCAACGGGTGCCGGGGGTTTACCGAACTTCTCCTTATTCGTAAAGGAGAGAATAAGAACATAGATACCATACGTGCTGAATGTTATCAGCGCGGGAACAAGCGCGGCCATAAACAGCCCGCTCAGTGACGTTTCCGTGATGATAGCAAACAGCAGGAGGCTCATCGAAGGTGGAATCAGGGTCCCCACCGAGGCGCCGGCAATGGTCCCGGCAGACAGGCGGGGGTCGTAATTGCTCTTGAGCAGGACCGGCATGTAAATCATTGACAGAAGTGCCGTAGCCGCTAAACTGGAGCCGGTGATGGCGCAGATAATGGCCCCTGATATGATGGTGACGATGAGCATGGAGCCGCGGACGCGCCCGAACCAGGCCTCGGTAAAGGCTGAAAGTGCCTCGGCCAGTCCCGCCCGCCCCATCACGGCTCCTATAATGATAAAAAGAGGAAAGGCCACCGTCGGGAAACTCTCCATGGAGCCGAAGGCGCTAATCGGGACCTGCAGCAGTCCCTTGGCTCCGCCGGCGAAAAGATACAGACCGATGGTGCCGACGATGCCCAGGGCAAAGGCTACCGGCGTCCCGCCGAAAAAGAGCACCAGCAGACCCAGGAAAAGGCCGAGGAGCGGGTTAAAGTTGACGCTGATTAAGATACATAAAACGAAAAGCACTATAACCAGGACCGGTGGGAAAAGGCTGGTCCTTAAAGTAACGTGATGCTTGGCCAAGAAGTAGGTTCTCTTAACAATTAATCGCAGGGATTGCAGGATAAGAAGAAGAGAGCCCACCGGAACCACCGCCGCGACCATCCACTGGTCCGCCGGGAAGGTGCTCAGAGCGATATCGCCGCGGAGGGACACCCCGCCAACATAGCTTCTAATGACCCACGTTGCTCCTTCCCAACCGAGGTTAACGGAAAAAGCCAGGCAGACAATAAGCCCGAGGATTTCCAGGCTGACCCTTGAATTCTCAGAAAGGCGTGATGTTACTGCGTCGATAGTAACATGTTTTCCTTCTCCCAGGGCGTAAGCACCTGTAAGGAAGGCAAAAGCTAGGAGGATGACGATGGAGCCGGAAAAAAGCCAGGGGAGGGACACCCCGAACCATCTCGAGGCCAGGTTGGCAAAAACAAAGATGGCCAGAAGTATCAGGATAAGGGAAAAGAAGTTCCCGATACCCTTGTTCAAACCGTAGATAAACCTGTCTAGTGCCTGAGCAACTTTAATAATATCTTACCTCCTGCCAGCACTCGCCGCCTGGCCCGGTACGGAGTTTTTGGCTGTACGACTATATAGCCCGCCAGCCTTCAACGGCATTCCGGCCCCATCGTCTCTCAATTGTAACCAGCTTGTTTTGTTTTACAAGGCTCTTACTTTTATTCACCGCCGTCCCGGGATAGAATAGAACTTTTTCAGGCTGATACTTAAAAACCCGGGACTCCGGCTACTTTCATTAACTGGCGTGCCTGGTCACCTACTCCCGCCTTTTCACTAATCTGTATCCACTCATCGTATACCGGCTTGGTTAGAGTCTGCCACGCCGTTGTTTCTTCAGGGGTAAAGATATGGACGGTGCCCCCTTTATCCTTGATCAGCTGAATCCACTTATCATCGTCTTTGGCAGCCAGGTCAAGGGCGGCAGCTTCGCTCTTAGCCGCGGCTGCCATGATGATACCCTGGGTCTTGGCATCGAAGTCCATCCAGGTTTCGAGATTCATGGTGAGCCACCATGAAGAACTACTGGTATGGCCACTGAAATATTTAGCCACCTCGTAGTAAGCTCGTGAGCCAAAGGTGCTCCAACCGACCAGGGCCCCGTCCAGAGCACCCTTGCCAATGGCATCGGTAACCTCGGCGGCATCCATAGAGACTGGTACTCCCCCCCATAGCTTGATAGCCGCCAAGTACCCCGATGTGGGTGCCCTTATTTTTAGCCCTTTCATGTCGTCCGGCGAGGCAATCATCTTGTTTCTACTGGCAAAAGCACCTTTACCATAATCGAGAGGGACAAGAAGTTTTACATTGGCCTTGTTTAATTCCCTGTCAAATATGGATAGAAAGGTGTCCCTGGCCTTAGCGGTCGCTTCTCTGGTAGTCACCGAAAACGGATGGGTGTACGTGGAGCCAATGGGGGTTAGTCCCTCGAAATGTCCTCCGTGGTTAATGGTCATCTCGACCCCTCCCACCTGGACCGCACGCACCGCAGCAGAATGGTTGAAAAGCTCTCCGCCGAGATACAATTC
>MGNX01000079.1:0-5363 GCA_001796935.1 Chloroflexi bacterium RBG_16_60_22
GGGGAGGGCACCGGCTATTACCAGGACTACGGCCAGATGCGCCACCTGGTCAAGGCGTTCCGGGAGGGGTTCGCTTATTCCGGCGAGTATTCACCCTACCGCCGCCACCGCCACGGCACATCGTCGCGGGATATCCCGGCCCGCCGTTTCGTGGTCTTTACCCAGAACCACGACCAGGTCGGCAACCGGGCGCGCAGCGAGCGCCTCAGCCGGCTCGTCTCCTTCGAGGCTCAAAAATTAGCGGCCGGCCTTGTCCTGCTCTCGCCCTACCTGCCCCTGCTTTTCATGGGGGAGGAGTACGGGGAGACGGCGCCCTTTCCCTATTTCATCAGCCACACCGACACCGCTCTCATCGAGGCGGTGCGGCAGGGTCGGCGGGCGGAGTTCGCTGCCTTCAGGTGGCCGGGAGAAATCCTCGACCCCCAGGACGAGGTTACCTTCCGGCAGGCGAAGCTGGACCGGGGGCGGCTCGGGGAGGAAAAGCACCGCGTCCTCCGCGAGTTCTACGGCGAGCTTATCCGCCTCCGCAAGGAAAACGCGGCGCTGGCCCGGCCTACCAAGGATAATCTGGAGGTGTGGGGAGACGAGAAGAATAAAACGCTCTTCGTCCGCCGCCGCGCCGATGACACCGCGGTTTTTATTCTCTATAATATTGGTAACACCCGGAAGAAGGTGAACTGCAAGATACCGGCGGGAAGGTGGCGCCGGATACTCGACTCGTCGGAGGGGCGCTGGCTCGGGCAAGGCAGCAATGCTCCCGATGCTATAACCGCCTCCGGCAGCGAGGTCGCCATTACCCCGGGGCCGGAGTCCCTGGTGCTGTTTCAAAAGGAGAACTGAATGGAGCGCTATATCTGCATCCACGGGCACTTCTACCAGCCGCCGCGCGAAAACGCCTGGCTGGAATACGTCGAGTGGCAGGACTCGGCCTATCCCTACCACGACTGGAATGAGAGAATCACGACCGAGAGCTATATGCCGAACACCTGCTCACGAATACTGGACGGCGACGGTTTTATTACCCGGATTGTCAGTAATTATGCCAGGATTAGCTTCAACTTCGGCCCCACGCTGCTCGCCTGGCTGGAAAAAGAGGCCCCGGAAGTCTACCGGGCCATTATTGACGCCGATAAGCAGAGCATGGAGAGTTTCTCCGGGCACGGCTCGGCCCTGGCCCAGGCGTACAACCATATCATCATGCCGCTGGCCAACCGCCGTGATAAGTACAGCCAGGTAATCTGGGGGATACGCGATTTCCAGTACCGCTTCGGGCGCGCGCCGGAGGGGATGTGGCTGCCGGAGACGGCGGTGGACCTGGAAACGCTGGACATCATGGCGGAGATGGGCATCCGTTTCACCATCCTGGCCCCGCACCAGGCGGGCCGGGTACGGCGCATCGGCACGGAAAGATGGAAGTCCGTCGCTGACGCCAGTATCGATACCACCCGCCCCTATCTGGTCAGGCTGCCCTCGGGTAAAAAGATAAACGTCTTCTTTTATGACGGCCCCATCTCGCAGGCCGTGGCTTTTCAGGATGTGCTTAAAAGCGGTGACCAGTTCGCTAACCGCCTGGTGGGCGCCTTCCGCGCCGATAGTGACCGGCCGCAGCTGGTGCACATCGCCACCGACGGCGAGACCTACGGGCACCATCACCGCTTCGCCGACATGGCGCTGGCCTTCGCCCTCCACCATATCGAGTCCAACAAACTGGCCAGGCTGACCAACTACGGCGAGTACCTGGAGAAACACCCTCCTGCCCACCAGGTCGAGATTATCGAGAAGACCTCCTGGAGCTGCGTGCACGGCATCGACCGGTGGTGGAGCGACGACGGGTGCAACACCGGCGGTCACCCCGGCTGGAACCAGAAGTGGCGCACCCCGCTGCGTAACTCCTTCGACTGGCTGCGGGATAGCCTGGCCGGGAAGTGCGAGGAGAAAGCGCGGCAGTTCCTCAAGGACCCCTGGGCGGCCCGCGACGACTATATCGATGTTATCCTCGACCGCTCCCCGGACAGTGTAACGAAATTCTTAAACAAGCACGCCGGGCACGACCTTAACGAGGGGGAGAAAATCGCGGTGCTCAAGCTCATGGAGCTGCAACGCCACGCCATGCTGATGTACACCTCCTGCGGCTGGTTCTTCGACGAGCTTTCCCGGCCGGAACCCGTCCAGGTCATCCAGTACGCCGGGCGGGTGGTACAGCTGGCGCAGGAACTGTTCGGTGATGACGTGGAGGAGAGCTTCCTCAAACTGCTCGAGCAGGCCAGGAGCAACATCCCGGAGCAGGGTGACGGCCGCCGTATTTACGAACACCTCGTCCGGCCGGCGATGATTGACCTGACCAAGGTGGCCGCCCACTACGCCGTCAGCTCCATCTTTGAGGAGTACAGCCAGGAGACAGGTGTCTACTGCTACCGGATAAATAACGAAGACCGCCAGACGACCGACTGCGGCAAGAGCAAGCTGGCCGTCGGCCGGGCCAGGGTCACCTCCGAGATAACCGGGGAAACGGCGGTCCTCAGCTTCGGCGTGTTCCATTTCGGGGGGCACGTTATCAACGCCGGGGTCCGCTCGTACCGGGGAGAAGAGGCTTACCGGGCCATGGTCCAGGAGACCATCCAGTCATGCGCCACGGCCGACTTCCCCGAGGTTATCCGGCTGCTGGACAGGCACTTCGGCAGCACCGCCTATTCCCTGAAGTCGCTGTTCCGTGACGAGCAGCGCAAGGTACTCGGCTATATCCTGGAGTCCACCATGTCCGAGATTGAGACGGCTTACCGGCAGCTTTACGAGTACCACTACCCGCCGATGCGCTTCCTCTCCGAGCTCGGCGGCCCGGTCCCCAAGGCTTTCCATTCCGCCGCCGAGCTGATTCTCAACATCGATTTACACCGCGCCGTCAACAGCGAGACCATCGACGCCGGGGTCGTACGAAACCTGGTCGAGACCGCGGCCTCCTGGCAGGTCGACCTCGATACCGTCGGCATCGGCTACGATTTCAAGGAAAACCTGGAGAGAATGATGGTAGAACAGGTGGCAGCCCCGGGTGACGCCGATAACCTCAAGAAGGTCCTCGACGCCGTAGCGCTGGCGCGCCGCCTGCCCTTCCCCGTCGACCTCTGGAAGGTGCAGAACCTTTACTGGGGGATGCTGCAAAGCGTTTATCCGGAGTTTAAGCGTAAAGCCGGAGGTGGGGACCAGCCGGCGGGGGCATGGGTGAAGGACTTCGGCGCCCTCGGAGAGCAGCTCTCGATACGGGTGGGGTAGATGAGTGTCCTGCGGATACCCGTCGCCACCTGCCGACTCCAGTTCAACCGGGACTTCACTTTCCGGGACGCCCTGGAGGTGGTGCCCTACCTGCAACGGCTGGGCATTTCCGATATCTACGCTTCCCCGGTCTTTAAGGCCCGGCGGGGCAGCCAGCACGGCTATGACGTCACCGACCCCACCCGGCTCAACCCCGAGCTGGGCACCGCCGGATATTTCGAAGCCCTGGCCGGGCAGCTCAAAAAGCGCGGTATGGGGCTGCTCCTCGATATCGTGCCCAACCACCTGGCGGCCAGCGACGAGAACCCCTGGTGGCGGGACGTCCTTCAGAAGGGGGCGGACTCTCCCTTCGCCCGCTTCTTCGATACCGACTGGCTCCGGTTCGGGGGGCGCGGCGGGGAAAAGGCGGGGTACCGGCGCTTCTTTGATATCGGCGAGCTCGTCGGGGCGCGGGTGGAAGACGAGGAAGTGCTGTCGGAGACACACTCCCTGGCGTTCCGCCTCGTCGACGAAGGGAAGGTCACCGGGCTTCGCATCGACCATGTCGACGGCCTCTTCGACCCCCAAGAGTACCTCCAGCGTTTGCAGCGGCGCCTATCAGATTTCTACATCGTGGTGGAGAAGATTCTCTCCGGTAACGAGTCACTGCCGGAATCGTGGCCCGTCATGGGCACCACCGGCTACGAGTTTGCCGCCCGGTTGAACGCCTTTTTCGTGGAAGGCGAGGGCATCAGGGCCATCGGCCGCACCTACGCCGGACTTATTGGTTCTCGTCAGGAGTTCGGCGCGCTGGTTTACGAGAAACAGGCGCAGGTCATGCGCCAGCTTTTCCCTGAAGAGACAAAGGCCCTGGGAAATTACCTGGCCCACCTGGCGCGGCAGGAAGGAAGCGCTCAAGATATATCACCTCAGGAAGCTGCCCGGGCCCTGGTGGCGGTCACCGCCGGCCTGCCGGTCTACCGCACCTACGCGCGGGCCCTGGAAGTGAATCCCAACGATAAAAAGTACCTCAAAATGGCTTTTGCGGTGGTAAAGAAGCATAACGCCGTGCCCCTTGCGGCGCTGGAATTCCTGAAAAAGGTATTGCTGCTGGATTTCTCCCGGAACGCCGCTCCGGACCACAGGCAGGACTGTCTCGAGTTCGTCAGGCGGTGGCAGCAGCTTACCGGCGCCGTCATGGCCAAGGGCTACGAGGATACCGCCCTCTATAACTACCACCGCCTCGTTTCCCTGAATGAGGTCGGCGGCGACCCCTCTTCTAACGGTATCTCCATGGAAGAGTTTCATGGCTGGAACCTGGCGAGGATGGCGCGCTGGCCGCACACCCTGAACGCCACCTCCACGCACGATACCAAGCGCAGCGAGGACGTCCGGGCCAGAATCAGCGTCCTCTCCGAGATACCCGGCGAATGGGAGCGTCACCTGAAACTATGGGTAAAGCAGAACCGGTCGAAGAAGCGGACCGTGAAAGGCCAGCCGGTGCCGGAGCCGAATACCGAGGTGCTGCTCTACCAGACACTCCTCGGGGCCTGGCCGCTTTCCCCCGCCGAGGTGCCCGGGTTCAAAGAGCGGCTCAAGGCTTATATGATAAAGGCCACCCGCGAGGCTAAGACCATCAATAGTTGGCTTGACATAAATAAAGACTACGAGGACGGCCTGCTGGGTTTCATCGAAGATATCCTGGATGATTCGGGTGATAACCGGTTCCTCGGGGACTTCCTGGAGTTCCAGGGGGTGATTGCCTGTAACGGCGCCCTGAACTCGTTGTCACAGGTGCTGCTGAAAATTGCCTCGCCCGGCGTGCCGGACTTCTACCGGGGCACCGAGCTCTGGGACTTCAGCCTGGTCGACCCGGACAACCGCCGCCCGGTCGACTTCACGAAGCGCCGGAAGTTGCTGGACGGCCTGATGCGGCTAGAATCACGGGGGAAACCGGCGCCGGTCGACGATTTGCTGGCTGCCTGGCGCGACGGCCGCATCAAGCTTTACCTGACTTACACGGCGCTGAAGGCCCGCCGGGACCTTGCCGAGGTGTTTAAAGATGGCGACTACCTGCCGTTGTACGCCGGGGGAGAAAGGCGGGAGCAGGTCTGCGC
>MGNX01000079.1:5373-15682 GCA_001796935.1 Chloroflexi bacterium RBG_16_60_22
CGTTACCGGGGGAAATGGGTGCTGGCGGCCGCCCCCAGGTTTTTCACGAAGCTTGGTGACGTGAACACACGGCCGGTAGGGGAGAAGGCGTGGGGTAAAGAGGCTTTGCCCCTCCCCGGTGACGCCCCGCGGACTTACCATAATGTTTTAACCGGAGAGGCCGTCGGGGTTGACCCGCGGGAAAAGGTGATTACTCTGGGGGAGCTTTTTCGCCGGCTTCCCTGGGCTTTACTGGTGAGCCGGTAGGGTCGCCCTGCCACTCCAGGAACACGGCGGCCAGCGGGGGTATGGTCAGGGTGAGGGCGGCGGGTCGACCGTGCACGTTGCGAGGGGAAGTTTCCAGGGTGTGCGGGTTGTCCTGGCCGCTGCCCCCGTAATTCGTGGCATCGCTGTTGAGGACTTCCTTCCAGAGGCCGGGGCGGGGCACGCCGACATCGTAGTTGAAGTGTGTCTCCGGGGTAAAGTTGCAGACCATCACTACCGTATCTACGGGCGAGCGTCCCTTGCGGATGAGGCTGACGATAGTATGCTCGACATCGCTACAGTCAATCCACTCGAACCCCGCCCCCTCGAAGTCGAGCTGGTAGAGGGCCGGCCGGCCGCGGTAAAACGCGTTGAGGTCGGCCACCCAACGCTGGAGACCGGCGTGCGGCTGATACTGGAGGAGGTGCCATTCCAGGCTTTCCTCGTGCACCCACTCCCGCCACTGCCCGAATTCCCCGCCCATGAACAGCAGCTTTTTGCCGGACTGGGCGTACATGTAGCCGTAGAGCAGGCGTAAATTGGCGAACTTCTGCCAGTCGTCCCCCGGCATCTTGCCCAAGAGCGAGCTTTTCCCGTAGACGACCTCGTCATGGGAGAGGGGGAGGATAAAATTCTCGTAGAAGGCGTATATCATGCGGAAGGTGAGGTCGTTGTGGTGGTACTTACGGTGAATCGGGTCCCGGCTCATGAACTCCAGGGTATCGTGCATCCAGCCCATGTCCCACTTGATGCCGAATCCCAGCCCGCCGAGGTAGGTGGGACGGGAGACCATGGGCCAGGAGGTGGACTCCTCGGCGACCGTCTGGACGTCCGGGTATTCCCGGTAAACGGTCTCGTTGAGCTGCTTGAGGAAGGCGATGGCCTCCAGGTTTTCCCGGCCGCCGAACCTGTTGGGGACCCACCGGCCGTCCTTGTGCCCGTAGTCCAGGTAGAGCATGGAAGCCACGGCGTCCACGCGCAGGCCGTCGGCGTGGTATTTGTCCAGCCAGAAGAGCGCGCTGCTGACCAGGAAGCTCCTGATTTCGTTGCGGCCGTAGTTGAAGATATAGCTGTTCCAGTCCGGGTGGATGCCCTGCCTCGGGTCCTTGTGCTCAAAGAGGTGCGTACCGTCGAAAAAGCTCAAAGCGTGCTCGTCGCTGGGGAAGTGGGAGGGCACCCAGTCCAGGATAATACCGATGTCGTTCCGGTGCAGGTAGTCCACCAGGTACATGAAGTCCTGCGGCGTACCGTAGCGACTCGTCGGGGCGAAGTACCCCGTGGTCTGGTAGCCCCAGGAGCCGTAGAAAGGGTGTTCCATGACGGGCAGGAACTCGACGTGGGTGAAACCCATTTTGAGGACGTACTCGGTTAGCTGGGGGGCCAGCTCCCGGTAGGTCAGGTAGCGGTTGTTTTCCTCGGGCACGCGCCGCCAGGAGCCTGGATGCACCTCGTAGACGGACATGGGCTTATCCAGGGCGTTTCGCTCGCGGCGCCGCTCCATCCAGTCCCGGTCGCCCCAGTCGTAATCGAGGTCGCGGACGACCGATGCCGTCTTCGGGGGGGTCTCGGCGGCGAAGGCAAAGGGGTCGGCTTTCTCCACCGTGTAGCCGTGGTAGCGGGAGGCGATGAAGTACTTATAGACGGCACCGGCGATGAGGCCGGGGATGAAGCCCTCGCGGATGCCGGACCGGCCGCGGGGCTGCAGCGGGTGCCTGGTCCGGTCCCACCCGTTGAAATCACCGATGACGTAAACGCTTTTGGCGTTGGGCGCCCAGACGCCGAAGTAAGTCCCCGCCGCGCCGTCCACCGTCATAGGGTGCGCCCCCAGCTTGTTATAGAGTCGGCAGTGGGAGCCTTCGTTGAAATAGTAGAGGTCGTCGTCGGACAGCAGGGAAGCGTCATAGCGGACGGCGGCCGGCTCCGGGGTATCTCTTTTACCGGGCGTCATTTGAACCGTTTATCCTTCCCACTCGATTAGCTGGATTATGCCCTCCAGGGGCACCTTGACCCAGTCCGGGCGGTTGTTCAGCTCGTAGCCGACCTCGTAGATGGCCTTATCGAGGAGGAAAGCGTCCAGCAGGGTCTTAAGCTGGTCCGGGTCTTCCGGCAGCAGGCCGGTCTGGCCGATGATATCCAGGTAGGTGTTGAGGAAATCAACCGAGACCCAGACGTACCAGTACTGCGCCCAGTGCTTCAGGAGGGGCAGGATGTCCTCCGGCTTGGGCAGCTGCGGTGCCTGCTTGAGAAGGGCGGTGTGCGCGGCGTAGTGGAAGGAGCGTATCATACCGGCCACGTCCCGCAGCGGCGAGCGCTTGAGTCGCCTTTCGCTGAGGGAGCGCGCCGGTTCGCCCTCGAAGTCGATGATAACGAAGTCCTTGCCGGTAAAGAGCAACTGCCCCAGGTGGTAATCGCCATGGCAGCGGATGCGCGTAGCCGTTATCTTGCCGCGCCGTACCCGGTTATAGCGTTCAATGATGGTATCCTGGAGGTCGAGCACCGCCTTGGCATTCCCGCGGCAGTCCTCCGGCAGGTAGCGCAGGCGCTCCCGCAGCAGCTGCAGGGTCCTGATGGCGAAGCCCCGCAACGACTGGTATAGCGAGGTCTGGTACATCGTGGTGAAAGGCTCCGGGGCGAAATCTATGTTTTCCACCCCGGAGGCCAGGGCGATGTGCAACTCGGCGGTGCGCTGCCCGAGGAGCTGCGCCGAGTTCATGTAGGTGCCGATGGTATCCTTGGCCAGGGCGGGCGGCTCCTTGAGCAGGGAGAGGAGGGGCTTCCGCGGAATCGGCGGGGCCTGCACGGTGGCGTGCGCCAGCACCCCCTCGAAGTAGCGCTCCATGAAGTCCAGCGTGTACTGCCAGGCGTCGCCCTCGTTGGAGATATAGCCCTGGAGGATAGCCAGGCTTATCTGCCGGCGGCGGCCGCGGTGGTATTCCAGGGAGCCGGCCACCTGCGAGATGTTGGCGAACGGCGTGTTTTCCGTGAGGAACCGCCCGATTTCAACGTCCGGGTTGAGGCCCTCCTCGAGGCGGCGGTACAGCTTGAGGACAAGCTGGTTGCCGTAAACGAGCGAGGTGTTGGACTGCTCCACCTTCATCGGGATGGGCTCCAGCTCTTTCGCCCCGGGGCCGAGAGAGCGGCGGAGGAACCTGGTCGGCGAAGCCGTAACCTCGCCATAGGTGCCCTTGAAGCTGCGCCGGCGCCGGATGGCGGGCAACAGGTAGGCGGTGAAATCACGGATAACCATGGCATCGACGAGGATATTCTTCCCGGCCTTGCCCCGCTGGCGGAGCCGGGCGACAATGGCCTGGGGCTGCTCCTCTACTATCTCCCCTTCCCAGTCCGCCGGGACGGTCATCAGGGGGATGCAGTAGGTCTCCGGCTCCCCCTCGGAATACTCCACCTCCATGAGGGTAAGGTAGGCCGTGGAGTTATCGAAGCGCATCGGCACGATGTCCTGAATCTCCGTCGCCCAGGCCTCGCGGGCCTTGCCGCGGAACCAGCGCCGACCCCGGATATAGTGGAGCAGCACGGCTTCCAGGACGAACCAGTTGACCTTCTTGCCGAAGAGGCTCTCCTCGCTCTCCTTTATCACCGGCACCTCCCGCTTCTCCTCGGATGGCAGGGCGCGCAGGCGCAGGGAGTCCGCCGGCAGCGGCTCCAGAGAGAACCAGTAGAAGGCGTGGGGGGAGAGGGTAAAGAAATAGCCGCTTTCCGTGATGGGGACGAACTCCGCCCGCCCGAAGAGGTCGACCGGCCGGTGGCCGGCGAACTCGTGGAGGTCGAGCTGGGTCTGCTGGGCGTTGTGGGAGAGGTTGGTTACCGCCAGGATGTTTTCACCCTCGTGACGGCGGAGATAGGCCAGCACCTTGCGGTTCTCCGGCTGGAGGAACTGAATACTGCCGCGCCCGAAGGCCTTGTAACGCTTGCGCAGGGAGATGACACGCTTCATCCACCAGAGAAGGGAGTCCGTGTTGTTGGCCTGGTTCTCCACGTTTATCGCTTCGTAGTGGTACTCGGGGTCGATAATCGGCGGCAGGAAGAGCCGCTGCGGGTTGGCGCGGGAGAAGCCGGCATTCCTCTCCGGGCTCCACTGCATCGGGGTACGCACGCCGTTGCGGTCGCCCAGGTAGAAGTTGTCCCCCATGCCGATTTCATCACCGTAGTAGATGACCGGAGTCCCCGGCAGGGAAAAGAGCAGGCTGTTCATCAGCTCTATCTTCTTCCGGTCGTTGCCGAGCAGCGGCGCCAGCCGGCGCCGGATGCCCAGGTTGATGCGGGCGGTGGGGTCGGAGGCATAGACCCGGTACATGTAGTCGCGCTCCTCGTCGGTGACCATCTCCAGGGTCAGCTCGTCGTGGTTGCGCAGGAACAGCGCCCACTGGCAGGGGTCCGGGATGGACGGCGTCTGCTGGAGGATATCGATTATCGGGAAGCGGTCCTCCATGCGCAGGGCCATGAAGAGGCGGGGCATAATGGGGAAGTTGAAGGCCATGTGGAACTCGTCGCCTTTACCGAAGTAGGCGGCGGCGTCCTCGGGCCACTGGTTGGCCTCGGCTAAAAGCATCCGGTTGCGGAACCTCTTATCGAAATGGGCGCGGAGCTCCTTAACGAACTGATGGGTCTCCGGCAGGTTCTCGCAGTTGGTGCCCTCGCGCTCGAAGAGGTAGGGGACGGCGTCCACGCGGAGCCCGTCCACCCCCAGCTTCAGCCAGAAGTCCATCACCCGCGAAATGGCACTCCTGGTGGCCGGATTATCAAAGTTGAGGTCCGGCTGGTGGTAATAGAAGCGGTGCCAGTAGTACTCCTTGACCACCGGGTCCCAGCTCCAGTTGGAAGTCTCGTAGTCCTTGAAGATGATGCGGGTTTCCCTGTATTTCTCCGGGGTATCGCTCCAGACGTAAAAATCGCGGTAGCGGGTGCCCTTGGGGGACTTCCGGGCGCGCTGGAACCAGGGGTGCTGGTCAGAGGTGTGGTTGACCACCAGCTCGGTGATGACACGGATGTTGTGACGGTGGGCCTCGTCCACGAAATCCTTAAAGTTGGCCATAGTGCCGTAAACGGGCTGGATATTGTAATAATCGGAAATATCATAGCCGTCGTCCCGCAGCGGGGAGGGGTAAAAGGGCAACAGCCAGAGGGCGGTGATGCCCAGGTCTTCGAGGTAGTCCAGCTTTTCCGTCAGCCCGGTGAAATCGCCCACGCCGTCGGCGTCACTGTCGGCAAAGGCGCGGACATGGACCTCGTAGATGATGGCGTCCTTGTACCAGAGGGGGTTATCTTCAAATGGAGACGTGTCTGAGACTCTCCTGGGCATATCAGTCACCGATTACCGAGTGTATGTGCTCGATTAGCTCCTTGAGGGCGAGGGGTTTTACCAGCAGACCGCTGGCGCCGTACTTCATGCTGTCCCGCTGGATGGTGGGACTGCGCTGGGGCGCCACGATGATGAAGGATATCTTGGCCTCGTGGAGCCGGTCGATGCGCTCCCAGATTTCCTTGGCGAAGCTGGAAAGGTCAATGACGGCCAGGGCGCATTGCTTATTGCTCTGGATAAACTGGTCGAGCTCGTCCAGGCTGGCGGCGCCGACCGTATCGTAGTTCAGCTGGCCCAGCTGCTGCGCCAGCGCCTCCAGGCTGCTCCGGTTGGAATCCACGATTAAAATCAATGGCTTGTTCATTTCCCTTTTATCCTTCTGCGCTTATTCTGTACCGGTTCCCCGTTGATAGTCAAGGTATGGCTTACCTCGGAGGCGCTGGAGCGAGGTTGACGATGTGAAAGATATGGGCGGGGGAAACGGCCGGGTTCAGCTCGACGTAGTTCCAGGAACCACGCCAGGTATAGCGGGTGTCCGCCAGGAGGTCATCGAGCTGGTACGGCTTTTCCGTATCGAACCCCCAGGGTTCGATGGGAACGTTGACAACGCCGGACTGCGTCCGGTGGGGGTCAAGGTTAACGACGACCATTATCAGGCTGGACAGGTCATCGGTATGCTTGCTGTAGCAGAGGAGTTGCTCATTGTCCGTGACGTTGAACCAGAGGTTGCGGTTGTGCTGCAGGGCGGGGTTCTCCCGCCGGATGCGGTTGACGCGGGTGATGAACTCCCGCAGGCTGTCCGGCCGGTCGATGTCCCAGTGCTTGAGCTCGTACTTCTCCGAATTGAGATACTCCTCGCTCCCCGGCTCCCGCGGCGTGCTCTCCATCAGCTCGTAGGCTGGCCCGTAGATGCCATAGCTGGAGGTCAGGGTGGCCGCCAGTACCAGGCGTGCCATGAAGGCCGCCCGCCCGCCGGCCTGGAGGTAGGCGTGGAGGATATCCGGGGTATTGGTCCAGAAGTTGGGCCGGAAGAAGTCCCGCAACCCGGTCTGGGTCAGCTCGGTGAGGTACTCGGTAAGGTCACGCTTGCCGTTGCGCCAGGTGAAATAGGTGTACGACTGCGTGAAGCCCAGCTTGGCCAGGTGGTACATGACCTTGGGGCGGGTAAAGGCCTCGGAGAGGAAGATGACGTCCGGGTACTCCCGCTTGACCCCGGAGATGAGCCACTCCCAGAAGGGGAAGGGCTTGGTGTGGGGGTTGTCCACGCGGAAGATGCGCACGCCCTGCTGCGCCCAGTAGGTCACGATGCTCTTAAGCTCCTCCCAGAGCTCCTTCGGGCGCTCCGTGCCGAAGTTGAACGGGTAGATATCCTGGTACTTCTTGGGCGGGTTTTCCGCGTACTGCACCGTGCCGTCCGGGCGCCAGAGGAACCACTCGGGGTGCTCCTTGACATAAGGATGGTCCGGCGAGCACTGGAAGGCGATGTCCAGGGCAATCTCCATGCCGTATTTACCGGCCGTGTCCATCAGGTGGCGGAAGTCCTCCAGCGTGCCGAGCCGGGGGTGGATGGCTTTGTGTCCGCCCTCCTTGCCGCCGATGGCCCAGGGCGTGCCGGGGTCGTTGGCGTCACAGTTAACGCTGTTGTTTTTTCCCTTGCGGCAGGTCCGGCCGATGGGGTGGATGGGGGGAAAGTAGAGCACGTCGAAGCCCATCCCGGCGATATAGGGCAGGCGGTCCTCGCAATCTCTAAACGTCCCGTGCTGACCCGGCGTGGCCGATGCCGAGCGCGGGAACATCTCGTACCAGGCGCCGAAACCGGCCTTGGCCCGGTCGACGGCCACCACCAGTTCCCGGTCGAAGGTAACCGCCCGGCGCCGGTCTGCGTACCTGTCCATGAGACGGCCGACCTCAACGCCGGTGGCGAGCTTTATCTTCTGCGTGGTGGTGGCCTCCGATTTCAGCATGTTTGCCCATTTTGCCATTTTCTGGCCGTCAGCTCCGGAAGCGCGCCGGCCGGCTTCGGCTATCAGCCCGGCGGCGGTCTGGAGATAGACCTCCAGGTCCGGCTGCCCGGCCTCGACCCTCTTTTTAAAGTCGCTAAGCCAGGACTGAAATCGGTCCACCCGGGCGGTGATGTTAAAGACGTAGTTTCCCGTTTTATCGGCGGTAAAGGAGCCCCGCCAGCGGTCGTTGACGAGGGGCTTCATCGGCGACTCCGTCCATTTATTCTGCTCCTGCCGGCGGTAGAGGAGACGCGCCGCCAGGGTATCGTGCCCGTCGGCGTAGATATCGGCCTCGACGGTTACGGTATCCCCCACCACCGCCTTGGCCGGAAAGCGGCCGTCATCAACCTGCGGGGTGACCCCCTCAATGATGATGCGTGCGTTATTCTCTTCGATTTTCATATCGTCTCATTATAGCTTTAATTCGTGATGAAGGGAAATCGGGGCCATGGGCTATTTATGGTGTGGCGGCTTCTCCTGACTATCGGACTCGCCCCGGCGCTTGATGTCAGGCGTTTCCGTCAAGCCCTGGACGCCGGCAGGTACATTCGCTCGCAGTATTCTTTGAGCATGCGGCGGGCGCAGAAGACGGGCACGAGCGAACGTATGGAGCGCTTCATCATGGAGACCCAGGCCTGGGGGAGCGTGTTAAGGTCGCGGTCGTAATAGAGGGGGATGACTTTTTCTTCGAGGAGCCGGTAGAGGGCGTCCGAGTCCGATTTGTCCTCTTCCTCGGCGCTGGCCTTGATGGAATCGTCACCGATTGACCAGCCGAAGTCGCCGTTATAGGCTTCGTGCCACCAGCCGTCCGGCACGCTGAGCTGGAGCACCCCGTTGAGCGCGGCCTTCATGCCGCTCGTCCCGGACGCTTCCTGGAGGCGGCGTGGCGTGTTCAGCCAGACATCAACGCCCTGCACCAGATACCGGGCCAGCCGCATGTCGTAGTCCTCGAGGAAGGCTATCCTCCCCTGGAAGGCGCGGTCCCGGGCCATGGTATAGACCCGCTGGAGGAGGGCTTTGGAGGCGGTATCGGCGGGGTGTGATTTTCCGGCGAAGACTATCTGGACGGGGCGCCAGGGGTTGTTGACGAGCTTCTTCAGTCGTTCGATGTCCTGGAAGAGCAGGGAGGGGCGCTTGTACTCAGCGAAGCGCCGGACGAAACCGATGGTCAGGGCGTCATGGTCGAGTAGAGAGCCCATCGTTAGTATCTGCTGTGCGGTGGCCTGGTTCTTCGCCCAGCTCGCCTGGGAGCGCTCGATGATGATGTGGAAGAGCTTGCGCTTCAGCACCGTGTGCGTCCCCCAGAGCTCCTGGTCCGGGATGCGGTCGATGCGCTGCCAGAGCTCGGGGTCGTCATGCCTTTCCAGCCAGTCTTCCCCGAGGAAGCGATTGTACAGCTGACGGGTCTCCAGGGCCAGCCAGGTAGGCACGTGGACGCCGTTGGTGACGTGGATGATGGGGGTATCCTCTTCATTGGTGCCCGGCCAGAGGCCCTGCCACATGCGGCGTGTCACCGTCTCGTGGAGGCGGCTGACGGCGTTACGGTGGTTCGAGGTCTTGAGGGAAAGATTGGTCATGTTGAAGCTGGTCTCCCCGGAGCCATCGCGGCGGCCCAGGTCTAAAAATTTATCGCGGCCGATGCCCAGTGACGGCCAGTAGCCCGCAAAGTACTTATCGATGAGCTCCGCGGAAAAGACATCGTGGCCGGCCGGGACGGGGGTGTGGGTGGTGAAGACGGAGGTCGACTGTACCTTTTCCAGGGCCTGTTCGAAGCGACTGCCCCTGGCCACTTCCTCCCGGATGCGCTCCACCATCATGAAGGCGGTATGGCCCTCGTTGGCGTGCCAGACGGACGGCGCGATGCCCAGGGCCCGCAGCACCCGCACCCCGCCGATGCCCAGCAGTATCTCCTGCTGGAGGCGGTTCTCCCGCTCGGCGGTGTAGAGCCGGCCGGAAAGCTCGCGGTCCTGGGGGGCGTTGTCATCGATGCCGGTGTCCAGGAGGTAGAGGTTCAGCCGGCCCAGCCGCACCAGCCATACCCCGATGTGCAGGGTCCGCCCGTCGAGCTGGACGATTGCCACGCTTTTCTTCCCGTCTTGGGAAAGGATGGGCGAGATGGGCGCCTGGCTGAAATCGAGGTGCCGGTAGACCTCCTCCTGCCAGCCCTCGTCGGAGATACGCTGCTGGAAATAACCCTGGGGGTACATAAAGCCCACCGCCACCATCGGCAGGCCCAGGTCGCTGGACTCCTTACAGAGGTCGCCCGCCAGGACTCCCAGGCCGCCGGCATAGATGGGCAGGGAGTTGTGGATGGCAAACTCCATGGAGAAATAGGCCACCGGTCCCGGAAGTGAATCGGGGTATTTCCGGGCGTACCAGGAGTTGCCGTCTTTAAGCTCGTTGTCAAAAGCCGCGATTACGGCATCGTAGAAATCGAGGAAGGTGTTGTCCGTGGCGGCCGTCTCCAGCTTTTCCTGGCTGATTTCGCGGAGCACCTGGACGGGGTTGTGCCCGCTGATGCGCCACAGAGGGTAGTCCAGCATCCTGAATAAAAGTCTGGCGGCCGGATGCCAGCTCCACCAGAGATTATAAGCCAGCGTTTCCAACCGGCCGATACGGGCCGGTATCTTAGAACCCGTCATGCGCTCGTTTCCAATGCCTTGGGTAGATTATACTCTAAACGGAAAAATAACGCTAACAGGCCAGCCTGTAACCGGAGTAAGGGCTGAAAATGATTTCAACCGGC
>MGNX01000079.1:15741-18869 GCA_001796935.1 Chloroflexi bacterium RBG_16_60_22
GCCTTGGGTAGATTATACTCTAAACGGAAAAATAACGCTAACAGGCCAGCCTGTAACCGGAGTAAGGGCTGAAAATGATTTCAACCGGCGGCCAGAAGTCTTAGGCAAACCGCCGAACGCCTACCTGAGGCCGCTGGCGCGGTAGCCCAGGCCGCGGCGCTCCGGCGGCTTAATCTCTTCCTGCCAGGGGGGAATAAAGTAAATCAATACCGCCAGCACGATGAAGGGCAGCAGGAGTATTATCGAGGCGACGACAATGCCGTTAAGTCCCCACAGCGGCGGCGCGTAGCTGGTGAAACCCCTCAGGCTCTTGGATATCAGCTGCCCGCCGATGACCACGTTCCAGCGCATGGCGAAGACGCCGATGAGCACCAGCACCGAGGAGAGGAACGCCAGCCCCGTCTTGAAGCGCTCCTCCATCTTGAAGAGAGCGGTGGCCGCCAGGAGGAGCAGCGGCAGGAGCGAGCCCAGCACGAACTGGATGCCGAAATAGGTAAAGGCTATCCGCTGGGTAAGCAGCTGCGAGATTATCTGCCAGCTTTCCTCCTGCTCGTAGAGCATGGAAAATACCTCCAGCCCCTCCAGGACCACTCCCACCGTGAGGAAGCCGCCCAGCCACAGGGCCATGAAATGGAAGCAGCGGTGCTCTACCTCCGCCCGGCGCAGGCGCGTGACGATGAGGTAAACGACAATCAGCAGGGCGATGCCGGAGACGATGGCCGAGAGCAGGAAAATGATAGGCATCAGGGGCGTGGACCACCAGGGGTTGGCCTTGACTGCCCCGAAGATAAAGCCGACGTAGCCGTGGAGCAGGAAGGCCACCGGGATGCCGATGAAGGAGAGGACCTTGATGAGGCGGCGGTCCACGGTGAGCGATTCCTCGGTAAGGGTGTTCATGCCCAGGGCCAGCGCCGTGTAGACGGTCTTCCTGGTGCCCTCGCTGGAGCTGGCATAACGGACGATGTCCGGGCGGAAGACCAGCCACACCTCCGCCACCAGGATAATCAGGTAGAAGAACCAGATGTAACCGAAGGCGGACATCGCCGAGGTGAGGTTGGGGGTAAGGAACATCTCCAGCGCCCGCTCGGGGCGGCCCAGGTGCACCACCAGCGGCAGCGGCGTCACCAGCAGGAAGGCCAGCGCCGTAATCAGGGAAAACCGGGCCACCGGCTTGAGCCGGGTCAGGCCGAACACGTGGTAGAGGGACGATACCACGAAGGCGCCGGCCACCAGACCGGTGATGTAGGGATAGATGACGATGAGCAGGTCCCACTCGATGACGCCTTCGTTGGGGAAGATGAATCCCGTCATGCCTAGTACACCCCTTTTTCAAACCCGATGTAGGAGACCTTCGGCTCGGTGCCGAGCTCCGGCTTAAGCACGTAGAAGCGCTTCTGGGCGAGGGTCGTCTTCAGCGTCCCGGCCGGGTCATTGAGGTCGCCGAAGATTCTGGCCCCCACCGGGCAGACCTCGACGCAGGCGGGGATAAGGCCGCGGTTGATGCGGTGGTAGCACCAGGTGCACTTGTCCACCACCCCGAGCTCCGGCAGGAAGAAGCGGGCGCCGTAGGGGCAGGCCTGGATGCAGTAGCGGCAGCCGATGCAGTGGTCCTGGTCGATGAGGACAACGCCGTCGTGGGTCTGGTAGGTCGCCCCCACCGGGCAGACGGTAACGCAGGGCGGGCGGTGGCACTGGTTGCAAAGCTTGGGCACGAAGAAGCTCTTCCAGACCTCGCTTTCCGGTACGTCCAGCTTGGGAGGGAAGTCCTGGAACCCGTCGCGTCCGGCGTTGGGTGAATCGACGTATATCTTTTCATCCTCGGTGATGATATACCTCTCCACCCAGGTGCGGTTGAACTCCGGCTCCCAGGGCACCTTGTTCTCTTTCTTGCAGGCGACCACACAGCGGCCGCAGCCGATGCACTTCTCATTATCGCAGATGAATCCCCAGTTATGCCTCTCCAGTCCCCCGCCGTCGGCGGCGATGGCCCGGCTGCTGTTCTTTACCAGGCCCTGCAGAAGGAAGGGGACGCTGGAAAAGGCAACGCCCGCCAGCAGCCCCTTGGCGCCTATTTTTATAAAGTCTCTCCGGGAAATCTTCATCTCTATCCCTGTTTTTTTATCCTGCCGGCTGGTGGCAGTTGCGGCAGGTATCCGTGGTGCGCCCGGTATGGTTCTCCGGGAAGGGCTTGATGGCGCTGGTATTGTGGCACAGCAGGCAGTTATCGCGTCCTTCCAGGCTGTGGGGTATGCGGGGCAGCGCCGTCGGCCTGGCCTCCGTCGTTCCGTGGCAGGAAGTGCAGTTCTCCCTTCCTTCCAGGGTATGGGGCACGCGCGGCGGTACCGTGACCAGGGGCTCGCTGGGATTGTGGCAGGACTGGCAGTTCTCCCGGCCCTCCATGGAGTGAGGGAGTCGGGGCGGCATCCCTTCCCGCGGGTCGTGGGGGTTGTGGCAGGGGACGCATGTATTCTGGCCGCCATGCTCCCCGATGTCAATCTGCGGGAAGTTGGCGGGACGGGAAATCAGGCTGGAGTGACACGTCCCGCAGAAATCCCGGGACGTGTCCACTGCCGGCAGGCCCTTGCCGGCGATGTGGTCGTTGGCCGGGGAGTGGCAGGTCTCGCAGCTTACGGCGCGGTGGTCTCCCAGCGTCCAGCTGCTGGACTTGTCCTGGTGGCAGTCATTGCAGACCGTGGGGTTGGCGTACTGCATGGGCAGGCTGGCCCAAAACTGTTCGTTGGCCGCTTCGTCGACCTTATGGAAGCCGAAGCTGATAAGGTCGTCCGGCACCGGGATAATCCTCGGCACCACGAAGGCGGCCAGCAGCACCACCGCCAGTAACGCCCCGGCCCTTTTCAGATGCGTCATCTCTCTACGGTTTCCGTCCTCGCTTCATCTCGTAAAACTATCTGATGGCTTATTGTTCCTTACGGTTGGACAGGGCGCTTAAAATATCCACGGTCAGGGGGATAATGGTGCTGTTGCGCTCGCCGGACATCTCCACCAGGGTCTGCAGGTAGCGCAGCTGGAGGGCGGCCGGCTGGTTGTGGATAATTTTGGCGGCTTCCGCCAGCGTCGCGGCGGCCAGGCGCTCACCTTCGGCGTGAATGACCTTGGCCCGCTTCTCG
>MGNX01000079.1:18881-20356 GCA_001796935.1 Chloroflexi bacterium RBG_16_60_22
GCCTGTCGGGCCATCGCCCGCTGCATGTCCTCGGGCAGGAGCACGTCCTTGACCTCGACCAGGGTCGCCCGAAGGCCCCAGGGCTCTTCGCTCTGCTCGTCGATAATCTGGCGCAGCCGCAGGTTAATCTCGTCGCGGTGGGCCAGCAGCTCGTCGAGCTCGGACTGGCCGAGGACGCTCCGGAGGGTGGTCAGGGCCAGCTGGATAATGGCGTCACGGTAGCTCTCGACGTTGATGACGGCCTTCTCCGGTTCGAGCACCTTGTAGTAGACCACGGCATCGACGCGCACGGTGACGTTGTCCCGGGTGATGACCTCCTGGGGGTCGAGCACGGTGGTGACAATCCGGAGACTGACCTTGGTCATGCGGTCGACGAAGGGGATGATGGCGTTCAGACCCGGGTTCCGGAGGCCGGCCAGCCTCCCGAAGCGGAACACGACGCCCCGCTCGTACTGCTTAACGATGCGCAGGGAGGCCGCCAGCAGGATGAGGACAACCAGAACGATAATTGTAATGAGCCATCCGTCCATGAAAGATACCCTCCTTTTTTAATATCCTGTCAGCTTGTTAGCTGTCGAAAGGTGCTGTTGGACGTCGCCGATATTCCGGCGGGGCCGGTGTCCGCCGGCATGAGGGTGGATGAAGAAGGAAGCATAGTTGACAATTCCGACCAACAAAGTATGCGAAAAAAATAATAACATAACCCTGTGTCAATGTCAAGGTTACTTGACGGAACGTGCGGGTAAAAATACGGCTAAATCGCGGGTACTTTTAGACGCTCAGGCGGAAGAGCCTCCGGGCATTGTCCTCGAATATCATCTTCCTCTCCGCGTCCGGGATATCCATCCGCTCGATGGAAGCGATGGTCTCCCGTGTCCATCTCAGCCCGTACTGGCTATCGAAGGGCATGTCCGTCCCGAACAGCAGGTGCCCGGCGCCGAAGAAGGCGTAGCCGCACATCAGGCCGGGGGTATAGCCGTAGATGGCCGTATCCGCGTAGAACCGGTGGAGGTAGTCGGCCACCGGATAGCGCAGCGTCATGGGGCCGCGCCGGGAGCCGAAAATCTCGCCGGCCTGGGTGAAACCGGCGATGCGGTTTACCATGAAGGGCACCATGCCGCCGCAGTGGTGCGTGACGATTTTGAGGTCGGGGAACTTCTCCATGACGCCGCTCAATACCAGGCGCACCATGGCCACGGTGGTCTCGTGGGGCCAGCCGAGGCTGGAAGAAAGCGTGTATTTAGAAGCCTTTTCCGTGCGGTAGTCGGGGTAGTCCCCCTCCCGCTGGGGGTGGAGGATAATGGGCAGGTTGTACTGGCACATCTTCTCGTAGAGCGGGAAGAACTCCGGCGAGTCCAGGGGCTTGTCCAGGACGGGGGTATATATCTGGACGCCCTTGAAATTGAGGTCGTTGATGGCCCGGTCGAGCTCGGCGAGGGCGGCGTCCATGTCGTCCATGGAGATGCAGGCCACGG
>MGNX01000079.1:20391-33169 GCA_001796935.1 Chloroflexi bacterium RBG_16_60_22
TCCGCCATCTCGTCGTTGGCCAGCCGGGCCAGCTCGGCGGCGCGCCCGGGGTTGCCGATGTTCTCCAGCGGCGGGGCGGCGATGTTCAGTATCTGCATCAGGCCCTCGAACTGGTCCATTATCCGGAACCGGTGGTCGAGGTCATAAAGCGTGGGGATGACCTTATGCAGGTGCTCGAAGTGCCCCAGCCCTTTCTCCTTGTGGAGCTCTTCATAATATCTCCTGGTCAGGATATGAGGAAAGACATCGAACTTCATCTGGCTTTACCCCCCATGTTGATAATATCGTCGTGAAACGTTGCCTCCGGAGGTCACGTCGGCAGCCGCATCAGCTTACGGGCGTTGTCCTCGTATATCTTCCTCCGGGATTCGTCGGTGATGTCCATCTGCTCGATGGCGTTTATCGTCTTGCGGAGGTTGCGGCCGCCCCCCTCCGTATCCCCGAGGGGGAAGTCCGCCCCGAACATCATGTGGTCCGCCCCGAAGAAGCTGTAGCCGCACATCAGCCCGGCGGGGTTGCCGTAGATGGCCGTGTCCGCGTAAAACTTCTTGTAGTAGTCAATCGCCGGCCGGGTAAGCGGGAGCGGCTCTTTGTTCTGGCGGGCCAGGCTGCGCTCCAGGACATGGGCGAACTCGATGATTCTCTCCTCGTAGAAGGGGACCAGACCGCCGAGGTGGTGGGTGACGATTTTGAGATTGGGGTATTTCTCCATGATGCCGCTGAACACCAGGCGGGTCATGGCGGCGGTGGTCTCGTAGGGCCAGCCGAAGGTGGAGTTAATCAGGTACCTGGACTCTTTCTCCGTCCGGTAGTCCGGGTGGTCGGCCATCCTCATGGGGTGGATGAAGATGGGCAGGTCGTACCCGGCCATCATCTCGTAGAGCGGCAGGAACTCCGGCCGGTCGAGCGGCTTGTCGTTGACGGGGCTGTGCACGTAAACGCCCCGGAACCTCAGGTGCTTGATGGCGCGCTCCGCCTCCTTAAGGGCGGCCTCCATGTTGTTCATGGGGAGGATGGCGATGGCGGTCACGAACCGGTCCGGGTATCTGTTCACCAGCTCCGCCATCTCGTCGTTGGCGCGCTCGGCCAGCTCCGCCGCCCTGGCGGGGTCGGCCACGTCCTCGATGGGCGGCCAGGCCAGCGTCAGCACCTGGCGGAGCGGCTCGTACTGGTCCATGATGCGGAAGCGGATATCCATGTCGTAAAGGGAGGGAGTCCCGGCAATCTTGGTGTCAACCTCGGCGGGGTTCACCTTGTGGAGGAAGTCCTTGTACCTGGGCGGCACGACGTGGGCGTAGCAGTCGATTTTAAGCTGGTACGGCGGTTTCATTACGTTCCTCCTGTGCCTGAATAAAGCGCATCATCAAGAGGCTGGAGCGACGGCGCCGCGGGCGATTTTCCCGGCGGCGGGTCGTATCGCTCCAGCCTCACAAATCCATGAGTCGGTCTAAGGTTTATCCCGGTTACTTGTACTGCTGAATCAGCCGCATGGTCTCGTCGTAGACTGCCTGGCCGGGCAGACCCTTGGCTTTCATGTCGGCTATCCACTCCTGGTGGGTGGGCTTGGCCAGGTAAACCCACTGCTGGTATTCCTCCGGAGAAATATCGATTATCTGGTTGCCCAGCTCTCTGGCCTTGGCCCGGCCGAGTTCCGTCTGGCCGTAATCGTCTTTGAGTCCGGTATCGCTGAAATCCTTCATCGTGCCCATGATGATACCCTGGATGTCAGCGGGGAGGCTGTTCCACAAATCGAGATTGGCCAGCATGCCGATAAATCCCATCCCGGCCCCAGCCGCGGTAAGCTCGTTGTGGTATTTCTCCAATTCAATAGTATTAAAGGAGTAAGAGGCATTCCAGTGGGTGATGTGCGCCTCGGCGAGGCCCCGGTCGAGGGCCATGTACCAGTCGGGCGGTCCCAGCACAATCTGGGCGGCGCCGAGCGAGCCGAGCATGCCCGAATAGCGTGCCCCGGCAATTACCTTCTTACCGCCGATGTCCGCGGGAATCCGTATCGGTTTTTTAGCGGAGTGTATTCGGTCGGGTGGCATGGCGCGCATGTAGAGCACCTTGGTGCCCACGTATTCCTTATCGAGCTCCGGAAACTTAGCCCGAAGGGCATTGTATATTTCGGTACCCGCTTCGGTGCCGGGGAGACCGATGAACGGTAAATCCACTATCCGGTTAAGCTCGTGTATCCCCTGGGTTACGCCGATGACGTAAATAGAAAAATCGGCGATGCCGGACTCGACGGCCCGGTAAGTATCGGCATACTTTGCCAGGGACTGGGCAAAGTATATGGTTGTCTTAACCCTGCCGTTAGTCCGTTCCTCAATCAGTTTTGCCCATTCCTGTTCACGCTGCCCGATGATTATTTGGGCCGGCCCCCAGTCATTAAACTTGAGGTTATAAACCTTGGCCGGGGCGGCGGGTTTCTGGGTTGCCGTGGGTCCCGGGGTCTGGGCTGTAATCGTTTGCGGTCCCTGCGGGCCCGGGGTGGGGGATATACGTGTGGGGGCCGGGGCCGGTGCCGGGGCGGTCTGGGCGCAACCACCGAGCACCAGGCCGGCAATAAGTATCAGGGCCAGGGTTGCCAGTAGGTATTTCCTCATAAATAAGTACCTCCTATTGTCCAGAGTCAGAATAAACGATAACTTATGGGTACGCCGCTCGGGCGCTACTTGTATTTTTCGTTCAGCTGTCTGGCCGCGTTGAAGATATCCTGGGCCGGAAAGCCTTTTGCGGCGGTATCATTAATCCATATATCGCGTACCACTTTCGTGAAGTCAGCCCACTGCTGGACCTCCGAGGGAGTAGCCTCGTGTATCAGGTGTCTCGCCTCTTTGGCGCCGGCTATCATCCGCGCCATGATTTTCTGGTCGTCTTCGAGGCCCCACTGCTGCCATTCCTTGGCGGTATCCATGAATATCTTCTGAGCATCGGGGGGAAGGCTATTATAGACGTCTTTGTTGATAATAGCGCCGAGGAACGGGGTATCAATGCCGCCCGGACCGAACGTCGTGTGGAACTTGAACAGTTCCAGGGTCTTCATGGCGTTCATGGCGTTCCAGTGGATTATCTGTCCCTCAATCAGTCCTCTTTCCAGTCCCATATACCAGTCAGGGGCCCGCAGGAAGATAAGAGCGGCGCTAACTGACTTGAACGGCTCCTCCCACCAGGTGCTGGCGGATAGCTTCATACCTCTGAGGTCCTCGGGGACGGTCACCGGTTTCTTGACGGTGTTAACGTGCTCGGGCACGATACTGCGCCAGTACAGCGGCACGGCTGACCCGAACTCTTTGTCCAGCTGGGGGAACTTGGCGCGAAGCTCTTCAAAGAGCTTGGTTCTCTCGTAAGTATCGGTAGTGGGAGAAAACATGAAGGGCTGTTCCATGATGCGGTTGGCTTGCAGGTCGTCACCGATGACGTAAACGCCTAAATCGGCGATGCCGGACTGGATGCCTCTGAGTTGTTCGGCAGACCTCATCAGGGCCTGGCCGAAATACAGGGTTATTTTGACCCTGCCGCCGGTGCGTTCGTTGATGAGACCGGCGAACTGCTGGGCGCGTTTGGCGAGGTCCGAGACCGCCGGGTTCCAGTCGCTGTATTTGAGTTCAATCACCTTGGCCGGCGCCGCGGGTTTCGGGGCCGCCGTGGGGGCCTGGGTCTGGGCCGTAATGGTCTGGGGTCCTTGCGGTGCGGGTGCCGGGGTCCTTGCCGGGGCCGGGGCCGGTGCGGGCGCGGCCTGCCGGGCACACCCGGCCAGTACAAGGATGATGACGAGTAACAAAGCCACGGACATCGGTATTAACCTTCTCATGTTCTCACCAGTCCTTTCCTTTTATTTGATGCTCATGGGAAATTAACGGCGCGAATTTTCGGTGGATTCACGGTATCGATGTCTTGAGTATGCACCTCCTTTTGATTATGATGAGTTAAGTAAATATATACCATCTTTAGGACTCGTTGTAAAGCCTTTTGGTGAAATCGGAAGGAATCACCGCGTCGCGATGAAAAACAGATGGGGGAATTTAGAAATACTTTAGTTTAAGTTAGCGGATTACCCGTGTTACCGTATTGACATCTTCGAGGGAAATAGATTATCTTTAATAACACACTATTATTATTTACAGGAGGAGACATAAATGCAGGCCTATTGTGTGAAATGCCGGTCAAAGAAAGAAATCAAGAATGCCAGGGCCATCACCATGAAGAACAAGAAGCCAGCCACCCAGGGTGTTTGCCCCACTTGTGGCACCAAGATGTTCCGGATTGGCAAGAGCTAATACATCCTGAAGACGTAGACAATTTAAAGAAGGCCGGGTATTTGCCCTGAGGATGCCCGGCCTTCCGTTATCGTTTTCTTCGCCTGAGCTGCTACCGGCACCGGAGGGTGCCGGGTTGCTCCTTTACCGGTCGGCGCCGCGAGAAATTTGACGTTCAGTCTGAAAGTGAGCCGCACAGGAATCGAACCTGTAACCTGCTGATTAAGAGTCAGCTGCTCTGCCAGTTGAGCTAGCGGCCCATGCTCCTCCATTTTATCATTACGGGTTATGTCTGGCAAGCAGTGAAAGCTATTCAGCAGGATAGGGCGGGTAAATGAATAGCTCTCCCACGCGGAAAAGGGAGAGCTAATATCAAAGCCCGTTTTACCATCCCGGGCGGGAGGCATCAGTTCCAGGTGTTATCTTCGAACTTCACCCGGTGTACCGGTGCCAGGACGTTACCATCCGCGGTGATGATATCCCTGGGGTGAAAAATCTCTTCCTCCGGGTGACCCAGGCGGAACCGCTTCATGGCATCGGCGTGCTTCCGGAACGATTTCACGTCATTGCTCCCCGGGTCGTCCGGCTCTTCGTAGTTACTCCGGCGTATCCACAGTATCAGCATCGCTAATTCTCCTTGCGCTTTCTCTCCGGCGCCTAGCCGGTGGTCAGGTAGAACCGGGGCGCGGCCGCATCGCCGCCGCCGGCACCGTAGCTGTAAAAGCAGCCTCCATCGATGGTGATTTTATAGCGGGCGAAGCCCGGCAGAATGAAGCTCGTCACGGCGTTGTGCATGGTGATATAAATATCGCCGTCGCCGGTACCGGCTCTTTCCCATCCGGCGTCGAAGGTATAAACGTAGATGCCGACGTCGAGGTTCAGGTAACGGTACTGCCGGACGAGCTCGTCGGCATTGGTGATATAAAGGGTAAAGGGCATGTCCTCACCGCTGCCGGAAGCATCGACGTAAAAGAGGTCGCCGGGCGTGACCCCGCCGATGGCCTTGCCGTAGGCGTTGATGACGGGGGTGGCGCTGGGCGCGACGGCTTCAATGGACAGCGGTGTATTGCTGGCCAGGGCTTCGTCGTAGGCGTAGACCACCGGCCAGGGTGAGAGAAGAAAGACCGCCAGCAGTGAGAATATGAGCTTCCTTTTCATCTTTATCACGGTCCGTACATCATCCCGTGGCCCCAGCTTAGTGCCGGAGCGGGAAATAAGGCATAAATACCCCTTGGCGGGGTGTAAACATTACATAAATCTTGGGCGGATAAAGAATTTGCCGGGGAAGGAGGCTTCTCATCGTTCGGGCAGCGGGCCGGTCGGCATCAATTTCGGCGGTTGCGGGTGTTGAAAAGGGGGTCGGTCGCGGCGGTACTCCGCCGGAGCGTTTCCTCGATACGCGACTTCAGCATGTCAACCCCGAAGGGCTCGGTCAGGTAGCAATCGGAGCAAAGGTTGAGGCCCCTGACCGTGCCATCGCCGGTATCCCAGGTGCTGAGCATCAGGATGGGGCGCTGGGTCCACTGTCGCAGCTGCAGGCAGGTCCCGATGCCGTCCAGGGTGGGCATCATGATGTCCAGGATGATGAACTCCGGGTTCTCCGCATCGATAACGTCCTTGAGCTGGAGTCCGGTGTGCTGGGTGCTGATTAATTCGTAGCCGCCGCCATTGAGCCCTTCCTGAAGGACGCTTACCAGAACGGGGTCGCGACTGACGGTGAGGATTCTTATCTTTTCCAGCATGTTAGCCTCCTTGGATTGCTGTTTTTATCTTGATATAAGGCTAACATTCGGGCAGTAAACGGGGCATAAACGGCCGAGCGGTTAAGATAAACATCTCATTAATGATTGGCGGTGGGGGGTTTGATTAGCCACGGCAAAAAGGGTAAAATCGGGGGCGGTCAAAGCATAACGGAAAATCAGGAAAGGAGTTGCCATGAGCGGAACGGTCTTTGATAAGGATAAGTTCCATCACGTCGGGGTAATCGTCAGGGACATGGATAAGGCCATCGCCCACCTCACTGCCCTGGGCATCGGGCCCTTCAGAATGCCGGGCGGGAAGCCCTGGATAGAGATACCCTTCAAGGGAGAGCTGCGCGGCAGGCCCGTCGAGTTCAAGCTCAGGGTGAGCAATGCCCGGGTGGGCGGTATCGAGCTGGAGCTGTTGCAGCCCAGCGGCGGTGAATCGGCCATGCAGGAGTTTCTGGACCGGAACGGCGAGGGGCTGCACCACATCGGCTACACTACCGATAACCTCGATGGCGCCATCAAGGCACTCGGTAAAAAGGGTATCAAGGTGCTCACCGGCGCCAGGGTGGGAGACGGCGGCTTCGCCTACTTCGAGACGGGCGCCGTGGGCGGCGTCATCACCGAGCTGAGGCAGATAGAAAGTAAGTAATAGCGGCTAGACCGGCGTACCCAGGTACCCCCGGACGACCTCGGGGTCGTAGGCGGCACTGCGGCCGGGGCACCGCTGCTGGGTGCACAGCCGGCAGGTCACGAAGCCGGTATCGTTGGGGAAGAAAATCCCCGAGCGCGACTTGGTGGGGTGCATGGCCCCACCCTTCGTCAGGGTAACCCCGATTTGCCTCTCGGCGCCGCCGAAGAGGGCAAAAAGAGGCCTCTGCTGCTCGATGGGGAAGTCGGCAATCTCGCCGGGGTTCATGGTGGCAACGCTTTCGATAGCGTATTTCTCCTTGAGGTGCTCGGTGAGGAAATCCAGCGAGGTCACCAGGACCACCGTCTTGATAACGTCGAAGCAGTACTGCCGCCACATGTCCCTTCGGGGAATATCGATTTTATCAACCTCGTGTCCGACGGTGGCGATGTAGGGGAAGACGGTGTCCCGGCCGGCGAGGTTCTTGCTGAGCGCCCGACTGCTGAACCGGATGCCGTCGATTTCCACCGTCCCGTTACCGGCGCAGTCCACGTGGGCCTGGCGGTAGATGGCTTTAGGGCGCGCCGCGGCGCGCACGGCCTCCGTCAGCTCGGCGGCTAGCGCTTCGGTGCGGGCGTTGGCGCGGTGCGCCCGGAGGAGCTTCTTCACCGCCGGGAGGTCTATCCTGAGGGGGAGGTCCAGCTGCTGGACATTATTAACGCTTGAATCTGCCAAGTGAACACGTCCCGGTTAAGCAATACATCTATTAAGAGGATAGGTAAACCGGGTGTGGTCTGTCAAGCCGGCTTCATCCCTGTCACCCTGAGCGCGGCGAAGGGTCCGGGTGCGGCGGGTATTCTTTCGTCGCGGCGCTCCTCAGAATGACATTCAGAGTAAAGCTGTGCCGAACGGAAAGGGGAGCTGCGCTGGCTCCCCTTGATATAGCATCTGCCCGGTGACGCCTAGTTCCCCGTGGCCAGGTGGTAGCCCACGCCCGGGATGGTCTGGATATAGCGGGGGTTCTTGGGGTCCGGCTCCAGTTTGCGGCGCAGCCGCCCCACGAAGACGCGCAGGTACTCCTTTTCCGATGAGTACTCGGCGCCCCAGACGCTCTGCAGCAGCATGCTGTGGGTGAGTACCTTGTCCGAGTTGACGGCCAGGTGCTGCAGCAGGGAGTACTCCGTGGGGGTGAGGGTTACCGGCTTGCTGTTGACGGCCACGCGCCGCTTGGCGAAGTTTATCTCCAGGCCGTCGCAGGTGAAGTTCGACTGCGCCGGGGAGACGGTGGGGTCGCCGCGGTGGCGGAAGGCCGTCTTGATGCGCGCCAGCAGCTCGGCGATGCCGAAGGGCTTGGTCAAATAATCGTCCGCCCCGAGCTCCAGGCATTTCACCTTGTCATGCTCGTCGCCGCGGGCGCTGAGGATAATGATGGGGACGTCCGACCATTCCCGGATGCGCCGGACGACCTCCACGCCGTCCACCTTGGGCATCATGAGGTCGAGGATAATCAGGTCCACGAAATCACGCTGCACCGCCTCCAGCGACTCCTCGCCGTTGGTGGCGGTGGCAACGTCATAGCCCCGGGCCTTGAGGTTGGTGCTGAGCAGTCTCAGTATGGCCGGGTCGTCATCAACGATTAAAATATGTTTCTTGTCCATGGCTGTTTCCCCCCTTTAGTCCACCGGCAGGCTGAAGCTGAACCTGGCGCCCTTGCCCGGTTGGCTTTCCACCCAGATTCTGCCGCCGTGCGCCTCGACGATGCCGCGGCAGATGGCCAGCCCCAGTCCGGTCCCTTTTCGGCGTCCGGTCTTGCGACCGTCACCCTGGAAAAAGCGTTCGAATATCCGCTCGTGAATCTCCCCGGGAATGCCGATACCCTCGTCGGTCACGCTCATGATGACCTCTTGGCCGTCCCGGCGTGCCCCGATGACGATGGCGGTACCGTCGTCGGAGAACTTCACGGCATTCTCCACCAGATTGGTCAGGACCTCCCCGATGCGCTGCTCGTCGACATTCACCGGGGGCAGGTCATCGGGGATATCGACGCGCAGCTGGTGCCGGGTCGTCAAATTGTCAAGACGGTCCCGGATGAAGTCGATGACATCGGCCAGCGGGCGCGGCCGCCGGCTGACCTCCAGGGCGTCGGCCTCGAGGCGGGACATTATCAGCAGGTCGTCCACCAGGCGGGTCAGCGTGTCGGCGTCCTTATCGATGGACACCAGGAAGTCGCGCCGTGTCTGCTCATCGAAGATGACGTCCGGCTGGAGGAGGCTGTTGGCGGAGCCCTTTATCACCGCCAGGGGCGTGCGCAGCTCGTGGGAAACGTTGGCCAGGAACTCGGTGCGCATGGAGTCGAGCTCCCGGAGGGCATTGGCGCTGGATGCCTCTTCGTAGAGCTGGGCGTTGCGCACGGCGATGGCAATCTCGCGGCCGATTCCGGTGAGAAGCTCGATGTTGTTCGGCCCGAAGCGGATGGCGAAGTTGGTGGCCACGCCCATCACGCCGATACTCTCTCCCAGGATGGCCAGGGGGACGCCGGCGAAGGAGCGGCAGCCTCCGGTCACCAGGAATTGCAGGTCGCGCCCGATAAATTTGGTCATGTCCTCGATAACGAACGGCCGGGTATTCTCGAAGATACGGCCGATGGTGCCGCCTTTAGTATCGAGCTCTTTTTTCATGGCGCCGGCCATGGCGCGCGATAGTCCGTGATGTCCCATCAGCACCAGGCGACCGTCCTTCTGCAGATAGACGAAGCTGGCTTCCAGGCCGGTGCAATCTGCCAGCTTCCCCAGGGCGGAGTCGATGATTTGCTGGAGGTCGAGTGACTGCGCTACCGCCTGGGAGACGCCGAGGAGGGTATTGGTGATGCGGTTGTGCCGTTCCAGCTCGTCCAGGAGCTGATGGTTCTCCAGCACCAGCCGCTGCTTTTCCAGTCCCCGGCTGATGACCGAGAGGAGGTTTCCCGGGTCGAGGGGTTTTTCCAGATAGGCGAAGGCGCCGCAGTTGAGCGATTTTACCGCGTTCTGCACCGAGGAGTGGCCGGTCAGCATAATGGCGATGATTTCCGGCTGCATCTCCAGGACCCGGCTGAGCAGTTCGGTGCCGTCAGCATCGGGCAGGCTGATATCCAGGATGGCGGCATGGTAGAAACGCTCCTTCAGACGGGAAATAGCTTCACCGGCCGAAGGGGCGGTAGCCACCCCGTAGCCCTTGTTTTCCAGGATGCGGCTGATGATTTGCAGGAAATCGAGGTCGTCATCGACCACCAGCACGCTTTCCCTAGCCTTTTTCTCCATTCTCCGAATTCCGTGGTTTTCTGGCAACTTTCCTCACTATTTCTGCCGCCTCGGCGGGGTCGAACGGCTTGTAAAGGCAGGTAATCGCCGAGGCCTCCTGCGCCTTGTCCAGCGCGTCTTTGACCTCGTTGCGGAAGCCGGTCATCATCACGGTGAGGATGTCCGGGTTGATATCCTTGAGCCGGAGCAGCGTCTCCAGGCCGTCGATGTTGGGCAGCTTGACATCGATGATGGCCATCTGGCAGGTCCTCTCCCCGGCGATGACGATGGCCTCTTCGCCGCTGCCGGCCGTCAGGACCTCGTAACCCTGGCGGTCGAGCACCTTGGTCAGGGTCTGGCAGATATCGGCGTCGTCATCGATGATGAGTATCGGCTGGCTGCAGGCCGCCGCTTTGATGAGCTCGATGAGCCGGTCGATTCTTATCGGTTTGTGAATAATCTGGCGGACGCCCTCGTCTTTGGCCGTCTGAATCAGGTCTTCATCGGAGTAAGCGGTCATCAGGATAATGGGCGCGCCGGGCTGCATCTCTTTTATCTTACGGAAGGCTTCCACACCGTTCATCTCCGGCATGACGATGTCCATCAGGGTGACATCAAAGCTACGCTCCCTGAACCTGTCCACGGCGGCGGCACCGTTTCCGGCGGTGGCCACGTTGAACCCGCGCCGCTTCAAAATCATGGCGAAGGTCTCGAGCAGGTCTTCATTATCATCGACGACGAGGATGGTCGGTTCATCGCTCATTTACGGTTTGCCTCCTTCTTATCCAGCGGTAGTCTTACGGTAAAAGTAGTGCCGGTGCCCACCTGGCTGGCGACCTCTATCTTGCCCCCGTTCTGCTCCACGAGCCGCCTGGAGATGGCCAGGCCCAGGCCGATGCCCTTGGGCTTGGTGGTGAAGAGGGGCTCGAATATCTTTTCCATGTTCTCCTCGGGGATGCCGCAACCGTTGTCCTTGAAGCTTATCCAGACCAGGCCGTCTTCAATGCCGGTATCAATATTCAGCTCCCCGTTGGTGTTCATGGCCTGAATGGCGTTGGAGATGATATTGGTGAAGACGCGGCCAATCTGCTCGGCATCCGTCCTGATGGCCGGGACATGCCCGTTGAGGTGGGCGTTGACGGTGACGTGCTCCGGAACGGTGACCCAGGACAGGCTTTCCCTGATGAGGGTGTTGAGGTCGACCCTCACCTGGGTCGGCGGCTTGATGCGGGTAAAATCGAGCAGGTCGGTGACAATCTTATTGGCGATGTCAATCTGCTTGTCCAGGACCTTGAGGGTACTCAACGCCTCCTCATCGCTCTTGTCCGTCAGTGCCATATCGAGCAGGTAGGCGCAGTTCCGGATAACGTTAAGGGGATTGCGCAGCTCGTGGCCCACGCCCGAGGCCAGCTCGCCGACGGCGGCCAGGCGCTCCGAGCGGATGAGCTTTTCCTGAACATGCTCCAGGTCCCGGGTCCGCTTCTCGACCTCGTCCTCCAGCTGCTCGTAGTAGACCCGGAGCGACTGCTCCAGCTCAATCTGCCGGATGGCGCCGCCGATTCTCTCGACGAGCGTCTTGGCCAGGTGGTTCCGCTTCTTGAGGTAGGGGTTGCTCCGGGTGGAGTATATCTCCACCATGCCCAGGGTTTCCCCGCCTACCTCAAGCTCCTCGGTTATCTTGCTCAGGGACTTCTGGAAGTCAGGGCTCTTATAGACCTGGTTACGGAAGGTGATTCTCACGTTGCTCTCTTCCGGGTACTGCATGGCGTGGGGTATCAGGGAGACCACCTTGGCAAGGAACTCGTCGATAGATTCGCTTTCTTCGGTGGCTTTGCCGATGTCGTAGAGGCACTTCATCTCCTTCATGCGCTGGCGGTGCTCCTGCTCGCTTTTCTGGAGCATGGCCACCACGGCCCCCACGGCGCTCAGGATAATGACGAAGGCCGTCGGCTTGAAAAAGGCGTTGGGGTAGGTGTCAATCAGTATGGCATGGGGAAGCAGGATAAGCATGGCGATGAGGGCCGCCAGCACGGCCGGAATCACCCCCAGGATATAGGCGGTATAGACCACCGGGGCGAAGAACACCAGGCCCAGGAAGTCAATCCCGTAGAGGTTGTGCAGGCCGTTGAGCGAGTTCTGCAAAGACGTCCAGCCCAGGAGGCCGCCGATAACGGGCAGGTAATAGATGATTGAGCAGACCACCGTGATGCCGATGATATAGCGCAGGTGTACATTGGCCCAGAAACGCTTTTTATTACGATTTTGCCTCATCTTAGGCCTCCCTAATTTTCCAGGGCACGGTCGCCGGCGCCGCGACGTCTTGAAACGCCTTCAGCCTGGCGGGCGCCGGTACGCGGACGCCCTCCATTTTCAGGCTACTACTCCGCCGCCCTGACGGGCAACCATGATAACCCCCTATTTCATCGGGGTATTCCCTCAGTCCTCCCGCAGGGCCCCCCGGCGACCTTCCGTGCGTCTTATTTAGCTCTGCTGCCATTCCTGTATGATTTCCTTTATTTCCTTCAAATCATCGAGGAGTTCCTCGGTGGTGACATCCGGCAATGCGTTGATGAGGTTGGCCAGCGGGTTTTCGTCCTCCTCCTCATTGCTGAAGAGGTTATTGAAGGAATCATCCCCCTTCGGTTTGGCCGGGGCCGCGGCCTCCGCCGGAGCGGCCCTGGCGGTGGCGTCCGCTAGCTTGACCTTTTCCTCTTCGCCGGTCGCCGGGGCGGCAACGGGACCGCCCCCTTCCACCATCTTTACCACTTTCACGACTTCTCCGGGTGTGCCAGCCACGTCGATAACAGAATCGAACTCAATATCTTCACCGTTGTCATCCGGGGCTACCTCCAGCTCTCCCAGGGG
>MGNX01000080.1 GCA_001796935.1 Chloroflexi bacterium RBG_16_60_22
CGGGGTGGACGAGGTGGGGCGGGGCGCCCTGATGGGTCCGGTGGTGGCGGCGGCCGTGATTTTACCTCACAACCTCAAAGCCCCCTGGCGCCGCGAGGTCAGGGACAGCAAGCAGCTGCGCCCAACGGCACGGGAATACCTCTTCGAAAAGATTAAAGGCGTCGCCGTGGCCGTGGGCACCGGAATGATGTCCCATGAGGTTATCGACTCCGCTGGCATCGCCACCGCGACCCGCCTGGCAATGGCGGCGGCCATCGAGCGGCTCGTCCCCGGGCCGCAGTACCTCCTTATCGACTATCTGGAGCTGCCGGAAGTATCCCTGCCGCAGCGGGGCATCGTCTTCGGGGACAGCCTCTGCTTTTCGATTGCCTGCGCCTCCATAATCGCCAAGGTCACCCGCGACCGCCTGGTGGTGGCCATGGACCGGGAATACCCCGGCTACGGCCTGGCCGGGCACAAGGGCTACGGCACACCGGAGCACCTGGACTGCCTGCGGCGGAACGGGCCGTCAACCATTCACCGCCGGTCTTTCCACCCGGTCTGCGACATGATTAACGTGCTATGAAACGCCGCGAGACAGGCATCCTCGGGGAAAAGCTGGCCGCCGGGCACCTCAAGCGGCACGGCTATAAAATCCTGGAGACCAACTACCGCTGCCGCGGGGGAGAGATTGACATAATAGCGCGTGACAGGGACACGCTGGTCTTCGTCGAGGTGCGCGCCAAAAGCGGCCGCAGCTTCGGCAGTCCGGAGGAGTCAATTAACGCGACCAAGATGTCCCGCCTCAGGACTGCCGCGGCCCATTACGGGATGGAGCACACCGACCTTCCGGCCGGTCGTCGCATCGACGTCGTGGCTATCGACCTGGATAAAAACGGGCGGGCTTTACGCATCGAAATCATCCCCGACGCTGTCGGCGGGGAGTGAGCACCTTGCTTTACCCGCCCCCGGCGCTGTGCTAGAATTAACCACCGGAGCCTGAAGCATGGGAGCATTTTCTTCCGACCAGCGGCGCATCATCGATGCCAACCTGAACCGCACCGGCGAAGGGCTGCGCGTCCTGGAGGAGCTGGCGCGCCTCTCCCTCAACGACGCCGACCTGACGCAGCAGTTCAAGGACCTGCGCCACGACCTGGTAGCCGTCGATATGGGACTACAGGAAAAATTAATCGCCGCCCGCGACGCCGCGGGTGACGTCGGGGCGGATATGGAATCCCCCGGGCAGAAAAAGCCTCGCGGCGTCCCGGCGACCATCGTGGCCAACGCGCGGCGTGTCCAGGAATCTTTAAGAGTCATCGAGGAGCTGGCCAGGGCCCCCGGTTCGCCTCTGGAAACCGAAAGATACCGTCGGGCGCGCTTTGCTCTCTATACGCTGGAAAAAACGCTGCTGGCGCGGGTGCTCCGGCAGGACAGGATGGAGAGGCTGACCGGTCTGTATGTCATCATCGATACGGCCATGCTGCGGGGAAGGAGTCATGCCGAAGCGACCCTCCAGGCCATCCGGGGCGGGGCTAAAGTTATCCAGCTCCGGGACAAAGGGCGGCTCAAGGGGAAAGTCGTATCTATCGCCGGGGAACTCAAGAAGCTGTGCGGGGAACACCAGGTTCTTTTCATCGTGAACGACGACCTGGACATCGCCCTGGCCGTTGGCGCTGACGGGGTGCACGTGGGGCCGGACGACCTGCCCGTGGCGGTCGCCCGGCGGCTCCTCCCCGTCGATAAGATTCTCGGGGCCTCGGTACGCACCGTCGCGGAGGCAGAGGCCGCCGCCGGTGACGGCGCCGACTACCTCGGCGTGGGGGCGATGTATGCCACCCCCACCAAGCAAGAGGCCGGGGTGGTGGGGCCGGGGAGGATAAGGGACATCCGGCAGAAGGTGGATTTGCCAATCGTGGCCATTGGTGGTATTAATAAGGGTAATCTGGCTGAGGTGGTCCGGGAGGGGGCCGTGGCCGCGGCGGTAATCAGCGCCGTTCTCGGCGCGGCGGATATAGAGGCGGCCACCCGCCAGCTGGTCAAAGCAATCGAGGAGGCGCAAGGTGAGTAACCTGGACGCTATTTCCGGGAAAGCACGTAAAGACCTGGCGGCCAGGGACGAGGCCAGGGAAAAGATGCTGCCGCTCTGCCGGGACGCCATCCGGTACAGCGGCAACGCTATCCGCGCCGTGCACCGGCAGGAGTTCAAGCTAGCTGAAGAGCTGCTGGGAACGGCCCGCGGCCTGCTGACCGAGGCCGGGGAGTCCGTCAGGGACTTCAATGAGCTGGCCAACACCGGCGTCATCAGGGATGCCCAGAAGGAGCTATCCGAAGCTAACATTACGCTGGCGCTGGTCACGCAAAAGCCGCTGCCTTCCCCCGAAAAGTTGGGGGTGGATACGGCCGCCTATCTCAACGGCCTCGGGGAGGCGGCGGGGGAGCTGCGTCGCTACCTGCTCGACGGCCTGCGGCGGGGCGACCTCTCCCGGGGCGAGGAGCTGTTGAACACCATGGACGATATCTACGGCGTCCTGGTTACCATGGACTTCCCCGATGCCGTCACCGGCGGCCTGCGCCGCACCACGGACATGGTGCGGGGGGTGCTGGAAAGGACCCGCAGCGACCTCACCCTGGCTATCCGGCAGAAGGACCTCGAGGACAGGCTGGCCGGCCTCGTGCCGGAAGCGGTGCCACCGGGGGAATCGCCCGCGGGGGAAATATCTGCCGGAAAAACGGAGGAGCCCCAGCTCGAAGGCCACGAGCAGGAGCTGTACGAAGCCCTGACCGCGTGGCGGAATAAAAAGGCCAACGAGGAAAACCTGGCACCATTCATCATCGCGCGCAACTCATGGCTGAAAGAGATTATCAAGGCCCGCCCGTCCGATATCCGGGAGTTGAGCGGTATCAAGGGATTCGGCGAGAGAAGAACCAACAAGTACGGTAAAGAGATACTGGCCATCATCCACCGGGGCCGGGGTTGACCGGAAAAAGATAATGTGCTAAACTGCGTAAAACCTGATGAACGGGCTGTTTTCTGATTGGTGAACGACTGAAAAATTAAGGAGGTTGGTATAGCCTCCTTTTCTTTTGTCCTGAAAAGGGAGATTCTATTCCGGAGGTTTGCTGATGAACGAATGGGTCTTGAGAATTCTTATCCTGCTGGGTGGTGTGCTGGGGCTGGCCTTCGTGGGGTACCTGGTAAATGTCATCCTGCGCGAGAGCGAAGGCAACGACAAGATGAGGGAAATTTCACACGCTATCCGCCAGGGGGCCATGGCCTTCCTGCGCCGCGAATTTCTCACCCTGACGGCGTTCACGGTGGTGGTGTTCATCGTGTTGGCCGTCTTCATCGACCCCCGGCCGTTCGTCGCCGTGGCCTATCTGGTCGGCACCATTACCTCGGCCCTGTCCGGCTGGCTCGGCATGAATATCGCCACGGTCGCTAACGCGCGCACCGCCAACGCCGCCATGAAGGGATGGGCCGGGGGGCTTAAAATAGCTTTCTCCAGCGGCGCCGTCATGGGCTTCTGCGTCGTCGGCCTGGGCCTGCTGGGACTGGCCATCGTCGCCTTTATCTGGCCGGATGAAAGCCATGTCTGGCTCGGCTTCGCCTTCGGCGCGTCGTCGGTAGCCCTCTTCCTGAGGGCCGGCGGCGGCATCTTCACCAAGAGCGCCGACGTGGGGGCCGACCTGGTGGGCAAGGTCGAAGCGGGAATCCCCGAGGACGACCCTCGCAACCCGGCCGTCATCGCCGATAACGTCGGCGACAACGTCGGCGACGTGGCCGGCATGGGCTCCGACCTCTACGAGTCTTACGTCAGCGCCATCGCCGCCTCCATGGTGCTGGGCGTCATCTCCCTGGAACTGGGGGCGGTCAAGGGCCTCTTCCTGCCGCTGCTGCTGGCGGCGGCGGGCATTGTCTGCTCCATCATCGGGGCGCTCTCCGTCCGCCCCAAAGAGATAAGCGGCGGCGGCTTCGAGGAGCAGGTGCATAAAGCTCACGCCACCATGAACCGGGGCGTCTATGTCAGCAATGTCCTGATGATAATCGCCAGCGGCCTGATTATCTGGTTCTACGCCGGTAACCTTTCCCTGTTCGGCGCGCTGGTGGCTGGCCTGGTGGCCGGCTTCCTTATCTCGCTGTCCACGGAGTACTTCACCTCCGCCGACCGGGGCCCCACCAAGAAGATAGCCAGGGCGGCGGAAAGCGGCGCGGCGGTGACTATCATCGAAGGGATGTCCCAGGGCATGATGAGCACGGTGCTGCCGGTTATCCTGGTGGTCATCGGCACAGTGGTATCCTACATCTTCGGCGGGTTGCTGGGCATCGGCATCGCCGCCATGGGCATGCTCATCAACCTGGGTATGCTGCTGGCCATGGACTGCTACGGGCCGATTGCCGATAACTCGGCGGGCATCGCCGAGATGGCCGGCCTGGGTAAAGAGGTCAGGGAGCGCTGCGAGGCCCTGGATGCCGTCGGCAATACCACGGCGGCCCTGGGTAAAGGCTTCGCCATCGCCTCGGCGGCCCTGGCGTCCCTCGCCTGGCTGGCCACCTACTTCGAGGTCGTCCACCTGGAGGGCGGCATCGCCAGTCTCACCAACGTGGCTGTCATCTCCGGTATCCTCATCGGCGGCATGCTGACCTTCGTTTTCAGCGCCCTCGCCATGAACGGCGTCAGTACCGGCGGCTTCGCCATCGTCAACGAGGTAAGGCGCCAGTTCCGCGAAATCAAGGGGCTGCTCGAGGGCAAGGAAGGCGTCAAGCCGGACTACGTCAAGTGCGTTGACATCGCCACCAAGGTGGCCCTCAAGTCCATGATTATACCCGGCCTGCTGGTTATCGTGGTGCCGCTGATTCTCGGATTCACGCTGGGCCCGAAGGCCGTAGCCGGCCTGCTCATCGGCGCCCTGCTGACCGGCTTCCTGATGGCGGTGATGATGGCCAACGCCGGCGGCGCCTGGGACAACGCCAAGAAGTACATCGAGTCCGGCGCTCTGGGTGGGAAGGGCAGCCCCGCTCACAAGGCCGCCGTCATCGGCGACACGGTAGGCGACCCCTTCAAAGACACGGCCGGGCCCTCCCTGAACATCCTTATCAAGCTGGTGGGGAAAGTGGCCGTCATCTTCGGCCCCATCTTTATCACGCTCATCACGTTCTAGAAAAGAGCACGTAAAAAAGACAGTCCCGCCGGGAGGTAAAAATCCGCGGGACTGTTTTTTATGTCTGACGTGATACTTAAAAATAGCTTGGCTATATAAGTAGCTGTCATTCTGGCGCAGGCCAGAATCCAGAACCCCACCGCCCATCCCCTGGATTTTAGCCTTCGCTGGAATGACGGTACCGGACGGCCTGGCCGTTATTTGAAGCCGGGGAGCAGGTCCTCCACGCCGAGCTTTTTCAGAGTTTCGGGTCGGGGCAGGCCGGTCGCCTCATCCCAGCCGCGCAGGCCATAGTACTCCCGGAGCATGGCGGTAAACTTATCGCGGTCGAGGACCTTGCCCGTGGCGTCGATAACCTCGTCGCCGGGGCCGGCGACCATCACCGGGCCGCCGCGCGGGCCCGGGCCGAGCGGCTCGGTGAAGTTGAACTCGGGGGGGTAATCATCTTTAGGGACCTTACGCCCCTCCCGGACCATGATGGCCCGCTGCACGGTGGTGATGCGCTCCGCCGCGAGGTCAATCTCCTTACCGTCGGTGCCGGTGACCGCCGTGAAGATTTTTGCCTCCAGGTCGGGGTCGCCGACGTGGTCCGGCGTGGCGAAGGAGTAGGTAATCGGCCAGGTGAAATCGCAGAGCCCGAGGGAGTCCTTGGTATAGGTGCGGTTCTGAATCTTCAGCGCCGCCAGGGCCTTGCCCTCGTAGCTGGAGAGGTCGCCGGCGGCGTCGCTGCCCCAGAAGGCCATGGCGATGTTATGGATAACGCGGGTGGTGATGTTGGTGCTGCCCGGCTGCATGTTGTTGAGGCTCCAGGCGGCGTTGATGAAGCTGATTTCGTGGATGGTGGGCTGGTGGACGCGGGGCTCCATAGGGTAAATCAGGGCGTGGGCGACGATGGCCCGGGCCGGGGCGAGGTCCATCATCCCGATGGGCGCGACGTAGCGACTGAACATGGCGCGGGCTTTGGGCGGTACTTTCTCGCCGGCCCTGACCAGCCCCTCGGCCAGGATATCCCCGAAGCCCCGGCGGTGAGCGATGGCGTGGAGCAGCTTTTCCAGGAACTCGCGGGTGCCTATCCTGGACAGCGGCAGGCCGATATCCTCATCGGTGAGGACCCCGGCTTTCAGGCAGGCATAGAGCCAGTCGCAGATACTCTGGAGCTCGAAAGTGCCGATGGAGAGGTCGTTGGCGAGGGTGGGCGAATCGAAGACAGTGTCCACCGGCTCGTCGTCGCGGCCGTAGCGCCAGGGGAGGTAGTACTCCATGGCCTGGCAGCGGCGGTTACCCAGCAGTCGTTTGCCGTAGAGATAGACGTTCCGGTTGCAGATTATCCCGCAGCGGTCGCAGCCCCCCTTCCCCTTGACCTCCAGCAGGTGGCCCTTGCCGGTACCCACGAACAGCGGGGGGATGGCCAGGTGGACGCGCTGGCAGATTTTAACCGTGTAGCGGTTGAGCTCCTTGAGTCCGGCCGGGTCGGCCACGCCGACTTTTCCGTTACCCCTGATGACGATGGCCTTGAGGTTCTTGGAGGCCATCACCGCCCCGAAGCCGGCGGTGGAGGTGGACTGGTGGGAGCCGTAGAGGATGGCGCTCCTCACCCGGTTCTCGCCGGCGATGCCGGTGGTGATAAAGCGGGCTCTTTCACCGTGGGTCTGCCCGACTATTTTTTCCACCTCCAGGGCGCCCTTGCCCCAGAGAGAGGACGCGTCGAGGAGCCCGGCTTTATCGTTGTGGATGTTCAGATAGACGGGTTCCGGGGAGCGCCCCGTAATCACGATGCCGTCCCATCCCGCCTGCTTCATCTCCGCCCCGAAGAAGCCCCCGAGGTTGCCGTAGCAGAAGCCTTCCGGGTAGGCCATCGGCGATTTGCCGACCACGGACATGCGGTTGGCCGCCTGGGCGCCGGAGGCCACCAGCGGGCCGGCCATGAAGATAAGGCGGTTAGCGGGGTCGAAGGCCTTCGTCTCCGGCCTGACGGTCTCCCAGTAAATCCGGGAAGCGATACCGCGCCCGCCGAGGTATTTCTCGGCGTAGGGTCGGGTGTCAATTTCGGTGATGCTGCCGTTACCGAGGTCAACCTGAAGAATCTTACCCATCCAGCCGTTCATGAACGAAGTCTCCTTCCCGGTAACGGTCACGGCTCCGGGCGCCGGCCTTCAGCGGGGTTCCGGGTCAGATGGCCTACCTGGGGGCGAAGATGAGCGACCGCGGCGTCTTCTCCATGGTTTTGGCCAGGTCCGTTACCGGGCCGTAGGTCAGGCACATCGCCTGGCAGTGTTTGACGCAGGCGGTCGTTTCGCCGCCTTTGACCCTCTCCGCACAGAGGTCGCAGAACCGTGTGACGAGCGGGATAAAGTCCACGTGGACCTTATCCGGCCCAACCGTGACCACCTCGTCCACCCGGACGCCGCACATGCCCCCGGAGAAGTTGTGCTCCTGCTTGCAGGCGACCTCACAGGCATGACATCCGGTGCACCATTCGTAGTGAATCAGTAAGCCGTTGCGTGGCATGGCTGCTCCTTTCAGTCCTTAATCTTGGTAATGCGGCAGAGGCTGGAACGGTAGTTGGTGCCGCCGAAACCGGATTTGCCCTGGTTCCCCATGGAGGTCAGGTTATTGATGTTGTGGTCCCAGGTGCTGAAAAGATTGGGCTCCCGGCCATCGGTCTCCGGCAGCCACCAGCCGTGCGGCGCGGTGACGACCCCGGGGCGGGCGGTGGGGGTAACCCTGGCCTTGAACTTGACCCGGCCGCGCTGGTTCTCGATATAGACCCACTCGCCGTTGCTGACGTCCAGCTCGGCGGCCGTCTTGTCATTGATTTCCACGATGGGGTCGGGGTCGAGCTCTCTGAGCCAGGGTATCATGCGGTGCTCCGAGTGGAAAAAGACCGGTGAGCGACGGCCCGTCGTCAGTATCAGCGGATACTTCTTGAAAAGCTCCGGCGATGATACCGGGCTCTCCTTGGGTTCCTCGTAGTACGGCAGGGGGTCGAGTCCCCACTCCTCGTAACGCTTTGAATACAGCTCCACCTTGCCGGTAGGCGTATCGAAGCCGGGCTTGCCGTCGCCCCGCAGCAGGCCTTTCTCATAGCGGTAGTAGGGGCGGGTGGGGTGGCCTTCCGGCGGAAACTCCCAGCAGCCTTTGGCCTTCAGCTTCTCGAAGTTGGTGTTGCCGTCCTTGAGGCGGTCATCGATAAGCTCACGGGTGTTCTGGTACTTGATGGGATTGGTGGCCAGGCGCTTGGCCATCTCCAGGTTGATGTCCCAGTCCGACTTGCACTCGCCGACCGCGTCCACGGCCTTGACGGTCACGCCGAGGGGCTGCCACCAGGAGCGGAAGCTCTCCTTCTCGCAGATGCTGACGGCGGGGAGGAAGATATCGGCCAGGGCCATGGTGGTGGGGTTCTGGAAGAGGTCGACGCAGACGACGAAGTCGAGCTTCTTCATGGCGTTATAGTGCCGCCGGGCATCGGCGGCCTGGCCGCCGATGATGTTGGAGGTCTGTATCCAGGCCGCCCTGACCGGGTAGGGCTTGCCGGTCTCCATCTGCTCGAGGAGGATATCCGGCTGTACCCAGCCGCGGAAGTTCTTCACCATGGAATAGTCGTTGGCGCCGATTCTCTTCTCGTTGAGCTTTTTAACAAGCTCTGCCCCGTAGAGGTTAGTCAACTCGGCGGAGGTGAAGGGATAGGTGGTGACGCCGTGGGAGTTGCGGGCGATGACGTTGCCGCCGGGATTATCGATATTGCCGGTGATGGCCCAGAGATGGTTGATGGCCTGGGCGACGACGGTGCCTTGAGGCATGGCGTCCACCGGCTCGCCCCACTGGATGGCCGAAGGCTTGTTCCTGGCGAAGAGCCGGGCCGCCTTGATGATAAGCTCTTGGGGTACCCCCGTGATTTGTGCCACCTTCTCCGGCGGGTACTCCTGGACGCGCTTCTTCAGCTCGTCAAAGCCGTAGCACCACTTGGACACGAACTCTTTATCGTAGATACCCTCGTTGATAATGACGTTGAGCATGCCCATGGCGATGGCGCCGTCCGTGCCGGGGCGGTTCTGGAGGTGCACCTCGGCGCGACTGGTGAACCAGGTGGCGCGGGGGTCGATGACGATGAGCCTGGAGCCCCGCTTCATGCAGTCGATTATCCAGTGGCCGTAGAAGCCGTCGTGGCAGCCGGCGGCGGGGTTTTGCCCCCAGATGATAATGTACTTCGGCGGCGTCCACTCGGGGGAACCGTAGCGCTTCTCCAGGAACTGGGAGGCGTCCAGGACGCAGTAGGCGCCCTGGGTGGCGAACATGGCCCCGAGACGCGGGGTATAGCAGGAGTGGCCGGCCAGTCCCACCTGCACCCAGTTGGGGCTGCCGTAGGCGTACATCAGGAAGGTGATGGGCCCCCCGATGTCCCGCCCGGTGCCCTGGCAGAAAATGACCGATTCCGCGCCGTGTTTATCGCGGATATCCTTGAATTTCTTCTCGATGGTATCATAGGCCTCGTCCCAGGTAATCTGCTGCCACTTGCCCTCACCCCTCTTGCCGACGCGCTTCAGCGGGTGGGTGACCCGGTCCGGGTGGTACATGTACTGCGGTATGGCCAGTCCCTTGGGGCAAAGCCTTCCCAGGTTAAAGGGATGATTCCGGTTTCCTTCCACTCTGGTGACCCGGCCGTCTTTAACGTAAATCTCGCAGCCGCATCCCCCGTGCGAGCCGCAGCCGGCGGACCACAGGGTAGAAAGAACAACTTTATCTTCTTTTTTGGCCATGAATGTCTCCTTTCTGATAACCGGGAGTGCTATAAGGCTGTTAATATAAATTTTAAAGGTTGTCGAACGTGCGTGTCAAATCGGAGAGATGCCGGGCAGACGTTACGCATCATGGTAATATAGCCGTTTTTACTTGACAACCGTAGCTGTTAAGTGTAACATTCAAACAACCTGCGACTTGATAACAAACTCTATGGTTAGCGCGGCAGGAAAACATCGCGGTAAGGGGGTGATAGATTTCAAAAGGCACGGATAAGAATCACAGGCTGAGCAGACCTAAATACGCCTATGGTAAAAGGAGGAAGCAATGAAAAGATTTCTTCTAATTACATTAACCCTCGTCATTATCAGTGCTCTGTTCATCGGTTGTACCCAGCAAGCACCCGCACCAGCTCCCGCTCCGGCCCCCGCGCCGGCGCCGGCCCCCGCTCCGGCCCCCGCACCATCTACGGGGCCAGTCGCGCTTAAAGTAGCTAATTACTTCCCGCCTCCGTCCGGTCAATCCGGAGTAGTCGAAGAATTCTCCCGCGAGCTGGAAAAACGGACCGGCGGCCGGGTGAAGGTCGATTACTTTGCCGGCGGGGCGCTGCTGACAGCTCCGGCGATGTTTGACGGGGTAATCGATGGAGTCGCTGACATAGGTTACTCCCATGTTTACTATACCGCCGGTCGTATGCCGATTACCGAAGTGGCCGGTCTGCCGCTGGGGTATCCCAGCGCCTGGGTCGCCGCTCAGGCTCTCAACGATTTCACCGACCAGTTCAAGCCCAGCGATTGGGACAAGGTGAAAGTGCTCTGGATGAACACTTCAACCCCCAGCGGCATAAGCACGTCCAAGAAGGCGGTACGCAAGCTGGAAGACCTCAAGGGGCTGACCATCAGAGCGCCCGGACTGGCCGGCGATGTTATCAAAGCCCTGGGTGGAACCCCGGCTCCCACACCGATGCCAGAGGTCTATGATGCCATCTCCAAGGGTGTGATCGACGGGGAGGCTTCGAACTTTGAAACCCTCCGCACGTTCAAGTTCGCCGAGGTGGTAAAATACGAGACGTCCGTCTGGCAGATAACCAATCCCTATCCGTTTTACCTGGTGATGAACCAGAACAGCTATGCCAAGTTGCCGCCGGATATCAAAGGCATCTTTGACAAGCTCGTTGGAGAGTACAAGGAACGTTCCATATTGATGTGGAACTCCGTAGATTTCGTCGGCAAGGCCTACGGTGTGGAGAAGGGTGTCGAGTTTATCGAGTTGTCCGCTGACGAGGTAGCCAAGTTCAAGGCAGCGGTCGAACCGGTAATCGACAATTACGTAAAAGGGATGGTGGCCAAAGGGTATACCGAGGCAGAGGTCAAAGGCTGGATTAGCTTTATGCGGGAGCGGATTGACTTCTGGACGGCCAAGCAGATAGCCTGGCGTATCCCGTCGGCAGCCGGTCCCCCGGAGGTAAAACCCGAGGCTCTGATAAAATAATAAGGTTTATCCCCTGAAGAAGTCACTCTAACGATTGGGACGGTAAGTCTCGCGAAGTTGGGGCCTTAAGCATCAAGGCCCGGGACTGTTGCTCAGTCTATGCCTGCGTCTCAAACCGGGTGCGGGGGTATTGCCCCCGCACCCGCCAGAGCTGTTGAGTGAAGCCTGGTGTTAGATAAATTAGAAAAGTTTAATCGGCGGTTTAGCGAGTGGTTTGAGTGGATTGGGGCTGCCGGACTGCTGCTGATAATGCTTATCACCAGCGTCGATGTGGTGGGGGCTAAGGTCTTTTCCTGGCGTCTCTTTGGTGCCCTTGACGTCGTGATGCTGTCCCAGACAATAGCCATTGGCTTTGCCGCTGCGGTCACGTTGATTATCGGCCGGCACGTCCGCGTGGAGTTCTTTGTCAGCCGGCTGCCCGAGCGTACCCGGGCGGTCGTCGATAGCATTATTTTTCTTCTGGGATTAGGACTCTTCATTACCATTATCTGGCGACTTTCAGTGCTGGGTCTTTCCTTTCAAAACTCGGGGGAATATAGCGCCACCGCCCATATACCTATTTATCCTTTCGCCTACGCAATTGCTGCCGCCAATATCCCGGTCTGCCTGGTGCTTTTCCACGGGCTCCTCAAATCGATAGCCAGGGTGGTAAAAGGATGAGTTCGGCCGTCATCGGGTTAATCGGTATCGGCGCTCTCCTCCTCCTTTTTCTCTTCAGGATGCCGGTGGCTTTCGCCATGGCCTTCGTGGGGGTGGCCGGTTTTGCCTATTTAGCCCACCCGGGAGCGGCGCTCGGTACACTCGCCCGGGATATCTTCGAGCAGTTTTCCTCATACCCGCTAAGTGTTATCCCGATGTTTATCCTCATGGGTTCCTTCGCCTTCGCCTCCGGAATCAGCAAGCGGCTTTACGAAACGGCCTACACCTGGGTTGGCCACCTGCGCGGCGGTTTGACCATGGCTACCGTGCTGGCCTGTTCCGGTTTTGCGGCAATATGCGGCTCGACGGCGGCTACGGCAGCGACCATGGGCAAGGTAGCGCTTCCGGAGATGAAGAGATACAACTACAATGACATGCTGGCCACCGGCACCGTGGCGGCCGCCGGTACGCTGGGTATTCTCATTCCACCCAGCACCGTCTTTATTGTTTACGGGCTGCTGACCGAGGAGTCCATCGGTAAACTCTTTGTCGCCGGAATATTGCCGGGGATACTTCTCAGCCTGTTTTTTGTCTTAACGGTTTTTCTTATCTGCCTGCGTAACCCCTCCTTCGGCCCTCCCGGCCCACCGACCAGCTGGCGGAAGAAGCTGAGAGCATCTACCGGAATAATCGAGACCGTCATCTTATTCGCGCTGGCCATCGGGGGGCTGTTTCTCGGCTGGTTCAGTCCAACTCAGGCCGGGGCGATTGGAGCCATCGGCGCCCTGATTATCGGTCTCGCCCGGCGGGAACTGACCTGGAGGGGGTTTTTCGAGGCCACTAAAGACGGACTGCGGACATCGTGCATGGTTATCTTCATTATTACCGGGGCCACGATTTTCGGCCACTTTATGGCTATCTCCAGGATACCTTTCATGCTGGTCGACTGGATAGAGGGGCTTCCCCTGCCGTCAATGGGTATCATCGGGGTCATCGTCCTGATATTTTTCGTCGGCGGCTTCTTTATGGATTCCATGGCCTTAATCGTGCTCCTCATCCCCATTATCTTCCCCTTGCTCACCACCCTCGGCACTGACCTGATATGGTTCGGAGTCATTATCGTCCTCGTCGCTGAGATGGGCGTAATCACGCCGCCGGTTGGCGTGAATGTCTTTGTCATCAAAGGGATTGCCCCGGAGATACCCATCGAGACTATCTTCAGGGGGATATTTCCTTTCCTGATTGCCCTGATTCTTTGTACGGGTATACTGATGGTCCTCCCTCAGATTGCGACATATTTGCCCAGCTTTGCCAGCTACTAGAAACGGGCCTCCCGGCCCCGTCTCCACTGGCAAAAGTACGGTTAATTACCCGTGAGACTTCATATATACTGCTTTACACCCGGCTTTGGTTTCTGGTAAGATTAACAGGGTCAAATGTGGGGTAGGGCGGCAGTTATACCCGGGATAACCGTCAATGATTTCCGCAGCCAGACACGTCAGGGCAGAGCAAAGGAGGCATTCGTATGGCATTAAAAAAGAATGCCGTCATCGTCGGGGGGGGCACCAGCAAATTCGGCATCCGGCAGGCTCACCTGCTGGACATGATTCAGGAGGCGGCCAGCGCCTGCTCTCAGGATATACCGGGGCTGAAGCCGGATGATATCGACGGGCTCATCGTCGCCACGACCATGGCCGGCCGGCATTCCTCGGCCCTGAACACGGCCCCTCTCGTGGTGCACCGGCTCGGCCTGAAACCGACCTCTATCTGTATCCGGCTGGACACCCTGTGCGCCGGCTCCAACTCCGCCATCATCGTCGCCAAGGGCCTCATCGAGAGCGGCATCGCCGAGGTCATCCTGGTCACCGGGGCGGAGAAGGTCTATATGCCCCAGCGCTGGGAGACGAACTACACCCAGCTGATGGTCAACGACCATGACTGGGACTCGGCGATGGGCCTGGGCGTGCCGCCGCCCTTCTTCGCCATGATTGCCAAGATGCACATGAAGCGCTACGGGACGACCAAGGAGCAGATGGCCCACGTCTCCGTGGCCAACTACAACTACGGCACCACCAACCCCAAGGGCCAGTTCTCCGGGCGGACGCTGACATTAAAGGAAGCGATGGAAGCCAGGATAATCGCCGACCCCTTCGGGCTGTACGACTGCTGTCCGCTATCTGACGGGGCCTCGGCGGTCATCATCGCCTCGGAAGAGAAGGCCAAAGAGCTTTCCGACCGTCCCCTGGTTTATCTGCGCGGCACCGGACAGCACGCCACCCACAGCATGTCGGCCGGCTGGCCGGGCGAGACTCTGGCCGAGTGGCCCCACCTCAAGAAGGCCGGCGAGGTGGCCTTTAAAAACGCCCAACTGACCCCCGAAGATATCGACGTGGCCCAGGTGCACGACTGCTTCACGATTTCCGAGATTATCGAGCTCGAGGAGCTCGGGTTCTGCCAGAAGGGCGAGGGCGGCGACTTCGTGGCTTCCGGCGCCATCAAGCTCGACGGCGCGCTGCCCACCAACACCGACGGCGGCCTTATCAGCGTCGGTCACCCCTTCGGCGCTTCCGGCGCCCGGCAGTCGCTGGAGTTATGCAAGCAGCTCCAGGGACGCGCCATCAACCAGGTGAAGGACGCCAGGTTCGGGCTGGCGCATAACCTCAGCGGCACCTGCGCCCAGCACACCGTGGTCATCTACGGTCGGGAGCCGGTGGATTAGCCGCCCGCCGGGAACGAGATAAGGAGTGGAGCAATGTCCGAGTATAAAAAGGCCGAGATAATCGGGACCCCCGCCCTTAATGGAACTTACGTAGCGGAGATGGATATGTGGCCCCTGGAGGCACAGGAGTTCAACCGCCTCTACCCCTTTTACGACCACCTCCGGGAGGGGAAGTTCACCACCACCAAGTGCCGGAAGTGCGGACACGTCGCGTTTCCCCCGGGGGTGATTTGCCCCAAATGCTGGTCCGAGGAGCTGGAATGGGTGGAGCTGCCGCAGCGGGCCAGGGTGGTCACCTTCACCGAGACGCAGGCCGGCGCCCCCATCGGCTTCGAGTCGCCGCTGATTATGGCCTGGCTCAACTTCGGGGAGAAGGCCCCTCTCAAACACCTGCTGGGGCGCATCATCAATTGCCGGGAGGGCCAGCTTAAGGAAGGCGACGAGGTGAAGTTCGTCGTTTTTGAGGTCCCCTCCCATCCCATCGAAGTCAAGAAAGAGACCAAGGTCTGTAACCGCGTCTTTTACGCTTTCGAACCCGTGAAATAGGCCGCTGATTCACCCGGCAAGACCGCAGGAAAGGGGGGCAGACATGAAGGAGATAAAGAACGTCACCGTCCTCGGGGCCGGCGGGATGGGAGCGCAGATAGCCGCCCTGGCCGCCGAAGCCGGCTATAACGTCAAAATAAGGGACATCCAGGATAAATTCCTGGAGCGGGGCCGCCAGATAATCAACGAGATGTACGACAAGAGAATCAGCCGGGGGCGGCTGACGGAAGCGGCCAAGAAAGACTACCTGGGACGGGTGAAGTTCCTCGTCGATTTGAAGGAAGCGGTCAAGGACGCCGACATTATCATCGAGGCGGTGCCGGAGATAATGGACCTGAAAAAGAGCGTCCTCAAGGAAGTCACCGCCCTCTGCCCCGCCGACTGTGTTTTCGCCACCAACACCTCCTCACTGAGCATCTCCGAGATTGCCACGGCAGCCAAACGACCGGAGATGGTCGTCGGAACGCATTATTTCAACCCTCCTTCCCGCATGAGCCTGCTGGAAATCGTTCACGGGGAAAAGACCGGCCAGCCGGCCGTCGAGATAGCGGAGAAGGTCGCCATCGCCATGGGGAGAGACGTTGTTCACGTCACGGACGTCCCCGGCTTCGTGGCCAACCGGATTTTTTGCAACATGGCCAACGAAGCCGACTGGGCGGTGGCCCAGGGGGAAGCCAAAAGCCCCCTGGAGGTGGACGCGGCCATCAAGTACAAGCTGGGGTTGCCCATGGGCATGCTGGAGCTTCAGGACATCCTCGGCGGCGGTTCCATCGATACCCAGTTCCACGTCATGGAGTACTTCGGCGCGACAATGGGCAAGAGCTACGGCCCCGCCCCCATCCTGGCCAGGCTGTTCAAGGAAGGTAACTACGGCAAAAAGACCGGAAAGGGCTACTACGACTGGTCCGGCGGCAAGGCCAATGAAATCCCCATGAACGCCGGCGTGGAATTCGACCCCGTCCGGGTGCTGGCCGGGTCGGTCAACGAGGCGGCCAAGCTGCTCGAGATGAAGGCCACCACCCGCGAGGAAATCGATACCGCCGTGCTGCTCGGCCTGAACTTTCCGCGCGGCGTCCTCCGCATGGCTGACAGCGCCGGTCTGGATAATGTTCTCAACGAGCTGAACCGACTTTATGATAAATACAAGGAAGACCGGTATAAGGTCTGCTCCGTGCTGACCAAGCTCGTCAGGCAGGGGAAGCTGGGCCGGAAGACCGGCTGTGGATTTTACTCCTACGGGCCGGGGGAATACGAGTTCGTCAAGCTCAACATAGATAAAAAGACCGGAGTAGCCCGGCTCATCCTGAACCGTCCCAACCGTGCCAACGCCTTCAATGCCGACTTCATGGCGGAGATTAATAAGGCCCTTAACGAGCTGGAGAGTAACCAGGACGCGCGGTGCGTGGTTATTACCGGGGCCGGCGCCAACTTCTGCGGCGGGGCTGATTTAGCCGCCTTCGCCTCCGGGGAGGTGGACGCCGCCTTCAACTTCAGCGAGGCACCCCACGCGGTATTTACCCGCATCGAGACCTATCCCAGGCCGGTCATCGCCGCCATCAACGGCCCGGCCATAGGCGGCGGGCTGGAGCTGGCCCTGGCCTGCGATATCCGGATTATGAGCACGAAGGCCGCGTTGCGCCTGCCGGAGATTACCCTCGGGCTGTTGCCGGGGGCCGGCGCCACCCAGCGGCTGGGGCGGCTGATAGGGTGGGCGCGGGCTAAAGAGATAGTGCTGCTGGCCGACCCCGTTGACGCCGCCAGGGCCCTCGACTGGGGGCTGGTCAACTTCACCGCCGAGCCTGAAGATTTCGACAAGATGGTGGACGAAATCGCGGTACGGCTGGCCGGCGGCGCGCCGCTGGCACAGAAGCTCGCCAAGGGCCTGCTGTACTACGGGGCCCAGGCCGACCAGCGCACCGCCCTCTACCTGGAAGCGGCGGTGTCCGGCGATATCGCCATGACCGGGGACCTCAACGAGGGCATTACGGCCATGTTCTACCGCCGGCCGCCCAAATTTAAAGGAAAATAAGGAGCCAGCCTTGGACTTTGCCTTTACCCCCGAAGAGGAGGCCTTCCGTGAGGAAGTGGCCGCCTTCCTGGAGAAGGAAGCCCCGAAGGAGTACCGCGAGAAACGGGTAACGTTTTTCGATATGTCCGGCCAGCCCGACTGGATAGCGGTACACCGGGGCATGGCGGAGAAGCTGGGGGCCAGGGGCTGGCTTTCCATACACTGGCCCGGGGAGTACGGTGGCCAGGACGCTTCGCCGTTTTACCGGCTTATCCTCCGCGAGGAGCTCACCCGCTACCACTGCCCCGGCTATGATTCCATCGGCGCCGGCATCGTCGCCCCCGCCATCCTGCTCAAGGGCAGCGAGGAGCAGAAGAAAAAGCACCTGCCGGGCATTGCGTCCGGCAAGGTGATGTGGTGCGAGACGCTCAGCGAGCCCGGGCACGGCTCGGACCTGGCTGCCCTGGAGGTCTTTGCCCGGGAAGAGGACGATAGCTTTGTCGTCAACGGGCAGAAAATATGGACCACCAACGGCCACTTCGCTGACTGGAATGCCCTGATTGTCCGCACCGACCGCGCTGCGAAGCCGAACTACCGCGGCATTACCTTTTTCCTGCTGGATATGAAGACGCCGGGGATAACGGTCAATCCCATCGTCAACATGGCCGGGCACCACGATTTCAACGAGGTCTTCTTCGACGACGTGCGCATACCCAGGGAGAACATCGTGGGCGGCTTGAACCGGGGATTTTACGTCGTGATGTCCCTGCTCGACTACGAGCGCACCACCGACACTGTCTATGCCTTCGCCGATACTTACCTGCGGGACCTGGAGGGGTATGCCCGGGAGAACGACCGGCTCACACCCGTGTCGAGGAATCGGCTCGCCGAGCTGACCGCCGAGTGCGAGGTCGCCCGCCTCCTCCACTACCGCGTCGCCTGGATGCAGGGTCGGGGGGAGGTTCCCAACTACGAGTCGGCCATGAGCAAGATGTACAGCTTCGAGCTTCTCCAGAGAGTCGCCGAGTTCGGCATGGAGCTTGCCGGGCCGTACGGCCAGCTGGCCGAGGGCTCGGAGCGGGCTCCCTGGAACGGAAGGATACCGTCCTGCTACCTGCGCTCCTTCGGCCATAGCCTGGAGCAGGGCACTTCCGAGATTGACCGCGACGTCATCGCCCAGCGGGGAATGGGCCTGCCGCGACTGAGATAAATTATATAGCGGGGGTTGATAGTGGACTTCGGTCTCAACGAGCAGCAGGAGATGATGCAGACCCTGGCCCGGGACTTCCTGGCCGGCGAATACACGGACAAGGTCCTGAGGGCCATGGCCGCCGATGACAAGGGCTATACCCCCGGGCTCTGGAAGAAAATGGCCGGGCTCAACCTGACGGGTCTCTCCCTGCCGGAGGAGTACGGCGGGGTGGGGGACTTCCTCGACCTGGCCGTGGTGCTGGAAGAGATGGGGCGCGTCTGCTTCCTCGGGCCGTTCTTCACGACGGTGGTCCTGGGCGCCTCGGCCCTCATGGAGGCGGGCAGCGCCGCGCAAAAGGAGAAATTCCTGACCGGCATCGCCGGGGGCAAGCTCATCGTGACGCTGGCGGTGACCGAGGCTTCGGCGCGATATACGGCGGATTCCATCAAGGTAAAAGCCATACCGCGGGGCTCCGGCTTCGCTATCAACGGGACCAAGCTCTTCGTGCCCGATGCCCGGACGGCCGACTATATCATTTGTGCGGCCCGGACGGGTGGTGCCGGGAAAAGCGGGGAGGGGATAACCCTCTTTATAGTTGACATAAATACTTCCGGTATCGATATTAAACCGCTGAAAACAATCTCCGGGGACAAGCAGTGCGAGGTGACGTTCGAGAATGTCAAAGTCAGCGGGGAGGACGTGCTCGGGGGGATGGGGAAAGGGTGGCCGGTCGTGGAGAAGGTGCTGCTCCGGGCCAACGTAGCCCGCTGCGCCGAGATGGTCGGCCTCGCCCGGCAGGCACTGGACATGTCGCTGGAATATGCCAGGGAGAGGACAGCCTTCGGTCACCCCATCGGGGCTTTTCAAAGCATCCAGCACCGCTGCGCCGATATGCTCATGGACGTTGACGGCGCCCGGTTCGTCGGCTACCAGGCGGCCTGGCGCATCAACGAGGGACTCCCCGCCGCCAGGGAGGTCGCCATCGCCAAGGCCTGGGTCAGCCAGGCCTGCCGCCGCGTCATGAACTCCGCCCACCAGGTCCACGGCGCCATCGGCTTCACCGAGGACCACGTCCTGCATTTCTATACCAAGAAGGCCCGGGCCAGTGAGTTCAGCTT
>MGNX01000081.1:0-12235 GCA_001796935.1 Chloroflexi bacterium RBG_16_60_22
AAATGATTCTTTTGAAGAAGATTTAAAGTTATTTACGTTATTGACTGGTGAGGAGATCACAAGTGAGCGTACGAACCAGATAATTAATGGACCAAAGTATGGCTGGTCTAGAAAAGAACTTGAAAAAGCTCTTAAACTAATAGAACAAGCGCGTGAGGAAATACGCAAAGGAGAGGTCAAAACATGAGAGGTCACATACGCAAGAAAGGTGAATCGTGGCAAATTCAAATCTACATGGGCACTGGGCCAGACGGTAAATACCGCCGCCACTTTGAGACTGTCCGCGGTCGCAAGGGTGATGCACAGCGCCGCTTGACCGAGTTATTGTCCAGCCTTGATAAAGGCGTATATACACCGCCAGGACGGCTCACAGTGGCAGAGCACCTTAACCAGTGGCTTAATGGGTATGTTAAGACTAACTGTAGTATCAGGACGCTTGACGCTATTCAGAGCATAGCAGAGCACCACTTAATACCGGCCCTGGGGCATATTCAATTAAAGCAGCTTCACCCCCAGGATATACAGGCTTACTATAGCAAGGCGTGTGAAAAGCTATCGGCCCGGTCGGTACATTATCACCATCGGATATTAAGCCAGTCCCTTAAATATGCCGTGAGACAAGGCTACCTGGGCCGGAATCCCTGCGAGCTTGTTGACCCGCCGTCCTGGAAGGGTAAGACCATGCGCACTTTGACACCCGGTGAGCTTGAAGTCCTACTGGAGAACGCATCAACTAATCAATTCTATCCCGTAATCTATACCGCCGTTTCTACTGGACTTAGACAAGCTGAGTTACTAGGCTTAACGTGGCGCTCTATTGACCTTGATTTTCTGTCAATATCAGTTTCCCAGGTGCTATATAAGCGCCGGGGTATATGCCAGTTTAACGAGCCTAAGACAAGTCATAGCCGCCGCCGTGTAAGTATGACGCCCAAGCTGGCCTGTTACCTACGGGAATACAAGCTAGAGCGTGCGCGGATATACCGTGAACTAGGAAAAGAGCGCGGCGACGACGACCTGGTATTTGCCAATGTTGAAGGCAAGCCGCTTGACCCAGGTGTGCTTACTCATAACTTCGCCAGGATAGCAAAACGGGCTGGACTGGAAAATGTCCGCTTCCACGATTTGAGGCATACCTTTGCCAGCCTAATGTTACTACGTGGTGCTAAGCCAAAGGTTATCAGTGAAGCCCTGGGGCATAGCTCGGTAGCCTTTACAATGGACGTCTACAGCCATATAATTGAGGGGATGCAAAGCGATGCTATGGCGTTACTCGATGAAGTGTTACCCGCAGGTAAAAACGGGGTGTCTCAAAAAAATAACGCCAATTTAACGCCAAAAGCAGACATAATATTGAGTAGAACTAGTTTTTAGCTTTAAGTCCCTGTAGCTCAGCTGGACAGAGCAGCTGCCTTCTAAGCAGCGGGTCGTCGGTTCGAATCCGACCAGGGACGCCAGTTCAGCTATGCTCGAGCACCAGCTGCCATTGACGCCAGTCAAAGCCCGCCAGTTCTAAAATCATCCGGCGCTTCGGCTCTTCCCGGGTGAGACAGAAAAAGCAGGTATTACTCTCAGTGTTATGCTTTAAAATTCCTTCGTTTTCCAGCTGGTCCAGGGCCTTTTCAACTTCCAGCCGGCTGCCGGTCTCATCGATAGCGTGAACGATGGCCAGCTTGCTGAAGCGACTGTTGGGGTGCGCCACGAAGAAGCGCAACAACCCCAGGCTGCAACGGTTACTGATGAACTTTTTCATGAGGCTCCCCGTGACCGTCGCTGGCCTGTTTTCAATAACCTCGGTAATATTCATGGTCTCCTTTCCCGGCTTACCGGTTATCTCCGGTGATTGGTACTATCTATCCAGCAGGTCCCGATAGCGGACATTCCACTTGCTGCTGAGAGCATTCACGTGCTCTCTCAGTTCCGGGTTGGATATCCGGTGCAGTTCCGCCAGAAAGCCGTGCAGCAGCTCGCCGCCGGTCATGCCCGGGCCCGGCTCCTCGGGGCCGGGCAGGTTGATGTACACGATTTCCGTCATCAGTTTCTGGTATTCAATTGCAGTGCCCATGAGATATGTTGCCTCCCTTTTTTATTTTCCCTATGGCGGGTTTTTTAAAATACTAGAATAATCCTATTACGTGCCAAAAACTAGCGGCAAATATTGTCCTTTCTATTTCTATCAAGTCCTCCGGAAATTCCATCACAGCCGGCGCCCGGAAAATAATTGGCACGAACCCACTTGTAACCTGGCATTGCCTGGAATATAATTAAAAACAATCGGAGGAGACGGTATGACCACCGGAAAAGGACACAAACACCTGCCACCCTACGTTTCCTACCGCACTTTCCGTAATTTCATCGACCGGCTGCAGCAGCGCATGCCGTCGCGTATTGACCGCAGCTACTGGAGCGAGATGCTGTCCGGCAGCACCGGCACACAGCTCATGGCGGCTTTAAAGTTCCTGGGACTTATCGATACCAACGGTAAGCCAGCGGAGCGGCTCAGCGCGCTGGTTGCCGCAAGGGGCGAGCCGAGGACGGCGCTCCTCCGCGAGGTTGTCTCCAGTGCCTTTGGCTTTGTCCTGAACGGTTCGCTCGACCTCGAGAGCGCGACCTATTCACAGCTGGAGGAGGTCTTTCACCTTACTTTTCAGCTGACCCATGATGTCAACCGGAAATGCGTCAAGTTCTTTACCGCCCTGGCCGGCGATGCCGGCATGACGCTATCACCGTTTATCACCCGGCGCACGAGGTCAACCACGCGTACCGGTACCGGGTCCAGGAACGCTGCCGGCAATGACGGTTTAAGGACAAAACGGAACGCGGTAGTGCCACAAACCGCAAAGGAATTACCAAACAATGCTGCGTGGAACAGCCAGTTGCTGGCCAAGTTCCCCAGCTTCGACCCGTCCTGGAGCGATGAGGTCAAGCTGAAGTGGTTCGCGGCCTTCGATGAGCTGCTGAAGAGGGGCCTTCTCCAGAGAGGAAATAACTGACGTTCCCAGGAAGTCCTAGCTCGGGGGCAGTAGCGGCAGCCCCCCGGAGACGAGCAGCGTCTCGCCGGTGACATAGGCGGAAAGGTCCGAAGCCAGGAACAGCGCCGCCCCGGCCAGGTCGTCCGGCGTGCCCGCCCGCTGCATCGGCACCTTTTTACCCATCCTGGCGAAGAATTCGTCCTTTTCCTTGTCCGTCATCTTGGAGGTCGTCCGGTCGTAGAAGGAGGTCCTCACCGGCCCGGGGAGAATTACGTTAACGTTGATATTAAGCGGGGCCAGCGCCGTGGCCAGGTCCAGGGTAAACCCGATGATGGCCGCCTTGGCCGTATTGTAGGCAACGGCGTGATGGGGCGGCTGGATTCCCCCGATTGACGAAAGGTTGATAATCTTGCCGTACTTTCTCTTTTTCATGTGAGGCACAACATACTTGCAGAAAAAAAAGTCGCTCTTAAGATTGAGAGCGAACGTTTTATCCCATTGCTCTTCGGTCATCTCCTCGATGGGCGGCGCCGCGATGATGCCGCCGGCGTTATTGACCAGGATATCAATCTTGCCGAACTCGCTGAGGACCTTCTCCACCGTCCCGCGGACCTGCTTTTCACTGGTGATATCGCACTCGATGGCCAGTCCTTTTTTACCCTTTCTGGATACCTCGGCGATGGCTCCGTTAGCCTCTTTAATACTGATATCGGCGATGGCGACGGAAGCGCCCTCTTCCGCGAATTTTACCGCCATGGCCCGGCCCATTCCCTTGGCGCCGCCGGTGATGATAGCCACCCTGTCAGCTAGCAACATGAGTCTTCTCCTTTCCCGATAATCGTGGTCCGACCGCTTTTAAAAATAGCACTTGTGAGGACACATCGTCAAGGAAGGTGTTCATTTATTGGTAATGTCATTGCGAGCCGAAGGCGAAGCAATCTCTAATCCGGAGCAAGAGATTGCCACGTCGCCCGCCTGAGGCTGGCTCCTCGCAATGACAGATTAGTCGACCGGATACAAACGGGAGGCGCAGCTTGATATGGGGCGCGGGTTTATATTATATTGGGCTGGAACCAGGCGGCTTTTCCATCTTTGAAAGGAGGCTGGATAACATGGCCAAAGGCAGATTCGACAAGTATTTCTTCAAGGAACCCATCGTCCAGGGGAAGTTCGGCCCCCGGCTCATCTTTTTCAGCCGGAACTACGTGGGCGAAAAGAACTTCTCCATTCTCTGGAACTGTATCACCGAGCCGTTCGAGATGGTGAAGGACCCCCACGCGCATGACTTCGACCAGTTTCTTCATTTCTACGGTGCTAACTCGCTGAATATCAAGGACTTCGATGCCGAGGTGGAGATTTACCTGGGGGAGGAGGGCGAGAAGCATATCATCACCGAGACCACGGTGCTGCACATACCCAAGGACACGATTCATTGCCCCCTCACCTTCAAGGTGGTCAACAAGCCGGTCATTTTCATGAACGTCGCCCTGACGCCGCAGTACGTCATGGGGTCGCACCAGACGCCGCCGAAGGCTTAGCAACGGCAAATACCGGGGTAGAAAAACGGCTGGGCCGAGTGATTTTACGCCGCGGGTGGAATTCCGTACCGGGGTATTATAGACAGGAAGCGCCCTATTGATGTAAAATAAAAAGGTCAAATGTATTCCGAACCGAAGCCGTCAGCCGATTGAGTCGTGGCGTACCGCACCCACGGCTCTTTTTTCGGGTAATTTACCCCACCCCTGCCGGATTATACGGGAGCAAATATTTATTCGGCGGTTTTAAGCCCGCCGGATGTTAAGAAAGGAAAGGAGAAGATGCCAGGAATTTTTTGGGTCGTGCCGGCCGCTGGGATAGCGGCCATCATTTTTGCCATTCTAATGGCCCGTGACGTGCTGAGACGCTCGCCGGGGACCGCCCGGATGGAGGAAGTGGGCGCCATGATTTTCGAGGGCGCCTGGGCTTTCCTCAAGAGGCAGTACTCTACCATCGGCTGGCTGGCGGTGGTGGTGGCCATCGTCGTGGGCGTGCTGGTGGGCCTGCTGGGTGGCCAGCGCGGCATCGAGGGAATAACCGCCTTCGGCATTGCCTGGAGGACGGGCATCGCCTTTATCGCCGGGGCTTTCTTCTCGGCGGTCTCCGGCTTTATCGGCATGATTATCGCCGTGAAGACCAACGCCCGCTGCGCTTACGCCGCCCACCACAGCCTGAAGGAAGCGGTAACCGTGGCCCTGCGCGGCGGAGCCGTGCCGGGTTTCCTGGTGGTGGCGCTGAGCCTGCTCGGGGTAACCGTCATCTACCTGGCCTACGGCGGGGCTGATTCGCCGAATATCGCTCCCCACCTGATTGTCGGTTTTGGTTTCGGGGCCAGCTTCGTAGCCCTCTTTGCCCAGCTCGGCGGCGGCATCTATACCAAGGCGGCCGACATGGGCGCCGACCTGGTCGGTAAGGTCGAGGCCGGCATACCGGAGGACGACCCCCGCAACCCCGCCGTCATCGCCGACCTCGTGGGCGATAACGTTGGCGACTGCGCCGGGCGCGGCGCCGACCTCTTCGAGTCCACGGCGGCGGAGAACATCGGCGCCATGATACTGGGCATTACCATTTACGCCCTGACCGGGCAGGTCTACTGGATTCTCTTTCCGCTGGTGGTGCGCGCCTTCGGCATCATCGCCAGCATGGTCGGCATCATGCTCGTCCGCATCCGCGGCAATGAAAACCCGATGAACGCCCTTAACCGCGGCTATTACGCGGCGGTGCTGTTATCCATCATCGGCATGTTTTTCACGGTCAGGTTCATGCTGGACAGCTACTGGCTCTTCGCCGCGGGAGTCGTCGGCATTATCGCCAGCGTCGTCATCGTGTTCATCACCCAGTACTACACCGAGTCGAGATACGGGCCGGTCCGGGGACTGGTCAACGCTTCCGCCACAGGCTCGGCCACCAACATCGTCAGCGGCATGTCCCTCGGCTTTGCTTCCACCCTGCCGACGGCCCTCACCATCGGCGTCGCCCTGCTGCTGGCCTACTGGATGGGGACGAATACCGGGCTGCCGGGCGCCGGGGCCTTCGGCACGGCCGTGGCCACGATGGGGATGCTGATGACCTGCCCCTACATTCTCTCCGAGGATACCTTCGGCCCGATTGCCGATAACGCCCAGGGCATCAACGAGATGGCCGCCGGCGATACGCTCACGCCCGAGGCCCGGAAGATAAGCTCCCGCCTCGACGCCGTCGGCAACACCACCAAGGCGCTGACCAAGGGCTACGCCATGGTCTCGGCGGGCCTGGCGGCCTTCCTGCTCTTCCAGGCCTACCTGGACCGGGTGTCCTTCCTGCGCGGCCGGGCCTTTGACGACGTCAACCTGGCAAGGATAGAGGTCTTCATCGGCGCGCTGCTGGCGGTGGTGCTGGTCTTTCTCTTCAGCTCCTGGGCGATACGAGCGGTAAGCGGCGCCGCCTCCAAGATAATCATGGAGGTACGCCGTCAGTTCCAGGAGCGGCCCAGGATTATGACCGGCGAGGAAAGGCCGGACTACGCCCGCGCCGTGGATATCACCACCCGGGCCGCCCTGCGGGGCATGGTGGCCCCCGGCATGCTTCCGGTCCTCGGGCCGATTGTCATCGGCGTGTTCTTCAATCTCTTCAAGGCTTATGACGCCGCCATGACGGTGGCGGCCGTGCTGATGGTGGGCACCATCATCGGTATCATGTTGGCCGCCTTCATGAACAACGGCGGTGGCGCCTGGGACAATGCCAAGAAGCATATCGAGGACGGCTTCCTCGGCGGCAAGGGCAGCGAGGCCCACAAGGCCGCCGTGTGCGGCGATACGGTGGGCGACCCCCTCAAGGATACCGTCGGGCCGTCCCTGCACGTTGTCGTCAAGCTGCTGGCCACGGTAACACTGGTGATGTGCCCTCTGTTTATCTAGCGGGGTCCGTATTCGAGGTCATGGGGGTCACGCCTTTCGCGGGGCGTGGCCCCTTCTTCTTTGGGGGACCTATCTCAAAAAGGGATTGGCCCGCCGCTCCGTGCCGATGGTCGAGTCCGGTCCGTGGCCGGGATGGACGACCGTCTCGTCGGGCAGGGACATGAGCCTGTTCTTGATACTGTCCATCAGCTGATGGTAATCACCGTCAATCAGGTCATACCGCCCGATACCGTAGTTGAACAGCGTATCCCCGGTGAAGACATGCCCCTCCCCGGAGATGCTGATGCCGCAGGGGGTATGCCCCGGGGTGTGGAGGACGCTGAAATGGAGGCCGCCGATGTCGATTTCGTCCCCGCCCTGGAGAACGCGGTCGGGATAGGGGGCGGCCTCGTAGGGAGGCTCGTACATATAGCTCGATGATTGCGGGAGGTACTTAGCGCATTCAGCGTGGACGGCTACCGCGGCGCCGGTGGCTTTTTTTACCCGGGCGGCGGCGCCGACGTGGTCCGGGTGGCGGTGGGTCAGGACGATGAGCTTAATCTTCAGCCCCAGCTTCGCTACCGCCCGCATGATATCGGCGGTATCCGCGCCGGGGTCGATTATCATACCTTCTCCGGTCTTCTCCGAGCCGACGATGTAGCAGTTGCTGGCAATTGGCCCGACGACGAGCTTCCTGACGAGCAATATTCCCTCCGGTCTTTTTACCTTTAAATAGTATAGCCGACCCGCCGTATTTTTGCATTTCAGGGCTACTTGCGCTGTTTCCGAGGGATACGTTAAACTATCAATGACCGTCTCTCTATAATTCTAGCCTGGCAGGAAGCGATTTGGCTGATATTCGCCCGTTTCGCGGTACACACTACAATCCTTCGCTGGTGAAAGGCCTGGCGAAGGTCATCTGTCCCCCCTACGATGTCATTACACCTCAGCTCCAGGAGGAGCTCTACCGGAGGAGCGACTGTAATTTCGTGCGCGTCGAGTACGGGCGGGAGCTGCCTCAGGATAGCGAAGCGGACAACAAGTACACCCGGGCCGCGGCCGCGATGGAAAAGTGGCTGGAACAGGGTGTCATCGAGACGGACGGACCGTCGTCCTTCTATATCCACGACCACCATTTCACCCACCAGGGGAAGGAATGCCGGCGCCGCGGCCTGGCCGGCCTGGTGAGACTGGAAGAGTGGAGCAAGATGATTATCCGTCCTCACGAAGGGACGCTCGCCAGGCCCCGGAGCGACCGCCTCAGCCTGCTCTGGGCTATCCAGGCCAACACCAGCCCCATCATGGCCCTCTACGAGGACAGGAACCAGGAAATTAGCACCGCACTGGAGGCGGCGAGCTCTGGAAAGCCCGTACTGGAGGTTGCCATGGAAAACGGGGAGGGACACCGTCTGTGGGCCGTCACGGATAAAAAGACCATCGGGCGGATTACGCGGTCGCTGGCGGACCAGCCGCTCTACATCGCCGATGGCCACCACCGCTACGAGAGCGCCCTGGCCTACCAGCGGGAGCGGCGCACCTGCTCCGCCCCGGAGTCCGATGAAGAGCCGTTCGACTACGTGATGATGCACCTGGTAGACTTTGCCGACCCCGGTCTGGTTATCCTGCCGGCGCACCGGCTCGTCCGCGGCGTTTCCCCGCCGGCCCTGGCCGGCCTGCGGCGGGCGTTGAACACCTGCTTCCATGTCCGGGAGGTGCCCCTGGACGGTTCGGACACCGACCGGCAGTTCCAGGAACTGCTGTCCGCAGACCACGGCGAGGTGAAATTGCTGCTGCTGGGGCTTACCGGGGAGCGGCTGCTCCTGCTTACTTTGAATGATTTCAGCATCGTCCGGCCGATGATGCCCTACTTCCACTCCGATGTTTACCAGAGGCTGGACGTGAGCATCGTCGACCATGTTATCATGGAGGAGCTGCTCGGGCTGACCCACGATAAGGCCGGGACCTTCCTCGACTATACCAGCGACGCGCGGGACGCCGTCAGCCGGGTACGGGAAAAGGAGTACCAGCTCGCCCTGGTTGTCAATCCGGTCAAGCCGGAGGTCGTCAAAGCCATCGCCGATAGCGGCGACCGCATGCCGAGGAAGTCCACCTACTTTTATCCCAAGCTGCCCGCCGGACTGGTCCTTTACCGCTTCGGGTAAACGGGGAAGTATAGTAAAGATGGGGCAAAGTCCCTAGATGAAAAAGAAACTCAAGGGGCGTCTGGGAGGGGCTAAGCCCCTCTTTCTATTATCTCCCCCTCTCCAATCACGTAGTCAGCGGATTCGCCGTATTCTGCGGATTGGAGAGGGGGACCAAGGGGGTGAGGTTAAGCTAAAGAAGCAAACGGAACCGGACCGAACCAATGGTATTTACGTTGACGCACGGTCGGGATTATGTAGTATAATAATGAATAACAGGGCTACTGTCACACGTGATTTTAACGATAGCCATCCTGGAAACTGATTCCAGCTTCGGGAGAAAACACTTTGCCGGTTGAGGAAGAACTAGCCAGATTTACCCCCGCCGGGGACACCCTGCTCACGGTGGGGGTGTTCGACGGCGTGCACCTGGGCCATCAGGAGCTCATTGCCGAGCTGCTGACGCTGGCCCGGGGAAAGGACCTGCTCTCCGGCGTGGTCACCTTCCGGCAGCACCCCGAGGACCTGCTGGTAAAAGGTGGTAAGCTGCCTTTCCTCACAGACATCGAGACCCGGACCGGGCTGCTCCGGGAAGAAGGCGTTGATATCATCGTGCCGCTAACCTTCAGTAAAGAGCTGGCCGGCCTCAGCGCCCGCCAGTTCGTCGGCATACTTCAAAAACGTCTCAGGATGCGCGGCCTGGTCGTCGGCTCCGACTTTGCCCTGGGCCGGGGACGCGAGGGCGATGCCGATGCCCTGCGCCGACTCGGCCAGGAGATGGGCTTCAGCGTGACGGTGGTGCCGCCACTTAAGGTCAACGGGGAAGTGGTCAGCAGCACGGCCATCAGGCAAGCCCTGGCCCGGGGCGATATGGAAAAAATCCGCCGACTGACCGGGCGCTCCTTTATCCTTCGCGGGGAGGTGGTGACCGGGGCGGGACGCGGCGAGGGGCTGGGTTTCCCCACCGCCAACCTGGACATCAGCCCGGGGCAGGCCCTGCCGCCGGACGGAGTTTACGCCGGCTGGGCGCGTGTCAACGGCAAGACATACCAGTCGATGACCAATATCGGGCGTAACCCCACCTTCGGCGACGCCAAGCGCACCGTCGAGTCATACCTGGTCGATTACCACGGCAACCTGTACGGCGCGGAGCTCCGGCTCGACATCGTGGCCCGGCTCCGTGACGAGAAGAAATTCGCCTCGGCGGAGGCTCTCAAAAAACAGATGGCCGAGGACGTGAGAGAAGGTAAAATAATCCTCAAGCTGGCGGGGGATAACTAGCCATGGCCACCGGCAGGAAACCAGTGAAAAGCGCTGATTTAAACTACCTGCTGAAACGGGCGGTGGCGGAGATTATCGTCGAGGAAGAGATGGTGCAGATGCTCCGCTCCGGCCGGAAGCTGCGCCTCAAGGAGGGGTTCGACCCCTCCACCCCGGATATCCACCTGGGCCACATGGTCACGCTGCGCAAGCTCCGCCAGTTCCAGGAGCTGGGACACCAGATTGTGCTTATCGTGGCCGACTGGACGGCGCAGATTGGCGACCCCTCCGGGGTATCGGCCACGCGCAAGATGCTGACGGCGGACGAGGTGAAGTCCAACGCCGAGACCTATATGAAACAGTTCTTCAAGATAGTCGATAAAGACAGGACCGAGGTCCGGTGGCAGAGCGAGTGGTTCGGCAAGTTCGACCTGGGCGACGTTATCCGCCTGACCAGCCGCTTCACCGTCGCCCAGTTCCTGGCGCGGGACGACTTCAACAAGCGGTACAACGAGGGGCGCCCCATCGCCATCACCGAGTTCCTCTACCCGCTGCTCCAGGCCTACGATTCCGTGGCCATCCGGGCGGACGTGGAGTTCGGCGGCACGGACCAGAAGTTTAACTTCCTGGTGGGGCGGGAGCTCCAGGGGATGATGGGGCAACGCCCCCAGCAGTGCTTCATGATGCCCCTGCTGGTGGGCACGGACGGCGTCCAGAAGATGAGCAAGAGCCTGGGCAACTACATCGGGGTGGACGAGCCGCCGGAGGATATCTACGGCAAGACGATGTCCATCCGGGACGACTTTATCCTGCCCTACTTCGAGCTGCTGACCGACGTTCCCGACAGCGAGCTCGCGGGCTTTAAAAAGCAGCTGGCCGAAACCGGCTTCAACCCGATGACGCTGAAAAAGCGCCTGGCCCGTGAGCTGGTGACGCAGCTTTACAGCGCCAGAGAGGCCGCCGCCGCCGAGGCCCATTTCAGCAAGGTGGTGCAGCAGGGGGAAACACCGGACGAGATGCGTACTATCGAGTTATCGGATAGTAATCCCGATATCCGGCGTATCCTCGTTGCCGAAGGGATGGTTGGCAGCATGAGCGAAGCCGTGCGCCTGATAAATCAGGGGGCGGTAAAAATTAACGGCGAAAAGCTTTCCACCTTTAATGCCCGTGTTCAAAATGATAGTATTATACAGGTTGGCAAGCGCCTATTTGTAAAAGTGGTAATACCGGGCACCTAAAATATAATAAAAGACTCAGGAGACACCGATGACACAATTACGTATTCCCGGCCCCACCCCCTGCCCGCCGGAGGTCCTCCAGGCCATGGCCCGGCCGATGATTAACCACCGCGGGCCGGAGTATAAAAAGATGCTCCACGAGGTCACCGATAAAATCAAGCAGGTGGCCCAGACGAAGAACGACCTGCTGATACTCACCGGCTCCGGTACCGGCGGGATGGAAGCGGCCGTGGCCAATACCCTCTCGCCGGGGGATAAGGTGCTATCGGTATCCATCGGCGCCTTCGGCGACCGCTGGGCCAAAATCGCCAGGACATTCGGCGCCAGTGTCGTCTCCCTCAACTTCGAATGGGGACAGGCGGCCGACCCCGCGGCGGTTAAACAGTCCCTGCAGGCCAATCCGGACGTCAGCGCCGTCCTGGTAACCCACAACGAGACCTCCACCGGCGTTACCAATGACCTGGGTGCCATCGCCAGGGTGGTCAAGGCCGCCGGCAAGCTGCTGCTCGTCGATGCCATCAGCAGCCTGGCTTCAATTCCCCTGCCGGTGGACGAATGGGGCTGTGACGTCGTCATTACCGCCTCCCAGAAGGGCTGGATGGTTCCCCCCGGGCTGGCCTTCGTCAGCGTCAGCCAGGCGGCCTGGGAGGCGCACGCCAGGGCTACGATGCCCCGCTTCTACTGGGACTTCACCAGGGCCAGGACCTTCCTGG
>MGNX01000081.1:12266-12490 GCA_001796935.1 Chloroflexi bacterium RBG_16_60_22
GTCTTCGCCCTCTCGGTGGCGCTGGACATGATGCTGAAAGAGGGTATTAAAAATATCTTCAAACGGCACGCGCGCCTCGGGCAGATGACCCGCGACGGCGTCAAGGCGCTGGGACTATCCATCTTCGCCGAGGAAGGCCACGCCTCCAACACCGTCACCGCCATCACTATTCCAGAAGGGCTGGACGGCAAGAAGCTACGGCAGATTATGCAGTCGGAGCACGG
>MGNX01000082.1 GCA_001796935.1 Chloroflexi bacterium RBG_16_60_22
CAGGGTGTTAAAATTGGGCAGCAGCGCCCCGGCTTCCCGGGTCAACTCCTTGAGCGCCAGGCCGACATTGACCAGATGGTGAGACGGGTCAAGGTGTTTCATGCATTTCAGCGGTGAGGAGAGCGGGGCCACCTGGTAGCCCAGCTCCCGGGCCAAGGGTTCGTAGATGACCGGCTCGTCGGCGAGTTCCCCGGAGACGTACATGGTCACGTTGGGGCGGATGGGACTATCCTGATTGTTGGAATTATAGAACTGGACCGTCCGCTTAATTTCGTCCTTGACTATCGCCAACCGGTCCCGTGACGAGAGGGATTCCTGGGGGAAGGTCACCGTGCGGATAGGCTGAGGAATGCCGCCCGCCAGGACAACGACGTCAAACTCCCGGGTCTGCACATCCACCACGATGCAGGTCGATTCCCGGGCCAGCCGTGACAGGGCCAGCGGTTTGATGTCCATGAGGTACGGCTTGAACCCCGCCTCGCTAAGTACCCGGAACAGGGTATCCGCAATCTGGCGCGGTATGGCCACCATGAACGCCTGTAACTTCCCCTCGGAGGCTCTCACCACCTGCCAGGAGACGTAGAGCTGTTCCACCGGCACCGGCAGCACCCGCCTGGCCTCCCGGTTGACCGCCTCGTCAAGCATCGCCCGCGGCAACTCCGGGAGCACCACGGGCCGCGTCAGGCAATGGAGCCCGCTCAGGCCGACGATAATCTTCCTGGCACCAATCCGATTGGTCTTGAAAAGCTGTTTAATCTTTTCGACCAGCTCCGCCTCTTTTTCCTTGGTATTAATTTCGGTGAGGCCTGTGTCCAGCGGTACGTTGGCCAGCTTGGTTATCCGCTTGCCCCGGGTAACCATGAGGCGGATATTGGTATCATCGATATATAGCGTGGTAGTGTTCTTGGCCATTTTTATTTTTCCTCGTAAGAGTGGACTACCATCTGAATGGCGGCGGACGAGCCGGCTTCGTCATCTCCTGAGACGACGGTAATGGTGGCCGACTTTACGACACCGGTGGTGAAGCCGCTGTTGAGGTTGATGACGAAATCGATAATATCTTCCACCGCGCCGGTGACGCGGGCGCTGACCGACATGGTGGAGACACCGACGCCTCCCAGCGTCGTCTTCTGTATCGCCGTGTTGCTGATGTTCTGTACCGCCACGTTGGAGTATCCGGCGATGACGAAGAACTTATCGGTGACATCAACGCTCACGACCGTCTGCCGCAGCCTGTCCTTGGCCTCACTGAGCTGGGCTTCAGCTTCGGCCACCTGCTTTCCGAGCGTTTCCAACTGCTGGTCAAGCTGGGTGACCTCTATTTTGCTCAATCTCGACTCGGACATGGCCAGGTTTTCGTCAAGCTTGGACTGCTGCTGGAGCTGCTGCGAACGGGTTACCCCCAGGCCGGCGAGGACGACGACGAAGATACCCGCCGAGAGAATCAACCAGCTCGCTTTACTTAATTTTATTTTCATATCAGCATCCGGCTGTTTACCGACGTTTAAAATGCCTGCCCGTAGATGGAGTACATCGCGGAGACCATCGACAGGGCAATAACCCCGACGACCCCGGCGATGAGTATCGTCATAATCGGCTGGATCATGGCTATCAGGTTCTTGGTCTTATCCGAGGCTTCCGATTCGTAGTTCTGGGCCACGGCGCTCAAAGATGCATCCAGGCTACCGGTCTCCTCCCCCACCTTGACCATCTGGACCATCATCGGCAGGAAGAGGCGGTCCTTGGACATGGGACGGGAGAGACCCTCGCCCTTAAGCATCTCCGTCTGGACATTGTAGAGCGATTGCGCCATGACCCGGTTGTTGCTTCCCTGGATAACCAGGGGCATAATCTCCGTCAGCGGCAGGCCGGCCGTATACAGCAATGAGATACTGCGGCAGCAGCGGGATAGCTCGTTAAGGTGCCTTACCCGCCCCATCACCGGCAGGCGCAGCATGAACCCGTCCAGCCTGTAACGGCCGTCCGGCGTTTTAATATAGATAATGACGGCACCCACCACCGCCAGTATCCCCAGCATGATATGACCGGCGTACTCGCGGAGAATGACGGAGGCATCCATCATCATCCTGGTTATGGCGGGCAACTCGGCGCCCAGCGACCCGTAAAGGTCGGCGAAGGCCGGCAGGACGAAGAACATCAGCACACCGACCACGATGACCGTAACCACCGCGGCTATGGCGGGGTACATCAGGGCGCTCTTAATACCCTTGCTGGTGGCGAGCTCCTTCTCCATGTAGTCGGCCACCTGGCGCAGCATCATCTCGAGGCCGCCGGTCTGCTCGCCGATGCCCAGCGTCCGGCAGCTCATCGGGGAAAAAACATCCGGGTGTTTAGCCATGGATGCGGAAAGCTGGTTGCCGCCGCGGAGGTCGGAAATGACCTCGGAGACCACCCGCTTCATGGAGCGGTTGGATATCTGTTCCTGCAGCAGCTCCAGGGCGGTGACGATGTTGACGCCGGACTCCAGCAGCAGGGCCAGTTGGCGGTAGAGCAGGATGACCTCGACGGGTTTTACGGGGAACATCTGCATGCTCAGCTTGCCCAGGCTAAAGAATGGAATGTACGGTTTCAGGTTGATCATACGATAGCCGGCAAAGCCGAGCATATCGGTAATCGCTTCTTCGCTGGTTGCCGCCAGCTTTCCTTTGACTATCTCGCCCGCTTCGCTGCAGGCGATATACTGATACATCATCAGGACATCGCTCCGCTAATTTCCGGTCTTCTGATAACGTTACCCCACGGTATAAGCGTTACGCAGGACTTCCGAGGGTGTGGTGATATTCTCCTTGACCTTGGACATGCCGTCCCGCAGCAGCGTGACCATCCCCTCCTTAACGGCCTGGTGGCGCAGCTCGGTGGCGGTGGTACCCTTGACCAGCATCGTTTTAATCTCGTCGCTGGTGACGAATATTTCAAATATGCCGGCGCGTCCCCGGTAGCCGCTGCTAGCGCATGACTTGCATCCGGCCCCGTAGACGAACTCCTTCCTCTCCTCGCCCATCTCCTGGGAATAAATAAGGCTCTCCGCGGGTGATGCCTCGATGGGCCTGGCGCAGTTGGGGCAGACGCGGCGCACCATGCGCTGGGCGACGACCCCGATGAGCGCCGATGATACCAGGAAGGGCTCCACGCCGAGGTCCATGAGGCGCAGCACCACGCCGACGGCATCGTTAGCGTGGATTGAGGACAACACCAGGTGCCCGGTCAGGGCCGACTGTATGGCGATGTTGGCGGTCTCGGCGTCGCGTATCTCGCCGATGAGTATGACGTCGGGGTCGAGACGCAGTATCGACCTCAAGCCGCTGGCGAAGGTGATGCCGGCCCGGGGGTTGACCTGAATCTGGTTGATATCAGAGAACCGGTACTCTACCGGGTCTTCCACGGTGATAATGTTGCGCTCAACCTGGTCGAGTGAGTTTACCGCAGCGTAAAGGGTAGTGGTCTTGCCCGCTCCGGTCGGTCCGCTGACCAGGATGATGCCATAGGGAACCTTGAGCATATTTCCGAACTTCTCCAGGCTATTGGGGAGAAAACCGAGGTCGGACAGGTCCAGAGATGCCCGGGACTTGTCCAGGAGGCGCAGCACCGCCATCTCACCGTAGACGGTGGCGATGATGCCCACGCGGATATCGATGAGGCGTCCCTTCGTCTTCACGGAGAACTGGCCGTCCTGGGGGCGGTGGTGGTCGGCGATGTTCATGTTGGCCAGGATTTTAATCCGGGAGATTATCGGCGTCAGCGTCGTTAACGGCATCGTCAACATGTCATGGAGGGTGCCGTCGATGCGGTAGCGTACCCTGATAATATCCTCGCCCGGCTGGATATGAATGTCGGATGCCCGGGCCTTGACCGCCTCGTCAACAATCAGCGTCAGGGCCTGGGCTACCGGCGCCTCGGTAGCCGTATCGATGCTCAGTTGTTTATTCGTCTTGCTCGTCTTGCCAACGTCGGCGCGGGAAATGCTGGAAATCTGTTTTTCAATCTCGTCATAGGCCTTGTAGTTAAAGTCGATAGCTTCCAGAATTTCTTCGGCGGGGGCGGCCTCGGGCTCGATGCGCATCTGGCTCCAGCTGGCCAGGGCTTCAAGGGCCAGAATATCGGACGGGTTGGCCATGACCACGTGCAGGACGTTGCCCTCCAAGGTCAGGGGTATGGCCAGGTACTTGCGCGCCATGGCCTCGGGGATTAACTGTAGGGCTTCCGGTTGAGGCGAGTTCTTGTTCAGGGTGCTCTGGATTTTTCTGGTGGAATCCGCCATATTTGCCTTGATTTTTCTTTATATTATCTACGGTTATTTCAAATTCATCTTATATACCTTTCGTCCCATTTACAATAGCTATTTGGTAATAGGAGGTATGGGTGGTGCGGGGGAAAAACCCCCCACTTGACACGGCACTTTAATACGGTAAAATATTATGTTAAAATACTATGTTAAATAGTAATAATATTATCCGGGTTCGGCGCCGGCACAATCTTAAAATAGCGAGGAGTGGCATGATTAAGCTTATTGATAGCTTTCTCAACTATCTGGCGGTAGAGAAGGGTTATTCGGAACACACCATCTCGGCCTACCGCAACGACCTCACCGGGCTGGCCGATTTCACTAAAAGGGAGACGGCCAAGCCGGGGGCCGCGCCATCCTGGGCAAGCTTTAGCCGGCAGAGCATGCTGGGCTACCTGCTCGACCTCAAGGAGCGGGGCTACGTGGCGACGACGATGGCGCGCAAGGTGGCGGCAGCCCGCTCTTTCTTCGGCTTCCTGGTAGCGGAGGGTGAAATCAAGACCGACCCTACCGAAAACATGAGCTCGCCCAGCGTGGGCAAGGCGTTACCCAAGCCCATCTCCATCAGCCAGGTCCGGCAGCTGCTGGAGCAACCGTCCAAGCTGTCCACCGCCGAGGCCCGGCGGGACCGGGCCATGCTGGAGCTACTCTACGCCAGCGGCATGAGAATCAGCGAGCTGGTGGCCCTAAACCTGGGCGACGTCAACACCGGGGGAGACTACTTCGTGCGGTGCTTCGGCAAGGGGCGCAAGGAGCGCATCATCCCCCTGTACGAGCAAATCGCCAAGACCGTGCAGCAGTACATCGATGAAGACCGTCCCAAGCTGGCCCACGGCCGCAAGGAGACGGCGATGTTCCTCAACGCCCGCGGCGAGCGGCTCACCCGCCAGGGGTTCTGGCAGAAGCTCAAGGGGTACGCCAAGTCGGCCGGGTTGAGCTCCCAGGTTAGTCCCCATACCCTGCGGCACAGCTTTGCCACCCACATGCTCAGCGGCGGGGCGGACCTGAGGTCAGTCCAGGAGCTGCTGGGACATGCCAACATATCCACCACGCAGGTCTATACCCACCTGACCACAGAGCATGTCCGCCGCAGCTATGATAAGGCCCACCCCCGGGCCAGGGAATAGTTTTCAGGAGGTTACGGATGCCAGGCAGGTCAAAACACGGTAGAGGCAAGCAACCTCATCAGAGCAAGAAGAGCCGGGCGATGCGCCGGCAGGAAGTAACATCCCCGCGGCCGGTAGCGGAGGCCGGGGCGCCGCCGACGGTTGCCGCCGCTGCACCCCTCCCGCCGCCGAAGCCGGCCGCTCCGGCAAAAGTCAAGGTGATAGAATATCCTTACATCACCGCCGAGTTACGCCGCATCGGTATCCTGGCGGGGATAATAATCGTTATATTGGTCATTCTCTCTCTTGTTATTTCGTAGTCCTTCCGCAGTGGCCGCTATGGACTTCGCAGCAGCCAGGGCTAAACTTATCGAGCACCTCGCCGACGAGGTCAAGGACAAGCGGGTGCTGGACGCTATGTCCCGCGTACCCCGGGAGCTCTTCGTGCCGGCGGAGGAACGCTACCACGCTTACGAGGACCGGCCGCTGGCCATCGGCCACGAACAGACGATATCCCAGCCTTATATTATCGCTTTGATGACGGAGGCGCTGGAACTTACCGGCGGGGAAAAGGTGCTGGAACTGGGCACCGGCAGCGGCTACCAGACGGCCATCCTCGCCGAGCTGGCCGGGCAGGTGGTTACCGTGGAACGCGTGCCGGAGCTGGCGGCATCGGCCCGGAAGGTGCTGGAAAAGCTGGGCTATACCAATATCGAGGTACACCTGGCCGAGGAGACCCTGGGCTGGAAGCAGGCGGCCCCCTACGATGCCATTATAGTGACCGCTGGCGCGCCGCGTGTCCCCGATGAGCTGCTCGACCAGCTGGCCGTCGGCGGCCGCATGGTGATACCGGTAGGCTCCCGTTACGTTCAGGAGCTCTGCCAGATAACCAAGCGCGGGGATAGAAACATGCTGCGCAAGATGGGCGGCTGCCGTTTTGTCTCGCTCATCGGTAAAAGCGCCTGGGAAAACTAATGAACAGGAAAACGGAGGACAGCCATGGACGTTCTTGATGCCATTATGGGCCGGAGGAGCATCCGCCGCTACAAGTCCAACCCTGTTGATGACGCCAAAATAAAGACGGTCCTGGAAGCGGCGCACTGGGCGCCTTCCTGGGGCAATAAGCAATGCTGGCGCTTTATCGTGGTGCGGGACCAGGAGACCAGAAGCAAAATAGCCGATACCCTGATGAAGATACGGGTCGAGAACGAGCTGGTGGAGAACGCCGCCGCCAGGGGAATCAGGCAGGCGCCGGTGCTGATTGTGGTCTGTGCCGAAAAAGGCCAGGCGGGGTTCCGCTCCGACGGTACGCCGGTGACCGATAAAGGCGACGTCTGGTATATGTTCGATGTGGCTTTAGCCGTGGAGAACCTGGCCCTGGCCGCCCACTCGGTGGGGCTGGGGACGGTCATCGTCGGGGGGTTCGATACCACCAGGGTGGAGGAAATCCTCGGCGTGCCGGACGGCTACCGCGTCGTCACCATGACGCCGCTGGGCGTCCCCGACCATGCCGGACAGGTGTCCCCCCGCAAGGACCTCGCCGAGGTCACCTACCACGAGAAATTCGGCCGGTAGCTTTCTTCCGATTCTGTCATTGCGAGGAGCCCGCCTGAGGCGCGACGAAGCGATCTCCATGAATAAACCTTGAACTCCGAATGTCATTCCCGCAAAAGCGGGAATCCAGGGGGGCAGGCTGGGTTTTCCGGCCAAGCCGGAGAATGACAGGTATATCGGGAGGAGAGATTGCTTCGCCTCCGGCTCGCAATGACATTACCGGCCGGCCGCGTGACCGCTCCCGGCGTTTCGTGTTAGAATATCCCTGGACACAAAAGGAGGGAATGCGTGGAACTTTTCGAAGCTATCAAGAACCGGCGGAGCATCCGGGTTTACACGGCCGACCCCGTTGATGATGCCAAAATAGAGGCTATCCTGGAAGCCGGACGCTGGGCACCTTCCTGGGCTAATACGCAGTGCTGGCGCTTCATCGTGGTGCGCGACCCCGAGGTCAAAGCCCGGGTGGCCGATACGCTTTTTAAGGTGGTGTTACCGGACAAGGTGATTGAGAATCGGGCAACCGCTATCATCAACTCGGCGCCGGTGCTCATCGTGGTGTGCGCGGTCACGGGCGTCTCGGGCGGCAAGCTAGGCGGCGGCGAATTCGAGTTTCTCACCGATAAGGGCGACTGGTTTATGTTCGATACAGCCCTGGCGGTGCAGAACATGGTGCTGGCGGCTCACGGCCTGGGACTCGGGACGGTAATTATCGGCACGGCAGATGCACCCCGGGTGGAAAAAGTCCTCGGCGTCCCCGAGGGTAACCGCGTGGTCGCGATGTTCCCGGTCGGCGTTCCCGCCCGGGAGGGCAAGGTGCCCCCCCGGAAAGAGCTTTCCGAGATTGTTTTTAAGGACCGGTGGGGCGGCTAGGCGGCGTGCCGCGGACATGCGCTTCAGATACTGGGTCCTGATTGCCGCCGGCATCTTCGTCGTTGGTATCGCGGCGGGTGTGGTGGTGACCGTCACTATGCCCGCCGGCATCACCAAAGTCCTGGCCGACCAGTTCGCCGCCCTCCAGGAGCTGGGCACGGCACTGGGGCCTTTCCACGTCTCCACGGCGGTGTTCATTTTCTTGAAGAATGCCTCCGCCATCCTCCTCAGCTTTCTTTTTAGCCCGCTGCTGTGTCTCCTGCCGCTGCTGGCCCTGCTGGTCAACAGCGCGCTCATCGCCTTTATCGCGCCGATTGTAATCGAGCAAAAGTCCGTCTGGTTCTTCCTGGGCGGACTGCTGCCCCACGGCGTCTTTGAAATCCCCGCCTTCATCATCGGCGAGGCGGTCGCCCTCAGCTTCGGCGTGACTACCCTGGCGGCTATTTTCACCGGCCGGGGGAGTACCTACTGGCTCGGAAACCTGAGGAAGAACGTGAGGTACCTGCTGCTGGCCCTGGCGCTGCTCGTCCCCGCCGCCGTCATCGAGACATTCGTCACACCCCTGCTGCTGCGCTAACCCTATCCCTCTCCTCCCGCTTGCCGTGCTCGGTCGACTGCGGGTATAATGGTAGGCGGAAATCTTTTAAGAGCAGGTGATTTTGATGCCAAAATACGGACTGGACAATATCCACAACACCGTTCTGCTTTCCCACGGCGGCGCCGGCAAGACATCACTGGCGGAGGCAATGCTCTTCACCGCCGGGGCCATCGGCCGGCTGGGCAAGGTAGACGATGGCTCGTCGACATCGGACTATGACCCCGACGAGATAAAACGTAAAATCAGCATCAACCTGTCCCTGCTCCCCGCCGAGTGGCGTGAGAACAAGCTTAATATTATCGATGTGCCTGGCTACGCCGACTTCGTCGGGGAGGTAAAGGCGGGGATGAGGGTCAGCGAGGGGGCGGTTATCGTCGTCTGCGGCGCCTCGGGCGTGGAGGTGGGCACGGAGCAGACATGGGGCTACTGCGAGGAGGCCGGGCTGCCCCGTCTCATCTTCGTGAACAAGATGGACCGCGAGAACGCCGACTTTTTTAAAAGGATGGACGAGATAAAGGCCAAACTCGGCAACAAGTGCCTGGCACTGCAGCTGGCCATCGGTGCCCATACCGGCTTCGAGGGCGTCATCGACCTCCTGACGATGAAGGCCTACACCGGTAACCCCGCCAGGGAAGGGGATATACCGGAGAACATGAAGGCCCAGGCAGACTCCTACCGCGAGAAGCTGGTGGAGGCGGTGGCCGAGGTGGACGATACCCTCATCGAGAAGTACCTCGGCGGCCAGGAAATCGCCCCGGAAGAGCTTACCCGTACCCTGCGCCGGGCCGTTCTGGAAGGTCGCATCGTGCCGGTGCTGGCCGGCTCGGCGCTGCAGAACGTGGGTGTTAACCGCCTGATGGACGCCATCTGCGATTACCTGCCGACTCCCAAAGAGAGGAAAGTAAAGCTGGTCGGTAGCGAGGCCGACCCTACCGCGGACGGCCCGCTGGCCGCCCTGGTCTTCAAGACCACCGCCGACCCCTACGTCGGCAAGCTGACCTATTTCCGTATTTACATTGGAGTTATCAACAGCAACTCCCAGGTCTGGAACTCCAGCGAGAACGCCAATGAACGCATCGGGCAGCTTTTCATGCTGCGGGGCAAGGCCCAGGAGCCGGTATCTCAGGTTGGCGCCGGGGATATCGGGGCGGTGGCCAAGCTGAACGTGACCGGCACCGGAGACACGCTGTGTGCCCAGGACAAGCCGGTCAAGATAGAGCCCATTACCTTCCCCGAGCCGGTCTTCAACGAAGCCGTCTATCCCAAGACCAAGACGGATATCGATAAGATGGGGTCATCCATCACCCGCCTGACCGAGGAAGACCCCACCCTGAAGGTGCACCGCGAGCTGGGCACCGCCGAGACCATCCTCTCCGGGATGGGCGATACGCACCTTTCGGTGGCCGCGGAAAAGATACAGCGTAAGTTCGGGGTGAACGTGGAGCTGGCCTTACCCAAGGTGCCTTACCGGGAGACCATCACCACGTCGGCCAGGACGGAATACAAGCACCGAAAGCAGTCGGGCGGGCACGGCCAGTACGGGCACGTGTTGCTGGAGCTGGAGCCGCTGCCGGACCGCGGCGAAAACGAGTTCGCCGAGAGGATAGTCGGCGGGTCCGTACCCAAGAACTACATCCCGGCCGTGGAGAAAGGCGTCCACGAGGCCTACCATGAAGGCGGCCTGGCCGGCTTCCCGGTGGTCGGTGTGAAGACGACCCTCTATGACGGCAGCTTCCACCCGGTCGATTCCTCGGAAATATGCTTCAAGATAGCCGGGTCGCAGGCCTTTAAAAAGGGAATCATCGAAGGCCACCCCATCCTGCTGGAGCCCATTATGAACTTGAGTGTCAGCGTACCCGCCGACCTCACCGGCGAAATCATCGGCCACCTCAATACCAAGCGGGCCCGCGTGCTGGGGATGAACCCCGAGGGCGACCGCAACAGCATCGAGGCGCAGGTGCCGCTGGCCGAGGTCCAGCGCTACGCCATCGACCTGAAGTCAATGACCCAGGGCCGGGCCACCTACAAGATGTCGTTCGACCACTATGAAGAGGTGCCGGCGCAAATTACGCAGAAAATAGTGGCGCAGCGGCAGGCAGCCAAAGAGTAACCATATCCAGTGCGATTGGTGTAATGTGAAGGGGGCAGGGGCACTCTCGCGGGCTAAGCCGCCGATGGTTTGAGGGCGGTTCGGGTGGGAATAGATAACCCCCGAGGGGGGCGGCGGTTAAAAAGAAACGGATTCTTTCGTCGCTGCGCTCCTCAGAATGACAATAATCGGGTCGGCGTGAATTTCTCGGAGTGACAGTTTAGGCAAAGTCCCCGGCCGGATTATAGCCTTGACAGAATGACAATCGTCTGACAGCCTCGCGTGTTTTAGGTAGCCCTGATTTCCTGCCTCATGAAGAGCACGTAGCTGAGAGCGAAGCAGATAACGCTCAGGCTCACCAGTATGGCCAGGTGCGGCCAGATGGTAATCATGCTCTGCCCCAAGGCCAGCGGGTTGGGTATCACGTAAGACATCTCGGCCTGGCTCATCGTCATGAATCCCAGCCGGTAGGCCGGCACCAGCAGCACGGTGGTAGCTTCCGAAAACAGAAATAGCGGCGAGATACGTATCAAGGTCAGCTGGCCCTGGGTGGACTGGGCCAGGGTGGCAGCCAGCACCGGTCCCATCAGGGTCCATAAAAACAGTATCACCCATATCGCGATGGTAATCAGCAGTGAGACCGATACTTTCCGACTGACCACGGAGAAGAGCATGGCCAGCCCCATCCAGAAGGCCCCGTAGATGATGTTCAGCACCAGGAAGAGAAATATCCGGATGATTTCCTCGGGGTTCGGCGGCACGCCGATCATCCGTATTCCGTAACCGGAGACCAGCAGCAGCGTGGTGGTTATCATGATGGTCAGCGTGATGATGCCCGCCAGAAACTTGCCGTTGATGACGCTGTCCCGGTAGACAGGCTGGGCGAGGAGGCGGCTCAGCGTTCCGTTGGAGCGCTCGCTGTTGATGGCGTCAAAACCCAGGGCAATGCCGATTATCGGTACCAGGATGGTCAGGAAAAATATCAGGGTGAATATCCCCTGCCCGGAGGTAAAAAGGGCTACGAAAACGAAGCCGGACCCGGTCACGGCCCCGCTTTCCAGGAGCGCCTGCCGTATGCCGTTATAGGCGGCAAACAGCCCGTAGCCGCTGGTAGCCAGCACCAGCAGGAACAGCACGAAGAACCTGATGCTGGTAAAGTAGTCGGCCAGCTCTTTGCGCACGATAGCTATCATTATGTCAACCTATCTCTCTTTAAAATACTTCATGTAGATATCGTCGAGGGAGAACTCATGGACCTTCATCTGCACCAGCAGGGCATCGCTGTCCACCACCGCCTTGGCTATCTGCGACCGCAGGTCGGCGCCGGTGCTGATAGTCAGGATGTTATCCTTTATCTCCACCTTGTCCACGCCTTTTATCTTTCCCAGGGTGTTTACCAGCTCCGGCCGTGGCTGCGCCGTCTCGACCTCGATGATATAGCGGCCGCCGGCCAGGGCCTCCCGGCCAAGCTCGGCGATGGAACCTTCGATAACCAGCTTGCCCTTGGAAAGTATCCCGACGCTGTGACAGACCCGCTGCACCTGGTAAAGCTGGTGGGAGGAAAGCAGCACGGTCGTCCCCATTTTGGGCAGGCCGCAGATGATATCCAGGAGGTGGTTGATACCGGAGGGGTCGAGGCCGGAGGTCGGCTCATCGAGGATGACCAGCTTCGGCTCCTTGATAAGCACATCGGCGATGCCCAGGCGCTGCCTCATGCCCCGGGAGTACTTGGCGGTAATCATGTCCCGGGCATCGGCAAGGCCCACCATCTCCAGGACGTTATCAATGCGGCGCTCGGTCTCCGCCGGGGGGATTTTATTCAGGTCGGCGATGAACCTCAGGTTCTCCCGGGCGGTGAGGTTATCGTAAAAGCCGACCTCCTCCGGGAGGTACCCCACGATGCGCTTGACCTGGAGGGGCTCGCGGGTGGGATTGTAGTCGAACACCTTAACGGTGCCGGAGGCCGGCTCGGTCAGCCCCAGCATCATGAGAATGGTGGTCGTCTTGCCGGCGCCGTTGGGCCCCAGCAGTCCGAAGACTTCGTTTTCCCTGACGAAGAAGTTAAGATGGTCGACCACCGTGGTGCCGTCGTAGGTCTTGGTCAGGTCCCTGGTTTCAATGGCAAATTTATCAGACATAGGCTAACGCCGACTGAACCTCATAAAGATGACGATTAATGCCGCCACCACCACCACGATGATAGCCACCCCGACCCATCCCCAGATGGTCGCTGTCTCCACGGTCACCCGGACGTTCATCTCAGCGGCGGTTATCTGTTTCCCGGACGCCTGGATGGTGATGTTATAGTCCCCCGCCACGGCCTTGGGCGGCGGGGTGATGGTAACGTCAACGGTCAGCTGGTCAAGGGCGTCCATGACATCTATCTTATCGGGTGTGAACTTGATGGACCAGCCATCCGGTTTCTTGGAGGAAAACTGGATGTTATCGACCGGGGCGGTGCTCAGGTTGGTGACCACGATAGAGTAAATGTTATCCTTGCCGGCGCCGGCCGTGGTGTTCAAGCGTTCGTTGGCCGAGGTCGTCTGCAGGAAGTACTTGGCGGTGACCTGGGCGGTGATATCGGTGCTGCCCTTGATTGTATCGGAGATAGCTTCGATTCCTATCTTGTATCCACCGGGGTCGGGCAGCGGCCAGAACGGGGCCGTGGCGGTCACCAGGAACTCTTCGCCCGCCGCGAACGTTGGTTTCAGGGTAACGGAGGAAATCTTTTTGTCCTTCTCGTAGCGCGGGGTCATATAGACTTCCCAGGCAGGGGGTGCTGTAAAGCGTATATCGAACGCTTTAGGCTCCGTACCGATGTAGGTGAACTCCACGTTAAACACGAAGTCCCCCCCGGCGATGGACTCTACCCTGGGGTAGAGCGGTCTTACCGTTATCTGCTCCTGAATTTTCGGTTCTTCGTCCTGCGCCAGGGCGATACCGGGCAGGAGGATGGCCGCCAGGACCACCAGCAGGAGAATAAGACTGGATATAGTTCGCCACGTTTTCATGTAATTACCACCTCGCAGTTACGTTTTGTCGGTTTTAACTAATAACAAATACCTATTATAGCAAAATCAGCTTTGCCCATCAAGGCTGGCCCTACCCGGCCATTAACTCTTTGACCCTGGCCGTAAAGGCCGGCAGCACCTTCTTCCAGTCGCCCACGACGCCGAAACGAGCCTGCCGGAAGATATTAGCCTCCGGGTCCTTGTTGATAGCCACGATGGTCTTGGCGCCGGAGCAGCCGCTCAGGTGCTGGCTGGAGCCGGAAATGGCCACGGCGATATAAAGCTCCGGGGCGATAATCTTGCCGGTGAGGCCAATCTGCACGGTGTCCGGCACCCAGCCGTTATCACAGGGCGGCCGGCTGGCCCCCACCGCGCCCCTGAGCAATCTGGCCAGCTCCTCGAGCTGGGCGAACCCCTCGGCGCCGCCGATACCCCGCCCGCCGGCCACCACCACATCGGCGTCCTCAATCCTGATGCCGGCCACGTCCTCGATAACCCGGTCAACGAGTTTTGTCCTTATCGTCGAGGCATCCAGCCCCGCCGCTATCTTCACGACCTCACCCTTTCTCGAATTATCCGGCTGAAGGGGGGTCATGGCCTTGGTCCGGATGGTTACCATCTGGGGGTCGGCATCGCTGGTGAAAACCGCCTGGGCGTTGCCGCCGTAGACGGGCTTGGTCTGCAGGAGCCGCCCGGAGGCCGGGTCGATGGCCAGTTCGACGCAGTCCATCGTCACCGGGACACCCAGCCGGAAGGCCAGCCGCGGTGCCAGGTCGCGCCCCACATCGGTCTGCCCCATGATGAGGACCCGGGGTTTTACCTGGCCGATGACCTTCTCCATGACGCTGACGTAAGCGTCCGGCTGGTAGTCCTTGAGGAGGGGGTCGTCAACGACGTACACCCTGTCGGCGCCGCCGGCGAAAGCCCCGGCGGCCAGCCCGGCCACGTCACTGCCGGCCAGCACGGCGGCCACTTCCTGGCCCAGGGAATCCGCCAGCTTCCGGCCGATTCCCAACCCTTCCAGGGCAATGGGCAGGAGCTTCCCATCGGCAATCTCGCCGTAGACAGCCACACCACTAGATTCGGACATAGCCTTAACTCCTCTATGATAAATGGGAAATGTTAAAAACCTGTTAACATGCTTCAGAATATCTTGGCTTCGCGGAGCCGGGCGGCAAGGTTGGCCGCCACCTCTTCCGGAGTCTCGCCACTGGCGAGCTCGCACTTGCCTTCGTGGACCGGCTGGAAAAGCCGGTTCATTTTCAGCCGGCGGCCGGAAGCGCCGACCTGCGACGGCTCGATGCCGATGTCCGCCGGTTTCCAGACGACCGGCTCGATTTTTTTGGCCGCCATGATTCCCTTGATGGTGGGGTAGCGAGGCTCGCCGATTTCATTGCTCACCGTCATGACGGCGGGCAGGGGCACCTCAACGACCTCGTAGCCAGCGGAGGTCACCCTCTCGACTTTAGCCGTGTCACCGGCAACATCAATCCTGCGCACCAGGGTCACGCAGGGCAGGCCCAGGATAGCGGCGATGCCGGGACCGGTCTGCCCGGCGTTGGTATCCGATGCCTCGCGGCCGCAGAGGATAAGGTCGTACTCACCGGTTTTCCTGATAGCCGCCGCCAGGGCGCTGGCCGTCGACCAGCCGTCACCACCGGCGAAGGCCGCGTCCTCGAGCAGGATGAGCGCGTCGGCGCCCATGGCCAGCGGTTTCTTGACCACCTCGCGCAGCAGTCCGGTACCCAGGCTCAGGGCGGTGATTTTACCATTCCCGGCCGCTTCTTTGACCTTCAGGGCAGCCTCGACGGCGAACTCCCCGTAGGGGTCGATGACCGGCGGCGCGCCTTGCATCTCCGCCCGGGTGCCGCCGGCGTCGATTTTGAAGCTGCGCGGCGGCGCCTCGGGGTCGATGACCTGCTTGACACAAACGATGATATTCATTAAAAATGGCGTTTATTTTAAAAAGATACCCGCCAGGGTGCGAAGCGGACTCAAGAGTAATTTAGCATCATGTATGGGCCGGTGTCAAACACAGGCCGACCACCCGCTCGATGCCGGCCAGGTCGCATTCGACCGCCACCTCCCCGGACGGGAATTCCCGGCGCAGCAGGGAGGTCACTGCCCCGGACTGTCCCTGCCCTATCTCCAGGAGCAGGCACCCGCCGGGGGAAAGCCGCTCGCTTCCGTGGCGACACAGCTCGCCTATCCGGTCCAGGCCATCACTCCCCCCGTGCAACGCCACCTCTGGCTCGAAGCGCAGCGGGCCGCCGGGGATAAGCTCCGTCTCCCTGACGTACGGCAGGTTGGCAATGATGAGGTCGACGGGGGTGGGGAGGGGCTCGAGCAGGTCGCCCAGCAGGAGAGTGACGCGGTCGGCCACCCCATGTTTCCGGCAGTTGGCGGCGGCCACCTCCAGGGCCGGGGCTGATACATCCGCGGCGTAGATAACCGCACCGGGGAGATTGACGGCCAGGCTGACGGCGATGGCCCCGCAGCCGGTGCCGATATCGGCGATGGTGTTGATGGTACGGCGGCCGGCCAGACCGAGGGCCTTTTCCACCAGCAGCTCCGTCTCCGGCCGGGGGATAAGGACGCGGGGGTCGACGAGGAAATCGAGGCCGTAGAACTCGCGGTGCCCGGTGATATAGGCCAGCGGTTCGCCGCCGAGGCGGCGCTCCAGCACCTGCCGCAGGCCTGCGGCCTTCTCCGGGCTTAAATCAAGGTCGAGACCAACAAAGAGCTCCGCACGTCCCACTCCCAGCACGTGTCTCAGGAGGACTTCGCCTTCCAGGTCGGCGTCCTCGAAGTTCCCATCGGAAAGGATATGACGGGCGCGGGCCAGCGCCTCTCTCAGGTTCACACCGCCTGTTCCTCGAGCTGCCGGGACTGCTCGGTGGTGGCCAGCTCGTCGATGAGGTCGTCGAGTTCACCCTCCATGAAGCGGGGCAGGTTGTGGAGGGTGATATTGACGCGATGGTCGGAGACACGGTCCTGGGGGTAGTTGTAAGTCCTTATCTTCTCGGCGCGCTCGCCGGTGCCCACCTGGGAGCGGCGGTCCGAGGTTATCCGCTCCTCCTGCTTCTGCCGCTCCATGTCCAGCAGCCGCGCCCGGAGCACGGCCATCGCCTTGGTCCGGTTCTGGAGCTGGGAGCGCTCGTCCTGGCAGACCACGACGATGCCGGTGGGCAGGTGCGTCATGCGGACGGCCGTGGCTACCTTGTTCACGTTCTGCCCCCCGGCGCTGCCGCTGTGGAAAATATCCACCTTGAGGTCGTCCGGGTTGACGTGAATGTCCACCTCCTCCGCCTTGGGGAGAACGGCCACCGTAGCCGTAGAGGTATGAATCCGGCCGGAGGCCTCGGTAATCGGGACGCGCTGCACGCGGTGGACCCCACGCTCGTACTTGAGGCGGCTGAAGGCCCCCTTGCCCTTTATCTCGAAGATTATCTCCTTGAAACCGCCGATACCGCTCTCGTTCATATTCATAACGTCAGTCTTCCATCCCTGCCGCTGGGCGTAGCGACTGTACATGCGAAAGAGGTCGGCGGCGAACAGCGCGGCTTCGTTGCCCCCCGTCCCGGCCCTGATTTCCATGATAATATCCTTCTCGTCGTGGGGGTCGCGGGGCAGCAGCGCCGTCCGGAGCGCCTCGTTGAGCTTGTCCAGCTTCGCCTCAAGGGTGTCTATCTCCTGGCGGGCCAGGGCCGCCATCTCTTCGTCGAGGCCGTCATCCAGCATCTGGCGGGTCTCCTCCAACGACCGGCTCGCCGCCCGGTACTGGCGGTAGGTCTTGACCACGTCCTCCAGGGAGGCCCTCTCCCGGGCCAGCGCCTGCAGCCGGGGGAGGTCGGTGGAGACCTCCGGCCGGGCCATGGTCTCATCTATCTCGCGGTAACGCTTTTCCAGCTTTTCCAGTTGCCCCATCATAACGTCGGCCACCTCATTGAAATTATAGCACAGCGCTGATGGCGCTCCAAGCTGCGCAAATTGACAATCCCGGCCGGAATAGACTATAATCAAGCGTGTTCAGCATGCCAGCCGGTGGCCGCTTTCACATTGATTTTACTGATGATAGTCCCTGCTTATCTAATCTCAATCTTCCTGCGGCTGCCGCTTGCCCGGAACGCTCCCAGGTAAACACGGAGAAGGAGCTGAAAGTATGACCATAACGGAAATTCTGGCCCGCAACGCCAGGCTGACGCCCGACGCCATCGCCCTGATCGAGATAACGCCGAGCAAGAACCTGAGACGGTCCGTCACCTGGAAGGAGTTCGACGATAACGCCAACCGGGTGGCCAATGCCCTGGTCGAGCGGGGGATAAAGAAGGGGGACGTCGTCATTCACCTGATGATGAACTCCACCAAGTGGCTGGAAGCCTATTTCGGTATTCTCAAGTCCGGTGCCATGGCGGCGCCCCTCAACTTCCGCTTCATCAGCCGCCAGATAAAGTACTGCGTGGATATCGCCGCGCCGAAAATCATGATTTTAGACCAGGACTTCACCGAGCGGGTGGAGGAAATCCGGGGGAAAATGCCGACAATCAAGAAGTATATCTTCGTCGGGGAGAAGCCGCCACGTGGCATGGAAGCCTACGACGAGGTGCTGGCGAAGTCGTCCCCGGAGCCGCCGGACGTAATACTGAGCGGCGAAGACGATGCAGGACTTTACTTCACCTCCGGTACCACCGGCGACCCCAAGGCTACCCTGTTGTGCCACCGCAGCCTGGAACACGTGGCCGTCAACGAGAACTACTCGCACCGGGAGACGCGTAAAGACTGCTTCCTCCTCATCCAGCCCCTCTATCATACCGGCGGCAAGATGCACTGGTTCGGCTCTTTTATCGCCGGCGGCCGGGCCGTCATGACCACCGGCGGCGAGAGAATCACCGCCAAGTTGATTCTGGAGACCATTGCCAGAGAAAAAATAACGCTCTGCATGCTGCTGGTGCCCTGGCTCCAGGATATCGTCACCGCCCTGGATAAAGGCGACCTCAAGCTCTCCGACTATGATATCAGCTCGCTGCGGCTGGTGCACTCCGGGGCGCAGCCTATCCCACCGGTGCTCGTCAGGCGCTTCCTGAAGCACTTCACGAACATCGACTACGAAGAGAACTACGGCCTGACGGAGTCGGCCGGCCCCTGTATGCACCTCGGCCTGGAAAACATCCACAAGCTCGGCTCGATGGGCTACCCCCGCCTTAACCTTGACGCCCGCGTCGTCGATAATGACGGCAACGACGTCCCCATCGGCACGGTGGGCGAGATGATTATGAAGGGCAACCAAGTGATGAAATGCTACTACAAGAACCCGGAGAAAACGGCCGAGACGTTAAAGGACGGCTGGTTGTACACCGGCGACCTGGTCAAGCAGGACGAGGAGGGCTTTATCTACTACGTCGACCGCAAGAAGGACCTGATTATCAGCGGCGGGGAGAACATCTTCCCGGTCGACCTCGAATCGGTGCTCATCGGCCAGCCCAAGGTCAAGGACGTGGCCATCATCGGCATCCCCGACGACCGTTACGGAGAGGTGGTGGCCGCCGTCGTTCAGCCCAAGGACGGAGTCGACCTTACCGAAGCGGAGATGCGGGCTTACTTCGAACCGCAGCTGCCCAAGTACGCCTGGCCCAGGATTATCCTCTTCGGGGACGTGCCACGCAACCCCACCGGCAAGATTGAGAAGCCCAAGCTGAGGGAGCGCTATGCCAACCTCAAGTGGAACCCCAAGGGCTAAAATATAAACCATGGTTTTTCTAATTGAGAAAGCCAAGGATAAAAAGGTTCACCGAAAAATTACTGACGTAGTCTAATTTTGAAAGCGTAAAGGGAGGGTTAATTCTATGAGAGTAGTAATCATCGGAGCCAGCGGATTTATCGGGTCAGCAATTCGTGATGAAGCATTGACAAGGGGGCATCAGGTAACGGCGATTGTCCGTCATCCCGAAAAAATAACCGTGCAGAACTCGCGGCTTACCATCGTGAAAGCGGATATTCTTAAAGATGACCTTGGCAAGCTCGTGAAGGGCCACGATGCGGTTATAAGTGCGTATAACCCTGGCTGGGGTAACCCAAATCTCTACGAAGAGCAAATAAAGGGCACCCAGAACCTTATCAGCGGGGTTAAAAAGGCCGGAATCAAGAGGTTACTGGTCGTCGGCGGGGCTGGCAGCCTTGAAATTGCCCCCGGCGTACAGGTTATCGACAAAACCGATTTTCCTAAAGAAGTGATAGGCGGTGTGCTGGCCACCAGGGAAGCACTTTATATGCTCAGAAAAGAAGATAAACTTGAGTGGACATTTCTGAGCCCGCCGGCTAATATCAAGCCGGGCGAACGTACGGGGCATTTCCGGGTCGGGAAAGACCAGCTTCTCAAGAACGAAGATGGCGAAAGTGTAATCTCCACGCAGGATTACGCCGTTGCCATGATAGATGAACTCGAGCACCCGCAACACAAGCGCCAACGATTCACTGTCGCCTACTGATGAAATCCCAAAATCAACCAGGTGCCCCGGGTTAAATTCTGAGGTCTAACCGGGCCCCGGGTTCGAGACGTTATTTGGGTCGAAGGTCTCCTTGATTTTATTCGTCCAGACCTGGAAGTTGCTGTAGAGCGGCCCCAGCCTTTCCATCACGGCTTTGACGCGCGGCGGCGTGGCGGCGTGAAATCCGTGCCGGATATCGCTTTCCATGGATTTCTGCATCACCTCCGCCGGTATCTGCTGCCAGTCCGGCCGTTGATTATCGAAGAAGAAGAGCAACTCGATGTGGGCGGCGTGGCCGTACTCCATGGGAATAACCTGGAAGTTGTGCGGCGCGTCCAGTATCCGCCCCTTCTCGATGAAATCATAGAAGAACTCGGGGATGGCCGCGGCCACCTCGAACATGTGGTGGATGGAGTCGGCCCCCAGCTTGGTGGGACTCCACCCCCCGCCCAGCTTGAGCACCCGCTGGAGGAAGCTCACCAGGATAAAGAAGTCCATGTTCTCCTCGTATTTCCGGGTGATGGATGCGTCCACCGGCTCCCCGCCGAACTCCTCCACGATGTCCCGCATGACACGCTCCTCGTAGGCCAGCTCCTCCGGCGTCCAGGCGGCCAGATAGACCCACAGCGCCCGCGGCAGCTCCCGCTGGTACAGACCGCTGTTCCACAGGTCCCGGAAATCGTTGGCGGAGACGGTGAACAGCACGGCCTCGGTGGCGTAGAAGAACTTCAGGACGGCCTGCCCGATTTCCGCCTTGCCCATCTCAGTCATGGCGTCCCGCACCTTTTCCAGCGTGGGGAACTTGAAAATAAAGACCCGGTGGCAGTCCGGCGGGAACGGTATCTTATAGTCGGGGGAATGCCCCTGCGTCGTCAGCACCCGCGGCCCTTTCCAGTCGTCCAGCCCGATGGCGATGCGGGTAACGATGCCGAGTCCCCCGCCCCAGCCGCCATAGCCCCGTACCAGCCCCCTCAAGCTGGGGCCGGGGCCGTCCGGGCAGAACCAACCGGCGCCGTGGGCCAGCGAGCCCACCCTGACGATTTCCCCGGTGGGGGTGACCCACTCGTAGCCGAGCAGGTAGCGTGAGCACCGGGAGCTGCTCTGCTGGGTATGGTGGTCACCGGAGGTGAGGAAGTTGGCCAGCACCGAGCAGGAAGGCCCGGCCGAGGCGGTGGGATAGGTCAGGCCGCGCTTGAAGACCTCGGCCTTGAGCTGGACCTGCCGGACGGCCGGCTCGATGACGGCGTAGCGGTCGAACTCGTTAATCTCGATTATCCGGTTCATACGGCGCAGGCTGATGACCAGCATCCCCGGCTGGCTGACAACCCCTCCCATGCCGAACATAGAGACTACGGCGTTGTACCGGACGCCGTGGCGGTTGCATATCCTGACGATTTCCCGGACTTCCTCGACGCTCCCCGGCATGATGACCGCCGCCGGGCTGGGCGGCTGGCGACCGCTCTGCGGGTTGGTGTGGCGAAGGGCCGCCAGAATATGGGGGCGGTCGGCGATGTTTTCCGGTCCTACCACCTTAAGCAGCGCCTGATATACTTCTTTCGGCAGGCTCATCACTTTCTCCATTTTCACAACTCCAGCGCCCTGACGACGAGCCCGGTAAAATCATGGTATTGCAGGGTGCTCTTATCTGCGTCGATGGCGTTCTGGAAGGCCGATTCACACCAGGGGCAGGCGGAAACGACGGCGTTAGCGCCGGTGGATTTGGCCTCGTCGAGGCGTTCCGCTGCCGTCCAGAGGGCAAAGTCGGGGAAGGCCGCCGGCACGCCCCCGCCCCCGCCGCAGCAGAAGGCGTTCTCCGCGTGGCGGGTCATCTCCACCAGCTCCAGGCCGGGGATAGCTTTAAGGACCTCCCGCGGGGACTCGTACACGCCGTGGGTGCCCCGCCGCCACGTCTTGGGCGGTTCATGGTAGCCGAACGACTTTATTTCGCCGTGCCAGGGCACGTAGGGCTCGGAGAGCCGCCCCAGCAGGCAGGGGTCATGGTACGTAACTTTTATGTCAAGTTTCCCCTTCAGCTTCAGCCTGTCCGCGCGGAGCATCCGTTGGACGACCTCGGAGATATGCACGACCTCGAAGTCGGGCGGGGCAATCCGGGGGTAGAAGCCCCGGAAGGTGCCGTAGCACTCGGCACAGGCGGTGACGACCGTCCTGATACCGTTTTCCCTGAAGACCTCCGTGTTGTGCTCGGCCAGCTTCCGGGCGGCCTCGACCTGCCCCGTCCGCCACAGCGGCGCCCCGCAGCAGTACTCGTCGTGGAGGACCTGGAAGTCCAGCCCGCCGGCGTTCAATATTCTGACCGTGTTGCGGGCGATGTCCGGGTGTTTATAGGCGGTGGCACAGCCGGCGAAGTAAGCGACGTCGGCTTTTTCGGACAGCTTTATTCCTTCTTGAAGCCAGTCAGACCTCTCCTCGTGGGGCTCTCCAAAGATGTTGTGATGGGCCTCGATGTACCGGGCCTGCTCCTGGTGCGGCGGCAGCGGTCCCCGGCCATCCTCGACGCACCTTGCCCGGAGCGCCAGAATCGTGTCCATCACCTCCATGTCCCGTACCGACTTGCAGTTGATATCGCAGGCGCCGCAGGTGGTGCAGGTATAAATATGCTCGATGAGCCCGTCCTCGTAGTCGAGCTCCCCATCCAGGAGCTCCTGGGCGATGTTAATCAGCCCCTGGCCGGAGCAGGCGTCCCAGCGGTACCGCAGGTGGATGGGGCAAATCTCGGCGTACTCCCAGCCCTTCATCATGGGCCCAAGTATAAAGCGGCACTGCCCGCAGCTGTTGCAGGACTTCATGGTGTAGCGGTAGTCGGTAAGCTTATCCACGTCCCCCCTCCCGGAAGCACAGCCTGCCCGGGTTCAGGATATTATCCGGGTCGAAGATAGCTTTCAGCTTCTTTAGCGCCGCTGCGCCCTCCCCATCGCGCCCATAAACCATGTCGGCCCAGGGGCCGTAGGGCCGACTGAAGAAAGCTCCTTCATTTATAAGCGTCTCCGATGCTTCAATAAAGAAATCCTTGACTCTGGCAGTCTCGTCTTTACCGCAGGGGATACTGAACTCCACGTGGCAACCCCGCCCCTGCACCATCGGCTGGAGGTAGCCCCCGATATCCTCGAAGGGGTAACCGTGCCTCTCCGCCGCCCCCCTCATTACCCCGACGAACTCCGGTACCTTACTCAGGGTGGTCAGGAAAAAGATATCATGGCAGGCGTCTTTCTGGCGCAGCTTCCAGTAAGGCTCGCTGCGCCAGGGACCGGACAGCAACTCCGTGACTTTCTTTTCCCGACCGCCCCCGCCGGGCAGTGAGGGCCGCGCCTTCAGCCCCAGCTCCCCGCAGATTTCCCGCAGGTATCTCTCCATGATAGCTATCCGTTCTTCGGGCCGGCGCTGGTAGCCCGCCAGGCCCACCAGCAACGTCCAGGGCGGCAGGTCCTTCTTCAACTCCGCAAAGTCCTGCGGCAGGCTTTCCGCCAGTATCGCCGCCAGGTTAGCGCCGTTCAGGGCCAAACATTCGTCAACGACCCTTTTACGGAGGAGCCGGTTCATGGCCTCCACCAGGGGTCTCACGTCTCCCGACGTGATAAAAAAGAGCTCCTCCAGCGACGGCAACACCTCGACCTTGGTAGCGGCCCGGGTCACCAGCCCCATCGTCCCCTGCGCGCCCGAGACGAACCGGAAGAAATCGAGAACGCCCGGCCCCCAGGGGTTGACGCCGTCCGCTTTCAGAGTTTCCGGCGTACCCGGGCCGGAGGCCGAGCCGGTACGGAAATCGTCCCCGGTGCCGTAAACCACCTCCAGCGTCAGGAGGGGGTCGAGATAATCGTACTGGTACTTGGGAATGAGCCCCGGCTCCCGTTCCAGTCGGCTGGTGACCACGGACTTGTTGGCGCGGGGCAGCAGCGGCATAACGAGCTTGAACCCCTGCCGGCGCAGCTCCGGAACGAGCTGCCCGTAGGTGACGCCCGGCTCGAGCACGGCATAGCGACTGACCGGGTCTATCCTGATGATGCGCTTCATCCGGCTGAAGTCCACGATGACCGCGTCGGCGGACGGCACGGTGTCCCCCCGATAATGGGGCGGGCCGGAGCTGACCGGCACCAGCGGAACTTTGTTTTTAGACGCTGCCCGGACGATTCCCCGGACGTCCTCGCGGTTTTGGGGATAGACCAGCAGCCGGGCACGGCCGCCCTTGACGAAGCTGATATCCCGGTTATAGCTTTCGAGGGTGCGGGCGTCATCCACGATGCTGTCCGCCTTGAGGAAACGGGCAACCCCCTCCCTGAAACGAAGCACGGCTTCGGCTGCGCGCATCTAGCTCCCCCCTCAGTCATACCAATACTACTATACTCGGCCGGTAATGAAAACACTTATTTTGACATTATCGCCCGTCTGGCGGTAAATTAATATGAATCAAGGGCGGAAAGGAACGTGAAAAATGCCGCAAGAGGAAGCCAAGCCGGAGTTAAGCCTTAAAGAGAAAGAGCGCCGCTGGTCATTGCTGAGGGGGAAGCTGAAGGCCGCCGGGCTTTCAGCGCTGCTGGTCTACGGGGGCACCCAGCTGGGCGTGCCCGTCCACTACCTGACGCGGGTGTGGGGCGGCAAGCTGAACATGGTGATTTTTCCCGCCGAGGGAAACCCTCTCCTCCTCGTCCCCAGCAATACCGGCATCACCGGGGACACGCTGTCCAGACAGGGCTGCTGGATACCCGCCGGGGACGTTCATTCCTCGCCGAACCTGGCGGCGGACGCGGCCCGGCACATCATCAGGCTGGGGCTCCAAAAAAGCAAAATCGGCATCGACAGCTTCCGCTTCTGGCCGGTTTTCGAGCACCAGACCTTTAACGAGCTCTGCCCCGGCGTCCAGCTTGTTGAATCGCACCGACTTTTCGGGGAAATCCGCGGCCCCAAGAGCGACGAGGAGCTGGCCGTCATGCGGAAGGCCATCCTTATCTCGGACATGGCCCACTACGCCTTCCTGGCCAACGTGCGGCCGGGCATGACGGAGCTGGAGGCGGCCGGCTACGCCAACGCGGTGCTGGAGTCGCACGGCGTGGGCGACCGCATCATTCTCATCCACAGTCGGCCGGAAATGGCCTACCCCACCCGTCCCGGCCCCACGCTGATTGAAAAGCCCAACCCCCTGACCTTCTCCCCGGAGTTCACGCGGAACCTGGGCTACGGCGCCCAGATGATACGCGCCTACTGGTGGGAAGAGCCGAAGGGCATCTATAAGAAAATGCTGGAGTTGTGCGGGGCCATGCGGCAGATGATTATCGAGGAGTTCCGTCCGGGGCTGGAGATTACCGGCGCCGGCAAAAAGCTAGAGGACATGGTGGAGAGGTGGGGCTTCGAGTGTGATAAATTAGGACACGCCGTGGGGCTTTCCTACGGGGACGCCCCTTATCTCACCGCCTCCCCGGAGGAGCGTGACTATATGGCGTGGACTATCCTGCCCGGCGAGGTCTATGAGGTCCACCCCATGATAAGGAATAAGGGCGGAAAACCACCGTTCGTGATGATAGGGGACATGTTCCATATCGGCCAGGACGCCACCCGCTGGATGACCACCACCCTGCCGGGCATCCCCGAGTATATCCCCGGCTAGGCGCTGACAGGTTATAATGCCATGAAGAGCATCGTCGTCTATTACTCGCAGACGGGCAGCACCCGGAAGATTGCCGGGGCCATCCACGCCGGTATGAGCGAGCTGGCGGAAAAGAGCGACATTGCCCGGATTCAGGACGTTAAGCCGGGGGCTTTGGCCGGATATGACCTCGTCGGGCTGGGAGCCCCGGTGTGGCACCGGCGCGAGCCGGCCAACGTCATGGAGTTCATCGAGTTCACCATGAACGATGTCGAGGGCAAGC
>MGNX01000083.1:0-581 GCA_001796935.1 Chloroflexi bacterium RBG_16_60_22
TTTGTCCTGGCGGTTATCAACCCGGTTATCGTTTGTCCTGGCGGTTATCAACCCGGTTATCGGCGGGGTCCTCGTCGGCTATCTCGTCTGGCTTAACGATACCCGGACAGGCTTCCAGATTATCACGCTGGCCTTTTTCATGTTCGCTCTGTACGTCGTCGGCTATATCGTCTGGTCGCAGAAAAAGATAAAGAAGCTGGAGAAGGCCTTAAATAAAACCGGAGAAAAGCCGTAGATGACCGCGCCCGTCAGGGTCCGCTTCGCCCCCAGCCCCACCGGCTATCCCCACGTGGGCAATATCCGCACGGCCATGTTTAACTGGCTCCTGGCCCGGCACACCGGCGGCAGGTTCGTCCTGCGCATCGAGGACACGGACGTCGCCCGCAAGGTGGAAGGCGCCGTGGAGGCCATCATGGACGGGCTGCGCTGGCTGGGGCTGGACTGGGACGAGGGTCCGGACGTCGGCGGGGATTACGGTCCTTATTACCAGTCGCAGCGCCTGTCCCTTTATCAGGAGGCCGCCGCCCGGCTCGTCGCGCGGGGGGACGCCTACCGCTGCTACTGCTCCCCGGAAAGACTGG
>MGNX01000083.1:642-7964 GCA_001796935.1 Chloroflexi bacterium RBG_16_60_22
CCTGAGTCCTCAGGAATGCGCCCGGAAAGAAGGCGAGGGCATCACGCCGGTGGTGCGCTTCAAGGTCCCGCCGGAAGGGCAGCTAAAGTTCAACGACCTCATCTTCGGGGAGGTTGTCTTCGACTTCAAGACCATCGACGACTTCGTTTTGCTGAAGTCGGACGGCTTTCCCACCTACCACCTGGCCAACGTCGTCGATGACAGCGCCATGAAAATCAGCCACGTCATCCGCGCCGAGGAGTGGATTTCCAGCACGCCCCGCCACCTCCTCCTCTATCAAGCCCTGGGGCTGGAGCCGCCCCGCTACGTCCACCACCCGATGATACTCGGGCCGGACCGCGCCAAGCTCTCAAAGCGCCACGGCGCCGTCTCCATCCTGGACTACCGCCAGCAGGGCTACCTGCCGGAGACCATGCTCAACTTCCTCGCCCTGATAGGCTGGTCGCTGGACGATAAGACCGAGATAATGACCCGCCGGGAGCTCGTCGAATCCTTCTCGCTGGAGAGAATCGGCAAGACCGGCGCCATCTTCAACAAGGAAAAGCTCGACTGGATGAACGGGGTGTACATCCGCGGCCTGCGGGTGGACGACCTGGCTAACCGGGCGATGCCCTTCCTGGAAAAGGGCCTGCCGGCGGGTGTGAAGCGCCCCCTCGATGCCGGCTACGTCAACCGTATCATGCCGCTGGTCCAGGAGCGGGCGAAAACCCTGGCCGAGCTGCCGGAGCTGGTCGAGTTCTTCTTTGTTGGCACGCTGGACTACGCTGCCGACCTGTTTATCGACAAGAAAACGACGGCGCAGGACGCCGTTAAGGCCCTGGAGGCATCGGCGCAGCGGTTGCCGTCCCTGGAATCATTCGACGAGCAATCGCTGGAAAATTTACTCCGTCCCCTGGCCGTGGAGCTGGGGCTCAAAACGGGGCAGCTTTTCGGGGCGCTACGCACGGCGGTCACCGGCCGTACGGCCGCGCCGCCGCTCTTCCAGACGATGGCGGTGCTCGGCCGCGAGCGTTGCCTGGGCCGTATTGAGGCCGCCCTGAAAAAACTGCGCCAGACGGCCGCGTAGGGGAGGGGAACGTGGGTGCTCTTTCCGGATACCGCGTCCTTGATTTGACCGACGAGAAAGGCATGCTCGGCGCCAGGCTCCTGGCCGACATGGGCGCGGAAGTGATACGCGTCGAGAGGCCGGGCTCACGCCATGACAGCGCCGATTACGCCTACCTGAACGCCGGCAAGCGGAGCGTTAGCCTCGACCTGGAGAGGGAGGAAGGGCGCGACCTCTTTAAAAGGCTGGTGACCACTGCCGATGTATTAATGGAGACCGGTCCCCCGGGGTATCTGGGGTCGCTGGGCCTCGATTACGCCAGGCTTAGTGAAATCAACCCCGGGCTGGTCATGGCTTCCGTCACCGACTTCGGGCAGGACGGTCCTTACCGCGACTACAGGTCGGGCGACCTCGTGGCGGGGGCGCTGGGCGGCTGGCTGTCCGTGTGCGGGGAGCCGGACGCGCCGCTGCGACCTTACGGCGACCAGGCGTACCGGACGGCCTCGCTCTTCGCCGCCAACGCCGTCCTGCTGGCCCTCTGGCACCGCCACGCTACCGGCCGGGGGCAGTACATCGATATCTCCGTGATGGAGTGCCTGGCGGCCACGCTCGACCACGTTTTGCCGCGCTATTTCGGCGAGGGGATTGTCTCCCGGCGGCAGGGCAGCCGCCACTGGAACGGCGCCTTCCGCATCTTTAGATGTCAGGACGGCTATATCCTGATTTCCCTATTTCAACACTGGGAGACGCTGGTGGCCTGGCTCGGTGCCGAGGGCATGGCCGGGGATTTAACGGATAAAAAATGGCTCGAAAGGGAGGAGCGGCTCCGGGGGGCCGACCATATCGCCGAAGTGCTGGCGAGGTGGACATACGGCCATACCGCCGGGGAGTTGGTGGCAAAGGGGCAGCTGATGCGTTTCCCCTGGGCGAAGGTCGCCGCGTTGCCGGAGCTTCTGGACAGCCCCCAGCTTGCCGGGCGCGATTTTTTTGCCGAAGTGGAGGTAGAGGGGCGCAAATACAAGGCGCCCGGAGCACCCTTCAAGATGTCCGGCTCCCCCCTGAAAGCCGGGGGCCGGGTGCCCGCGGTGGGGGAGGGTAATCAGGATATATACCGCGGAGGGCTGGGGCTTTCGGCGAAGGAGATGGCCGGCCTGGCGGCAGAGGGTGCAATCTGACACGGCGGTATAATTGACATAATATTAAGGGTATGAAAGAAAAAGACCGGATATCCACCGGAAAAGCCTGGTTAATCGTGCTGATATCGTTGATAGACGATATCGTCATACTGGCGGTGATAGTACTGGCGGTGTGGTACTTCAAGATAAGGCTGCCCTTGTGGGCCTGGATAGTCATCGGGCTGCTTTTGCTCGGTTTTATCTTCGTGAGGACCTGGCTGGTGGTGCCCGCCCTGCGCCGGAAAAAAATCACCGGCGCCGAGGGTATGCTGGGCTTGACGTGCGAGGTTATCGAGGCATTGACGCCGCAGGGGGTCGTCAGGATAGGGGTGGAGTACTGGCGGGCGGTGTCTCTTGAAGGAGAAATAGGGCCCGGCGAGGAAGTGGAAATCGTGGAGATTGAAAGGCTCAAGCTGGGAGTCAAGAGGAAGTCATGAGTACCGGCGAACCGGGGTACGTCGCTTTATATCGCTCGGGGGAGCTGGCGCGGCGCGCCGAGAGGCTCGAGGCACGGCTGGCCGCCTGCGATATCTGTCCCCGGGAGTGCGGCGCCGACCGACTCCGGGGGGAGGTGGGCCATTGTAACTCGGGTTGCCTCCCTATTGTGTCGTCGGTGGGCGCCCACCACGGCGAGGAGCCGGTGCTATCCGGCGGGCGGGGGTCGGGGACAATCTTCTTCGGCAACTGCAACCTGCGCTGCGTTTACTGCCAGAACCACCAGATAAGCCAGGCGCCGGAGATGCAGCGTTACTATGAGGTCAGCACCGGGACGCTGGCGGAACGGATGCTCTACCTTCAGGACGGGCTGCACTGCCACAACATCAACCTGGTGACGCCCTCGCACTTTGTCCCCCAGATAGTGAGAGCCGTCCTGGAGGCCGTGCCGCTGGGGCTGCGCCGGCCGCTGGTCTATAACACCAGCAGCTACGACTCCGTCAGGACGCTGGGGGAGCTGGACGGCGTCATCGATATTTATCTGGCCGATTTAAGGTATGCCTCGAACGAGATGGGCCGGAGATACTCGCGGGCGCGCCACTACGTCGAAAGCTCCCGCGAGGCCATCAAGGAGATGCAGCGGCAGGTCGGCGACCTCGTCGTAGATGAGGAGGGAATCGCCCGGCGGGGGCTCATCATCCGCCACCTGATTCTCCCCAACGGCATCGCCGGCAGCGAGGCGTCCCTGCGCTGGCTGGTGGAGGAGGTCTCCCCGGAGGTAGCCGTCAGCGTTATGGCGCAGTACTATCCGGCGCACCTGGCCTCCAAGTACCATGAGCTGGACCGTAAAATTTTGCCGGAGGAATACCGGGAGGTCGCCGGGCTGGTGGCAAAGCTGGGCATCAGGAACGGCTGGATGCAGGAGATGGGGTCGGCGGAGGACTACCTGCCGGATTTCGCCAGAGAGGAGCCGTTTGCGGGGAGGAGACGGCGCCGGACAAGGTGATGCCGGTGGCAGCTATTACCGCTTGCGCTCGGTAAAGGCGAAACGGATTTTCAGGCCGTTGGGCTTGTCTTTCTTGTTGACGCGTTCGATGAAGGTCTGGAGGGGTGTCAGGGGTTTGACAGCCTTGGGGAGCTTGGGGGTCTGGGCGGACCTGTCGGCCTTGATGGGCCGGGGAGACTTGACCTTTTTAACTTTAACGGGTCGGGGAGCCTCGGCGGGTTTTACGGCCTTGGCGGGCTTTTCGGCCTTAGCGGGGGCTTCAGCCTTAGCGGGCTTTTCGGCCTTGGCAGGCTCGGCGGCCTTCACAGGCTTTTCGGCCTTAGCGGGCTTATCAGCCTTGGCGGGCTTGTCGGCTTTAGCAGGTTTTTCAGCCTTCACGGGCGCGGCGGCCTTCACAGGCTTTTCGGCCTTGGCGGGTTTAGCGGTCTTGGCGGGCGTATCAGCCATGTTATTATCCTTAAAAATAAAATGGACTCTTCAGGAGATAATTATAGCACAGGTGCGGGCGGAAGGCCAAGCGGGGGGCGATTATTATCTCCTCACCCCCTGTGTCCCCCTCTCCTGACGAGGTCTCACAGGAGAGGGGGAAATAAAAAGAAAGAGGGGCTGGCGCCCCTCTAAAACGCCCGCCGGGCGGTGGGGGTAAAATCCCCCTTAATCCCCCTTTTCCAAAGGGGGAGATAAACTTGCCGGTATGGTCATTCCGGCGAAAGCCGGAATCCAGAGGGGTGGGGAAAGTCTTGCGGGCCAAGCCGCCGACGCCGCGAGGGCGGCCGGGTGGGAATAGATAAGAAAGAATAAAGTCTGATGGGATGCAGGGAAGTAAAAATCAATAATAAAAAGCCCGTCCTCCATAATATCCGCATCCTGGACTTCACCTGGGTGCTGGCCGGGCCTTACGCCACGCGGCTGCTGGCGGACTTCGGGGCGGAGGTCGTCAAGGTCCAGCCCCTCCGGCCGCCGGAGGCCGACGACGCCTTCACGCGGGCTTACTACAATACCTTTAACCGCAACAAGCTCGGTATCACGCTTAACCTGGACAGGCCGGAGGGCGTGGCCCTGGCCAGGAGGCTGGTGGCCACCTGCGACGCGGTGGCGGAGAACTTCACGCCGCGGGTGATGGCTAACTGGGGACTGGACTACGCTAACCTGAAAAACATCAGGCCGGACATCATCATGCTGAGCATGTCCGTCATGGGGCAGACCGGCCCCTGGAGGGACTTCACCGGCTTCGGCCCCACGGTGCAGGCCTTCTCCGGCCTGACGGCCATGACCTCCTTTCCCGGACAACCGCCGACCGGCATCGGGTTCTCCTACGCTGACCATGCCGCCGGATTGTATGCTTCCCTGGCCCTGCTCGGGGCGCTGGAGTACCGGCGGCGGACGGGGGAGGGACAGCACATCGACCTCTCCCAGGTGGAGGCCGCCGCCAGCCTGCTGGGCGGTGGGGTGCTTGACTATGCCATGAGCGGCCGGGAGCCACCGCCCGCGGGCAACGCCTCGCCGCGGGCCGCCCCCCACGACGTCTACCGCTGCCGGGACGGCCGCTGGTGCGCCGTGGCCGTTTTTACCGATACGGAATGGAAGGGGCTCAAGCGCGCCCTGGGGAGCCCGGCCTGGGCCGACGCTTCCAGGTTCGCCACGCTGTCCGGCCGACTCGCTAATATCGAGGAGGTGGGGGGAAAGGTGGCGGCCTGGATGAAGGGACGCACCGCCGCCGCGGCGATGTCCGTACTCCAGGAGAACGGGGTGGCGGCGGGGGTGGTGCAGGACGCCGGGGACCTCGCCCGGGACCCTCAACTCAAGGCGCGGGACTTTTTCATACCCGCAAAAAACGCCTTCACCGATGCCACCCCGATTAAGATGTCCGCTGCCCCGGCCCGGTATCAACGCCCCGCCCCGCCGCCGGGTAGGGACAACGATGACGTTTACCGTCGCCTGCTCGGCTTGGGCCGGGAAGAGATAGCCGGACTGCGGGAAAAGGGCGTGATATAAAAATCGCCGCTGCCTGGTTGACGGCTTTTACCGCCGCCGTTTAAAATAGCAGCAGCGCGTCCCGGTAAGGAGAGGTCGAATGGAATATATCTGGGCACCGTGGCGTATTCAGTATATCCTGGATGAAAAGCCGGAAGGTTGCATCCTCTGCGAGAAACCGCAGGAGAATAATGATGAAAAGAACCACATCCTTTACCGGGGGGATAACAATTTCATCATGCTCAACACCTACCCCTACAATCCCGCCCACCTGCTGATAGCCCCTTACCGGCACGTCGGGAACGTGGAGGAGCTGACGGAGGAGGAAAGGAACGAGCATTTTGCCCTGATGTGCCGCAGCATCGGTGTTCTGAAAGAGGTCTTGAAGCCCGGCGGTTTCAACATGGGGGCGAACCTGGGCAGGGTGGCCGGGGCCGGCATCGAGGACCATTGCCACAGTCACATCGTCCCACGCTGGCAGGGTGATACCAACTATATCCCCGTCCTGGCGGATGTCCGGGTGGTGCCGCAGGCGCTGGACGACACCTACCGTATGCTGAAGGGTAAATTCTGAGCGGCGGCCTTACCCCTCGAGGGGCACGGGCTTTGCCTAAATGTCATTCTGAGGAACGGCGTGACGAAAGAATCCCCTCCGCCCCTGGACCCTTCGCTACGCTCAGGGTGACACGGATGAAGTGCTTTTAAGGTAAAGCCAGCGGCAGGGTAAAGGAGCAGCGGGTGCCTTTTCCCTTCTCGCTCTCCAGCCAGATTCGGCCGCCGTGGGCTTCCACCAGCCCCTTGCAGATGGACAGTCCCAGTCCGGACCCCGGCCCGCCCGTTTTTAATTTGTTACGGTACGAAAACGCCGGCTCGAATATCGTCGGCAGGTCTTCCGGCGGGATGCCCGCCCCGTGGTCGGTTACGGTGACGAGCAGCTCCTCCCCCGTTGTCTGCACCGCCAGGGTTATCTCGGTATCGGCCCCGGAGTACTTTATCGCGTTGTCGATGATATTGTCTATCACCTGCCGGATGCGCTGGCTATCGATTTTTACCCTGGGTAGTTTCGCCGGCAGGTCCAGGACAAAGCGGTGCCGGGGCGACCTTACCCGGCCTTCCTCGATGGCTTCCCGGCACATCCGGTCGATGGCGGTGGGGTTCCTATTTATGGAAAGAGCGCCCGCCTCCAGGCTGGACATTACCATCAGCTGCTCGATGAGATTAACGAGTCGGTCGGTATTCCTATCGATGCTCTCCAGGTACTCCCGCTTTTCCGCGGGTTTTAATCTCCTCTCGTAGTCCAGGAGCATGGTGGCGAAGCCCTTGATGCCCGCCAGGGGGGTGCGCAGCTCGTGGGAGATGTTGGCCAGCAGCTCCGTCCGCAGCCGGTCCAGCTTTTTCAGCTCCTCGACCTCACCGGCCTTTTCCATGGCCTTCTTGTATTCAGTGATATCAAGCTGCGTGGCGAGAATACACTTTTCGCCGCCGATATCGATGGGCTCCGCGGAGAATAACACCGTGTGCAACTCGCCCGACTTGGCGCGTAATTGCAGCTCTTCATTGCGGACCCTGCCATGTTGCTTGAGCGTACGCAGCATCCTGTCGCGGTCTTCAGGATTAGGCCATATACCGAGTTCGACGGTACTGCGTCCAATAACCTCCTCACGGGTATATCCCGAATATCTTGCCG
>MGNX01000083.1:8130-8393 GCA_001796935.1 Chloroflexi bacterium RBG_16_60_22
TCTCGATTGAGAACAGCACGGTGTGTATCTCGCCCGACTTGATGCGGAAGTGGACTTCCTGATTGCTGACCCTTCCGTATTTCTGCTGCATTTTTAATATTGTGTCGCGTTCTTTTTCGTAAGCCCAGAGGCCATACTCAACCATGCTATCGTTGACCACCTCTTCACGGGTAAAGCCAGTAGCGTGGATAAAAGTATCGTTGACGTCAATGAACCGGTTATCTCTCAGCCTGACGATGGCGATGGCCACCGGGCTGGAGTAA
>MGNX01000083.1:8414-8567 GCA_001796935.1 Chloroflexi bacterium RBG_16_60_22
TCACTCTCCCGCAGCGCTTCTTCGGCCTGGGGGCGGCCGGTGATATCGGTGGTGGTGGATATCAGGCAGGTCCGGCCATCGATGTTGATAAGCTCGGCGGAGAAGAGCATCCGGTGCACCTCGCCACCCTTCATCCGGAACCGGTACTCCTCA